>CAZWIP010000093.1:0-11747 GCA_964634125.1 uncultured Dehalococcoidia bacterium
CAAATTAATCCAAGTCTAACATTATACCTGGATCTGTTTTTGGGGGGCACGCCAGGCATAGTGCACACTCTAAACCTTACTTTTGTAGACAAAACGTTTCGCGATTTCCGTGATATGACAAATAGATATCCATGTGATATAATTAGCCGCTTTTATAATAAACAAGGCATTAACGCCGATGTACGCTACGATCAAGAACTACGGGCAATTGTGACATAAGCAAGCAAATGAGCTGTTGATTATGCTGAATATATAGTATCTGCTAAACAACCGGGAGGTAGAACCGGTTTTGAGATACAATACCAGACAAATAGTCTACAACGGCTGCGTTATACAACTGAAAGCAACCTCAAAGAGGGCTGTTCAGCTAATGCTGGATGGCCTTTTTGTTTTTAGCCAGCAAGTACCCAGATTGGTGGAATTGGTTATTACAAGGCGTGATGCTTTGCTAACATAAAAGAAGGGGGTAAATGATGAAAATGCGAAGTCGAATGGGAATGATTGGAATGGCAATTATATCGCTATTATTGTCGCTGTTGGTTGGCTGCGATGATGACGGCAAGACAAAAACACCGATCGCAACAGAAACCCCTACAGCCACCGCAACAATCGCACCAACAGAGACCCCGACGCCCACTCAGGAGCCAATAGAGGATGTCGTGATTACCATCGGTAACATATCTGATATGACAGGACCGGGGGCGGCCTTATTTGAAACAATGAATATGGTACTGGACGACATGGTGGAATATTACAATGAGGAAAACTTTATCCCTGGGGTGGAGCTCAAAGTGATTTCCTATGATACGGGGTATGATCCGGCCAAGGGCATACCGGCATATGAGTGGTTAATGGAGAAAGGAGCGGACCTTATTTATGTGATCGCGACGCCGGCGGTAGCGGTACTGGCATCAAGGGCTAATGATGAGAAGGTCGTTCTATTCGGACCGTCAGTACCTGATGAGTATCTCACGCCCCCTGGATATGTATTCGCACTGGGCGGTTCAACCCAGTGCGATGGTTACACTCTTGTCAAATGGATAGCCGAAAACGATCCGGATTTTCCCAAAGACAGACCAGCTAAGATTGGAGGAGCTTCTTGGGCAGACGGCCTCTCAGAAATATACTTCGATGCGTGGAAAGATTATGCGGAAACCCATCCCGATCAGTACGAGTGGGTGGGGGGACACGTGGTCCCACTGGGCACCTTTAGCTGGGCGCCTGAAGTCGAGGCACTCAAAGATGCCGATTACGTATACGCGAATCCAATGCCGACTACTTTTGCCAAGGAATATAGGGCAGCAGGATACACCGCAAAATTCATCGGAGGTGTTGCTCATACTGCTGTGATCGGAATGGCAGATGATGCACGCCTTTGGGACGATATCGATGGAGAACTCATCCTCAATATAACCCGTTGGTGGACCGATGAAGGACCCCTCATCGAATTGTCAAAGGAGCTGCTTTATAAATACCATCCAAGCGATGCCGAAGACATAATACGAATGGGTTCCCCATATTTAGGTATCATAATGCCGTACCAAGTGCTTGAAATCATCCGACAGGCTGTTGAAGATGTTGGGCCAGAGAATTTCGATACAGAAGCCCTTTACAATGCCGCGCAGTCATTTTCACTCACCATCGATGGTATTGAACGGTTCAGTTACAGCGAGACGAAACGGGCATCAGTGAATTACATGGTGATACTGGAGGCCAGGGGAGCCGAGGAAGACCTGTTCAGGGTGTCAGAGTGGGTCCCCATTATTTGTGCCCCTTAGAATCTCATCCAATTTTAAGGTTTAATTTAAGGTGATTGCGTCACAGCGATTTGATATAGGAAACGTCAGCTTGAAACCAGATTGTTAACCTTGCTACCTGGAGGCACGAAGTGGGCGGTTCATATGGATATGCCAGCAAACTGCTGAGAGTGGATCTTTCATCCACCAAAATAACTGAGACCTCCACAATGGATTACGTCGAAGGATTTCTTGGCGGAAAGGGCCTCGCTGCCAGAATCTATTGGGACGAAGTTAGCCCGGAAGTCGGGGCCTTCGATGCGCGGAACAAACTGATATTTACCCTCGGGCCGATGGCCGGAATCCCGGTGATCGGAGGATCCCGATGGGGGGTCTACGGAAAATCCCCCGAAACAACTCCACACAAGTTCAATTACTGCAACCTGGGTGGACGATGGGGGGCGGAGTTGAAATTCGCCGGCTATGACGGCATCGTGGTTCAAGGCCAGGCAGATAAGCCCGTGTATCTGTTTTTACACGACGGTGTCGCTGAGTTGAAGGATGCCTCGAATTTGTGGGGACAGGGTGCTAAACAAAGCATCGACATGATCAAAGCAGCAATGGGAAACGACGTTAAGGTGGTTGCCATCGGGCCAGCCGGTGAAAATATGACGGCTGCGGGCATTCTACTGGCGGACAATGATGCTGCTGGCTCGGCGGGATTCGGATCGGTGATGGGATCGAAACGATTGAAAGCCATTGCGGTACGAGGATCCCGAAAAAAGGTGGACGTGGCTCACCCGGAAAGACTCCGGGAGCTTTCAGTCTACTTGCGGGGCCTTGACCGAACCTCCTTCGTGGCGTGGGGGATGGATTTTAGCCATACCGGCCCTAAAGTGAAGCCATCACCGTGTTTTGGTTGCGAGGGTAGATGCTTGCGGATTAAATATACAGCTGAGGACGGACAGGCTGGCAAATACATGTGTAACTCGGGGTTGTTCTACTTGGTTTGGTCTTGGGGATACTATGGGGAGGAGAACGAAGTCCCTTTCTATGCCAACAGGTTATGCGATGACTATGGATTGGATAGCTTCATGGCTCAGGTTACCCTGCTATGGCTTTCTGATTGTATTCAGTCCGGCATTATTGGTGAGGCGGACACTGGCCTGGATATGTCCAAGCTCGGTAGTATGGAGTTTGCAGAAGAGTACATCAGAATGATTTCTCTCCGTCAGGGTTTCGGCGAAGTGCTGGCACAGGGAGTGGAGAGAGCGGCAGATGAGATCGGGGGCGAAGCGCCCAAACTAATCAACCATTCAGACCCGTATGATCCCAGAAAATATATGACCACGGCACTTCTTTATGCAATGGAACCCCGGAATCCCCACCATCTGGTTCACGAGGTCGGTTACCCTCTTTCCCAATGGACAACCGGCGTGATGGGACAATACCCCACCCATGTCACCAGCGAAGTCATTCAGGGAATCGCCAAACGGTTCTGGGGAAGCGAGGCCGCCGGTGATTTTACCACCATCGAGGGGAATGCGCTGGCAGTCAAAATGATACAGGACCGCGTCAATGCCCGGGAAAGCCTGGGTCTTTGTGACTGGAAATACTCATTCTCGGATGGTAAACACAGCGCAGATCATCTCGGGGATCCCACATTAGAGAGCAAATACCTCGCCGCTGTGACCGGGGTGGATGTCGATGAACTGGGACTGTACCGCATTGGCGAGAGGGTTTACAACCAGCAAAGAGCAGCTTTAATTCGAGACGGTCATCAAGGCAGGGAAGATGACCGGTTACCGGATGTAATGCACACACAACCCCTGCCTTCTACGTTTCTTGATCCCGATTGCCTGGTCCCGGATGTGAACGGTAATCCGGTTTCGCGAGTAGGCGCTGTCCTGGATAGAGATGAGTTCGAACGGATGAAAAGCGAACACTATGAACTCAGGGGCTGGGATGTGGATAGTGGGCTCCAAACCCGAAAGAGGCTGAAAGAGTTGAGCCTGGGAGATGTCGCGGATGAATTGGAAGCCAGGCGGCTGCTGGGTTAGTCGGATTCTCCCGTTCCAGGGGCAACCAAATGCAAAACACTAAGTAAAGGAGGCTAAAGATGAGCTATAAAGTCATTCAGTGGACCACAGGTTTTGTTGGCAGAGAGGCCGTGAAGGGGATTCTGGCGCATCCGGAACTGGACCTTGTGGGAGTTTATGCCTGGAGCGAGCACAAGGTGGGCAAAGACGTTGGCGAACTTTGCGGTATTGAGCCGATTGGTGTCAAGGCCACCAATGACGTGGACTCCCTACTATCAATGGGGGCCGATTGCGTCTGTTACATGCCGAACTTCCCTAATATCCAGGAAATGGTGCGTATTCTAGAAGCCGGACTGAATATGGTCTGCAGTTATTTTGTGACCGGCACCTCGTGGGGTGAAGAGGCACGCAGCCAATTGATCACGGCTGCCCAAAAGGGCAATGCCAGCCTGTTTGGCAGCGGTATTTTCCCCGGATTTGCTCCGTTCATTGCGGCTCTCATGGCCAGCATAAGCCAGGACTTCCGCTGCGTCCGCTTACTGGAAACCGCGGACCTCACTCCCTACGAAGCCTTTGCCAACTTCGCCAACTTGGGCTGGGGACAGCCGCCGGATGAAAAATGGGCGGAGGTCAATCAACTCGTGCTGGGCACCTACCCTGAGCACATTGATGTGATTGCCCAGCTCCTGGGTATACCCATTACCGAGCAACGCTTCAACTACGAATATGCTGTCTCCCCGGATGATCGTGAGTTCTTTGGATTCGCCGTACCTGCCGGTACCATCGCCGGACAGAAGTGCACATGGAGCGGGATGGTGGGGGACGAACCGGCAATAGTGCTTGATGTGATCTGGAAGGCTGGAAAAAACCTGGAGCCCGACTGGCCCGTGTTTCATGATGGGTATACACTGGAGATTGAAGGCAATCCAAATATTCGCACCCTAGTTACCTTTTCCCCTTCAGGGGTGAAAATGGGGGACTATCCACCAATTGCCAGTGGGGAAAATATGAACGACCCGGTAACCGCCATGCCGGTGATTAGCGCCATTCCAGTAGTGTGTGATGCTGCCCCCGGGATCAGGACATATGCCGATCTACCACTTATTAAACCTCGTTACGTTCACTTGCAGAAACAGCTGTGAAGCTTCTGACAACGAGGCGCAGGGTTCCTCCTGCCGGTCCGCCCGAGGTGGTTGTTCGTAGACCCTATGAGGGCAAATACCTTGTTCTGAAATCAACAGTTCTGCCAGTTGCCTGGCATCAAACAGGTCTCAGGTTATTCATTTTACAGATTGCTTTCGGTTGCTGTGATCCGAGCAAAGGACGTCTGAGAGTTCACCGATGCTCAGTCCTTTGGGAGCACTTAAGTCACAGATAACAGTCAAACCAATCTGTGTTTATGCAGTAATGCAGTGTCCAGTACCTGGAGATCGGAGGTTCGGATCCTTGACTGAGTATCCAGCTTTTCGGGGGAAGTCCAAACCTCAGCAGAATTATGACCAATTTTCAGGAACTTTTTAGAGTACGGTTATTGGAAACTAGTTTAGTGGTAAAGAAGGAGGTTTCAATGAAAAACTACAGAGTAATACAGTGGGCTACTGGTGTGGTGGGCAGTGCTGCACTAAGAGGGATTATCAGGCATCCAAAGCTTGAGTTGGTAGGAGTTAAAGTGTATAGCGATGACAAAGAGGGGCTTGACGCCGGTGACATCGTCGGTATGGATAAGACTGGTGTTCGGGCTATTCAGGATGTCGATGCAATCCTGGCTCTCGACGCCGATTGTGTAATCTATTGTCCTATGCCGTGGGATGTCGGTGAAATATGCCGGTTGCTGGAATCCGGAAAACATTTGATCACGCCGGTTCCATATTGGTTTCCCTTTATCCAGGATTCGGAAGCAACCAAGTTCCTTGAGGATGCGTGTAAGAAAGGGAATGTTAATCTGCACGCCTCTGGCTGCAATCCCGGAGGTATCGCTGAGCGTTTCCCTCTGACGTTTACGGGATGGTGCAATCGAATTGACCGGATCACCATGACCGAATGCGGTGATTGCCGTACGTACGCCTCGCCAATGGTTATAAGGGAATTCATGGGTTTGGGGAAAACCCCGGAAGAAGCGGGGAATAACCCCTTTGCAGAATTAAATGAAAAGGCCTGGTATCAACCGATCGATATGATTGCCGACGGTTTGGGTTCCGAAGTCATTTCCTACGAGGAAAAATACAACTTCATTTTGGCTAACCAGCCCATAGAGGCGGCGGTGGGCATAATCGAAGAAGGAACGATTGCCTTATCCAACTACCTGCACATCGGCAAAACCCGGGAAGGAACCGAGATCATTCAGGAACAAATCTGGTATATGGATGATATTGAGCAGACCCGTCTCCAGTCCAAGATGGATATTCCGCGCCAATCCGGTTGGCGGATCAAGATCGAGGGTGATGTCAACCTTATTATCGATATCGATTTTCCGCCGGAGCTATCACAGGAAGAGCGTGTGGCTCAAGGTATGAGCACTACAGGGTTCCACCTAGTAAACGCGGTACCACTGGTATGTGAGGCTGATAATCCAGGCATCAAGACTTACCTGGATCTGCCCATGATTACTGGATGTATGGGGACTCATGTAACGGATCGTTAACGAGTCACCATCAAGGGGCCATGCAGGCCCCTTGATTTACAAGAAAACAGGAGGTGACGTTATGAAATGTTCAATTAGAACTGGGATTAGTGTCTTAGTTGTGTTGTTGTGTGCATTGCCTCTGCTGGTTAGCTGTGGTGGTGAAGGAGGGTTAGACCATGAGCAAAAGATACGGTTTGGTGATTGATCTGGACAGGTGCATCGGATGTCTAACCTGCATAGTAGCCTGTCAGACATAACAAATTGTTGGGAGGAACTTATGTCGGAACAAGTTATTGAAGAGTTGCAAGCCAAACAAGCCATTCGTGACACTTTGTCTCGCTATTGCCGCGGTATCGATCGTATGGACAAGGAAATGGCCTATTCCGTCTTTCATCCGGACGCGACCGTATTATATTACGATGCCTATGAAGGCACAGGTCATGGTTTCGTTGATTGGGTGTGGGAAACCCACAGCGCAATGCAGTGTCACTCTCACCAGATTACCAATGTATTAACCACGGTTGAAGGAGATACGGCTATCAGCGAGGCCTATGTGACCGCAGCTCTGTGGACAAATCCAGATGAATCCGGGAAGCAAATGGAGATTATCGCTCGGGGTAGATACCTGGATCGTTGGGCCAAACGCGATGGCCGTTGGGCAATTGCCCGCCGAGTTCATGTACAAGATATGCTAACCTTAAATGAACTGGTTAAAGGTCCTATTAGTAATGAGTCAGCGCGAAATGAGAGTGATCCCTCCTTTGCCCTTATCGGAAAATTTGTGGGCTGATCAATAATTATCATACGCAGCCCCACTGACAGGCTAACCGCTTATTTGCATTTATGCAACAAAGTCTCGTGGAACAATAATCATGCAGACTGGGCTTCACTCCACTCTTCCAGAAGAGGAACTGCCTTTTCCCAATTGTACATGTCCTCCTGATATGAAAAGAGGCCATTTCCTGCGTATATCATCACGGTGATACCGGCAAATTCATAATGACTACCATCTACACGTTGCCCCGGCAGACGATTAAACCATTTACTTATAATGCGATCACCCTCAAATACTACCCATTCAACAGGGAATGTCCAGCCTATACATGGTGCCATAACAGCCACAAGCCATTTTCGGATTGCCTCTTTGCCTTCAAATGTCCCTTCATGATGGTCCACATATACAGCGTTTTCAGTGAAAGTATCTGTATAACCGTCCCAGTTATTGCTTTCCTGTAGGGCAATGCGCTTGTCAAAGGCTGCCTTTATTTCTTCTCGACTGAATTCAATCATTTATCCCCTCCTGACTTTATAAAAAACAGAATTCTGAATGATGGCAAATATCAAGCATTCACCCGATGGCTACGTATTCGATGGTCAGCGAATGACTTTTTCAGGTATTTTTAAATCTGGCCCTGGGATCCATCCAGATTCCTGGATTAACTCCATCACGTGGACCATGTTTAAAAGGTCTTCGCAATAGGAGAACTTGCCGTTACCGGCATAAACCAGGGTCTGAAGGCCTTGAGCTTCAAAGTATGTACCATTCGGTCGCTGACCAGGTAGTCGGTTCCAGAACTTGATAATTATCCGATTGCCATCAATAGTTGTCCATTCGATCGGGAAGGTCCAGTCATCGATTCCCTGCATGCTATCATACATAAATTGAACAATGGCTTCACGCCCCACAAAACGCCCCCATGCAGGATCAATATATGTGGCATCGTCTGTGAATAGATCCGTCATAGCTTCCCAGCCTAGCTCTTTAGCTTCGACTTTTTCTCTGATATCCAGATAATGATCAAGGGCTTTCTGTACTTCCTCGAAGCTAGCATTGACTTCATTGCTGCTCGCGCGTGATGCTCCGACTTGATGTCCTGATTCTCCCATGTCAATCTCCCTTCAAGTTATTTAGTGTTGGCTACTAAATCGGTAAACTGTTAATTCCACAGACAAAAAAACCATTCAACATGGTGTTAGGTTACTGTGCCACCGAACCGCCGTCTACCGACAAAGTATGACCGGTAACAAATGATGCTGCATCCGAGCATAGCCACAGCACCGCTCCAGCGATCTCATTCGGTTCACCTAGTCGTCCCATGGGATGCATATCCGTGTAAACTGCTTCCATCTCAGGTACTAGTTCCAAAAACGTATCGATCAACGGAGTATGCGTCACTCCCGGACATACTACATTAATACGGATGCCAGCCGTGGCGTAGTCCAGAGCTGCAGCTCTTGTCAGCCCAACAACACCATGTTTACTCGCTGTATAAGCAGGACTGGTTCGAGTGCCTACAAGCCCCGCTACGGAAGCCATATTCACGATGGTACCGCTACCCTTTTCAACCATCGGTGGTAATTCATATTTCATACAGAGGAAAGTTCCCTTCATATTGGTGAGGATCACTCGATCCCACATCTCCTCTGGATAATCTGCGACATTAGCCATAACTTCACCTGTAATACCAGCATTGTTGAAAGCACAATCCAAACTTCCATAGGTGTTGATTGACTTGGCCACTAGGGATTCAACATCTGCAGTCCTAGTCACATCTGCTTCGATAAAAACAGCCTTTCCACCACTATCTTGAATAATCTGAAGTGTTTCCTCACCGCCAATTGGTGAGAGGTCTACGATTACAACATTGGCACCTTCCCTAGCAAATGCCAGCGCAGTAGCTCGACCTATCCCGGAACCAGATCCAGTTACTAAGGCGGTCTTTCCTTCAAACAATCCCATACTTCCCCTTTTTGCAGCTTGAACACTAAATATAGCTACTTACAGTATTAGTAATTCATGATACAAGCACTCCACCATCCACCACCACAACACTACCAGTCATGTAATCGGAAAGTGGGCTCGCCAGCGCCAGAACCATCTTGGCGATATCGTCTGGCTGGGCCATCCGTCCCAGTGGGAATCGTGTCCAGAACATAGTGGCGATCTCTTCACTGGATTGAATCACGTCCAGTAGCCATTGATTTCCGGGTGTCTCGACAGCGCCAGGTGCGATCGTATTGACCAGGATTTTATGGCCAGCCAGATTCAGTGCCATGGATTTAGTTAACATGATGAGTGCACCCTTTGCGGCATTGTATGCTACCATATCAAAATTCGGATGCATTCCTTCAGTCGATGCCAAATTGATGATTCTACCACCATGCCCAGCCTTTATCATCTCCTTTGCCGCTGCCTGAGAATAGAAAAACACCCCAGTAAGATTGACATCAAGGATTTTATCCCAGACTTCTTCCCCCATGTCCATGGTTGGTGTAGGAGGGAAGATCCCTGCGTTGTTCACGAGGATATCAACTTGACCGAATGCCTGTACCGTGGCATCGACTGTCTTGGAAGCATCAGAAGCTATCGATGCATCCGCCAGCAAGGCGTGAGCCTTGCCGCCTTCTCCTGTTATCTTCTCTACCACATTTTCCACTGCTGACAGATCGATATCGGTAATCATTACTGAAGCTCCTGCCTCAGCTAATCGAATTGCGATAGCTCGGCCTATCCCATTGCCACCACCAGTCACGATGGCAACCTTTCCGTTTAGACTAAGTAACTCATTAACCGGCTGAGTCATTACTCCTCCTCTCGGATTTGATAATTTGGTTATCAGGCAACTAACAATTCAGCAAGTTTTGAGACTGAATCCAGCTTTTCCAGTTCAAATACAGTTTCAATGGCCTTCTCAGTTTTCTCCTTGGGAATGAACTTCTCGGTGAAAGCCCTGTACTTATTTTTTAACTCTTCATCCGATATACGTGTTTCAGGTACCCATGGATCGCCTTTCGCATATTCAGCCTGATCCTCGAATTTCTCTCCTCGTGCAGTCACGGTCAAAGTACATGGATTTTTCTTCGAGCGACGTGTAGGCTCTTCTTGAATTGCCCTCATCACCTCCACTGCGGCTCCCAGATCCATCTCAACTTTGACCTTCAACATTAGTCCCCTTATCTCAGGATCATTGAATCTCTGCGGTATGTACCATTCGGGACCTGGTTTATAACCAAGAGCAGCCAGCGACATCAGAAAGGGGATATTGAACACACTGTCCAACTGGGTGCAAGGATCATCGGGATCGGGTTCCATACACGGGTTGGCCTCTGACGGTACCGCCATCCCGACTGGGCTGATTGCCACAGTTATGTTCTCAATTTCCTCAGGCTCGATTTGATGTTCCTGCTTCATTTTATAGAACAGGTCCAGGGGACCGCTAACAAAACGGCAGCTGGGATACACTTTGTAAGCAACTTCCAGAATCCACCACTTCTCACCCAGTCCATCCACAAGTAACTCCCAATCAGTCTCCGAAGCGCCGTGAAAATGGAAGAAACCGATATCGGTATCAAGGATTGTGGGATCCCCTGTATAGCCTTTTTCTGCAAGCAAAGCTGCTGTTATTCCAGCCTGTGTTGGAGCATACATGGAACCGTATTTCAGCATCGTCATACGGGGTAATGGCAGGAGCTTCATATTCGAAGGTGCAGTCGAAGTTGCTCCTGCAATACCTATATTCTGAACCATCCTAGCATTGTCCAGACCGAGTATCTTCCCCGCTGTTGCCGCAGCAGCAATGGTGAAATAACCAAGCCCCCCAACCGTCGATGATTGAAGCTCTCCACCTTCTATTCGGATAAAGACTCTGGCAAGTTCAAGCCGTGCAGCAATGTCGTACCCAACCGCAACAGCTGTGACGAGGTCTTTGCCAGTTGCCCTAGCTCGTTCTCCAACCGCGAGAGCTGTTGTAACAACAACAGGACTCAAATGGCCAAGATTCAGGAAGGTCTCAACACCTTCAAGCGCATTAGCTGCTTCCACATTCACCATGGCTGCACTTGTGCAGGGAACTTTGTCTCCGGTAGCCAAAATAGTGGCCTCCGGTGCACCTCCCATATCTTTTACCATCTTCAGCAGTATCTTCTGCCGTTCAGTGACAAACCCTCCGACCGTGCACCCAAGAGTATCTAAAATCAGCCTTTTGGTACTCTCAATTACATCGATGGGAAGATCGTCATATGTTGTATTAGCAACAAAATCCGCTAACCTCTGCGTATAGCTGGTTTGCTCCATTTGCATCACCACCACATATTTAAATCTTCAAAGCAACGTTATATGCCTGGGCAATTGCTTCCTTGATAAACTCTCGCGGTATCTCTAACTGGATATTTTCCAGAGAATCACCTAATCCAAGCGCTTCGATATCAAGTCCCTCAAGTGCCTCTAATAACTCCGGTGGAATTCCACCCTGAGCCTTTTCCACGCAGTCCCCAACAGCATGTGTATTCGGTGCCATTTCTTTGATGGCCTCGAAAAGTTCGGTATTTGGTTTATCTCGATCGACCAAA
>CAZWIP010000094.1:0-11669 GCA_964634125.1 uncultured Dehalococcoidia bacterium
CTCAGTCTTTGTTTAGTTCATAGTGCAGTCAACATTCTATTCAACATAAATTGATCATATCAAGGTCCATTCCATGAAATATCTATTTTCACTGGTATTGTCTATTGTACTGCTTTTAGCCAGCTCGTGTGCCGGTGAAGGCAGCAACACTGCCGACCGGAAAGAGGGATCAGCCACAGCTACGCTCCCGGACAGCGGTCAACCACCTGGCACCAACGATAATCCGCCAATAACTGGTGAAGACCAATACAATCCGGAAGGTCACGATCCCTATTTTTCGGCAAATCATCACCCATCCACTTCGGATATCCATGACGGCATCTTTTCGGAGTGGCATGATCAAGAACTCTCGGAAAGCATGCACGATACCGCAATCTCACTGGGCCACGAACCTTTCTTCTCCGCCAATCATGCATCGGATACTTCATGGGTACATGATGCTTCTCTATCTAAGTGGCATGATTCTCTGGTCTCCGTCATCGGTACGCATGACGCAGCGGAATCTACCGGTCATGATGCTTTCCTTTCAACCAACCACCGTCAGGACACTTCATGGATACATGATGGCATTCGTTCCGCCTATCATGATCCGCTCATTTCTACTGGCGATGAACACAGCGCTGCTATTTCGTTGGGTCATGATGCTTTCTTCTCATCCAACCACGACTCCAGTACTTCATGGGTACACGATGGTTCGCTATCTGACTGGCACGACCCCACCATCTCAGTTACCGGCACACATGATGCAGCGGAGTCTACCGGTCACGAATCTTTCCTCTCTGCCAATCATGACCCGGCCACATCATGGGTGCACGATGGTATCCGTTCTGCCTATCACGATCCAACTGTCTCTGCCGGAGGCGGCCATGATTCCTCTCTGTCTTTAGGGCATAATGCGTATTTCTCCACCAACCACGATCCAGAAACTTCGTGGGTACACGATGGATCATTATCCGATTGGCACGATCCTACTATCTCGGTAGCCGGTACGCACGGGGCTGCTGAGTCTACCGGACATGATACCTATTTTTCAATAAACCATGATTCTACCACTACATGGATACATGATGGTATTCGAACCGCCTACCACGGCCCGGATGTTTCTACTAGCGGATCGCATGAAGCTATCGTTTCTCTTGGCCATGACACTTTCTTTTCGGCGAACCATTCACAGGATACCTCATGGATTCACGATGGTGCTGTTTCTTCATGGCATGACCCAACGGCCTCCGCCATAAGCACCCACGATGCCGCAGCATCTACGGGCCACACTGCAACTGATTCAAGGATGCATGACCCGCAGTTTTCTGCAGACTACGGGACTATCCCTGATTCCATCATTGACAGTGATGGAACAGCAACAGATGAAAATGGATTGCCGGATTCTCAGGAAACTAACGATGGTGACATCTTGACTACTTTTGAATCGACGATTTCTGATACGCGCCGTTACGATATCCTTATGTTTGATTTCGACAACAATAGACTGTGGTCAGAAGGCGATGCACTAGTCCTCGAAAACGGCACAATAGATGGCTTTTACGATGTTTCGAGAGACGAGATTATCTTATCGGGGAAAAGCAACCTTGCAGACGGTGACGCATGTGACTTTCAGCTTTTGTTAGTTGGCGATCTGTTGGGTATAGTCTTTCATGATACCAATTCCAATAATTCATGGGATAACGGAGAGGATATTATACTCGATACCAACCATGATGACTTTTACCTTATCAATAACAACAATCAATAGACAATTGAAAAACATATCCGGTCGTTTTTCATTACGACCGATTGGACTACCACATATTCATCTTACCGTGTAGAATAAACGAAGAAATATGAAAGATATCCCAGAAAAAATCTCCATATTAATCCCTGATGGCGCAGAGTACCATTCTTGGAATGTGGCAATGAGCCTTGCCAATGTCCCCAATATCAAACTTCATATCCTCTCAAAAACACGCTTGCCACTAGTTCGTTTTTCAAGGCATCGCGCTTCTTTCCATTACGTCAAAAACCGGGGCAATGGCGATGCGCGCATTGCTACTATTTCTGAAATTGTCCGCCAGAATGATATTGACGTTATCCTGCCAATTACCGAACCAGGCATTCGTTTTACTTCTGTTCATCGTAGACAGCTAGCAGAATTTGCGGCAATAGCACCAGTACCTGATCCAGAAACATTTGACCTGACTATTGACAAAGGGTTGTTCGCGAGTTCACTTGTAAATAAAGGTATCCCTCACCCCCATACAATTCTATTGAAAAACGACGGTTCTATTTCTCAACAGATTAGCGACATGCCTTTTCCTGCGTTGATAAAGCCAACAAAAGGGGCCGGTGGTGAAGATATACACCTATTCGAGAAACCGGACTCCGCATTAAAATTCTTTAGAAAGAAGTCTTCCTCTTCCAAACGGTATATTATTCAAGAATATATTCCCGGACATGACATGGGCTGTAGCCTTCTTTGTCTTGATGGGAAAATTCTGGCATATACAATCCAGGACGTTGAAATCCCTAATCCACGAGCATTTGATAATTGGTGGGGAATCCGATTTGTACAAAACGATGAAGTATTGGATTTAGTTACAAAACTGATGCATGAACTCAACTTTAATGGTGTAGCCCATATTGATCTTCGTTATAACGAGCAAGAAAAACAAATCAAAATACTAGAACTCAATCCCCGCTTTTGGGCATCTTTGCTTGGATCTCATGCTGTCGGAGTCAATTTCCCATATTTGGCCAGTCTCACTGGATTGGGAATTCCATTCCCCGTACCTGAATATTCAGCAGAGAGCTTCATTATCGTTAGGCCGCTGATTAAACAGCTCAAGACGATGATACTGGGTCCAGGTAAATCATATACTTCTCCTGTTTATAGGGGAACAAGTTGGCCTTATTATTTGAATGATCCCCTTCCCTTTTTGGTAAATCATATTAGACGTCGATAAGCAGTATTTAGGCACCTCTCATAATACTTGGAATGGTCGCAAAAATGCTTGATTTATCTGATAACAACGCTGCGTCCCTCCCCAAAAACCAAGCCAGCTTTTGCTGTGGTGTCCTGAACGTAATAGGAGCAACACTTTTATGAACATACCACTGCTACAGCAGGTATTGAAACCTCTCACTTGGAGCTATACCCAAGCTAAAAGGATGTATCTCCCAGTTTCAACATTTCATGGCAATAGCCAAACTGGAGATTATCCCTTGTCTTTTGCATATGCCGGGCACAACATAATCACGAAGAACTATTGGGCAGAACGCATCCTTGGTTCCAATTGGACAGAACACAATATGGGTAAATATTTGTCATATAATATCCAGAACTTCATAAAAAATGAACATCCTGACTGCTCAATGATTCTCCTGCAGCCTGACTCCTTTCTGGCACACAAGCTTGATAAGCATCCTGTCTTCAAAATCCCGGAGTGGATCGATATGGAAATCGATATATCACAACCTATGGATGCATTATGCAAAATTAGCCGATCAGGATTCAGAGATACCCGACGCCTAATTAAAAAATATGAACTTACTTTTGAAGTCACCCATGATCTGTGCCATTTTGATGAATTCTATTACAACATGCTTATCCCTTATATCAACAACCGATACGTAGATACCGCTCGTTTAGGATCGTATTCCCATGAAAAAAATCTCTTTTATCATTCAGATTTATTTCTCATTAAAAAAGGTGATGAGGTGGTAGGTGGATCACTGGTTGAATATCGAGATGGGGGTGCCTTTCTCAGAAAGATGGCTGTTAAAGATGGGGATTTTGTATATGTGAAACAAGGAGTACTTGGTGCTGCTTACTATTTTGTAATTGAGGAAATGAAAAGGAAAGGATTCAACAAAATACATATTGGTGGTTCACGACCGGTGCTCAGTGATGGAGTAACCAAATTCAAAACTCGATGGCTGGGCAGTATTGTTCCTGATTATGTTCCCTTCGATTACACTTTTATGATCCTTCTTAAAGACTCCTACAGTTTGCAGAATTTCCTGACCAGTAATCCGTTCATCTATTACACGAAGAACCTTGAACCAATTTCTGCCATTTGGACACAATGTTCCACAAAAGAGGATTTCCATAAGTTACTCCGTTCGTCTCATTGTGCTGGAACAAAAGGATGCCAGGTATTCACCTTCGGCCAAGATACTATACCTGACGACTGGATAGATCCGACGATGTCCCCACAGCCCTCGATTCATCCAGCAGAAAACCTATTCCAAGAATAGAACACCATTATCATTGACGATCGCCACGGCAGATGCTAGAATTCTGTAATCTCTTCACAGATAAGATAGGGGGGCATTATGGAAGCCAAAGCCAGCTATGAGGCCAGACCCTGGTTAAAACTCTATCTTGAGGGCGTCCCCGCTGACATAGAAACTCCCAATATATCCGTATCGCAATTACTTGATCAGTCTATAGAGAAATGGAAAGATAAAACTGCACTGATCTTCTACGGTGCAAAAATCAGTTACAAGCAGTTAAAGGAGGAAATCGACAGGTTCGCTACAGCCCTTGAAGATTTAGGAGTTAAAAAGGGTGATAGAGTAGCCTTGTTACTACTTAATTCCCCTCAATTTGTCATTGCCTACTTTGGCGCTCTCAAAGCCGGTGCTACCCTCACTCCCATCAGTCCGGTCTATGTTTCTTCTGAGATCAAACATCAGATAGAGGATAGTGGTGCCAGGATTATCGTTTGCCAGGATATTCTCTATGATCACGTTGAGAAGGCAAAAGTTGAACTTGATCAGGTTATCCTCGCGGATATCACAGAATATCTTCCCAAAATGAAAAAATTATTGGGGAAAGGTATACTGCGAAGTGCATATCAAAAATCTTCACCATCCGGTATCTCTGAAAAAGAGGGGGTCCATCGCTTTCAGGACCTGCTTAAAAAATACTCCCCCAATCCTCCGAAGATAGACTTCGACCCAACAAACGATTTGGCGACACTCCCTTACACCGGAGGAACAACCGGCTTGCCTAAAGGTGCAATGTTGACTCATAGTAACCTGCTGGCAGTGGCATCATCGATTCAGGCAGTTTTCGCTCCTGTTTTCGAGGACGGTAAAGAGACGGCTATAGCCTATTTGCCGTTTTATCATATTTATGGACAGGTTGTACTAATGCTTTGCGAACTGGTTCGGGGCGATAAACTGGTAATATTCACTACCCCGGATCCCGAAGAAATCCTGAATGCAATCGAGAATCATAAAGCCACTATTTTCTATGGCGTTCCGGCTTTATATGAAGTATTCAGAAATCATGTAAAGACAAACAGAGTCAATTGGAAACGTTTTAAAGTTCTTATCTCAGGTGCCGATGCTCTTCATAAAGATACGTCTGAAGGCTGGGAAAATCGAACCGGTGTCAGGATACACGAAGGATACGGCATGACTGAAACAAGCGCTGTATCTCATTTGAATCCTTACGACAAGCCAATTATCGGTTCCTTTGGTATTCCAACACCAGGCACAGTAGCCGCTATTCTCGATCCGGAAAGCACTGATTTTCTCCCCATCGGAGAGGTAGGCGAGATCGCTGTCAAGGGTCCACAGGTAATGAAAGGTTATTGGAACAGGGAAGAGGAAACCAATACCGTACTGGTAGAGATAGACGGTGAAACATGGCTCAGAACCAGCGACCTCGCCAAAATGGATGAAGATGGCTATTTCTATTTTTACGATAGAAAAAGAGACATGATCAAATACAAAGGGTATGCTGTTTTCGCTCGTGAGGTTGAAGAAGTCCTGACCAGCCATCCTCAGGTAAAAGATGCAGGGGTGATTGGCATCCCTGATCAGAGTGTTGGTGAGAATATAAAGGCAGTTGTTGTCCTGCAAGCAGAAGCCAGGGGTAAAGTACAGGAAGAGGAAATCATACAGTACTGCAAGGAAAAACTGGCCCATTACAAGGTTCCCAAGATAGTCGAATTTAGAGGCGAAGTTCCTAAAACAGACGTTGGCAAAGTTTCGCGCAGAGAGTTGAGAGAGGAGAGCGAGATATAGGATGACACCCTTCTTCGAAGTCGATAATCTCAGTAAGAACTTCGGCGGCCTAACGGCTGTCAATAATGTCAGCTTCCAAATCGGAAGGGATGAAATTGTGGGGCTGATAGGACCTAACGGCGCTGGAAAAAGCACTATTATTCGATGCATTCTCGGTATACTCAAACCCAGCTCCGGGAAGGTCCGATTCAAAGGTGAAGACATCACCAAACGCCGCCCGTGGACCATTGTAGATCGAGGCATTGCAGGGACTTTTCAGGTAGTGAAACCGTTCCGTCGTCTTCCTATCATAGCCAATGTAATGGTCGCATGCCTTTCACCGCGTGCATCAAGATCAGGTGAATGGGTCAAGAGGGTGGAAGTAAAAGCTCGAGATGCATTGGAATTTGTAGGAATTGCAGACCTTGCTCTTGAACCAGCTTCCGTACTATCTCACGGAGATCTTAAGCGGCTTGAGGTAGCCAAGGCGATTGCCACTGAACCGGAACTTCTGATGCTGGACGAACCATTCGGTGGACTCAATCCCGGCGAAACGGAACTCATGGGCAGATCGATTCAAAGACTGCATAAGGGTGGAAGATTCGGGCGACTTCACAGTGAAGGGCCGGCAATGCTCATTGTGGAACACAAGCTACCGGAGCTCATGAAAATGGTTGACAGGGTTGTCGTTATCAACTTTGGAGAGGTCATCGCCCAGGGCACTCCCGAAGAGATTTCCAAGAATGAGCAGGTAATCAAAGCCTATACCGGCAAAGAGGTACTCATTGCTTGAAGTAAAGAATGTCACTATCTGCTATGACACCGCCATGGTTCTTGATCAGGCGAGTCTGAAAGTTGAAAAAGGCGAACTGGTCGGTCTTGTGGGCCCAAACGGAGCAGGGAAGACAACCCTGCTCCGCGCCATATCAGGGTTGATAAAATGGGAAAAAGATATCTCCAAGGGTACTACAGGGGCAAACATTACATTCGAAGGAACTGTGGAGTTCGAGGGAAAGCGGATCGATAAAATGTCTGCATCTGAGATAGCCAAGAGAGGGCTGGTTCTTTGTCCGGAGAGGGGCCGCCCTTTTCCTGAGATGACCGTCAAGGAAAACCTTCTAGCTGGAGCACATATGTGCAAAAACAAGGCTCAGGTCAAAGATAATTTCTCCAGGGTGTACGATCTCTTCCCGAGGCTTAAAGAGAGAGAGAAACAAATATCCGGCACTTTATCCGGAGGGGAACGGCAAATGCTCTGTATCGGAAGGGCTCTCATGCACCAGCCAAAATTTATGCTGGTTGATGAACCATCCTCTGGACTTGCACCCAAGTTGAAAGAAGATCTATTCAAACGTGTTGAGGAAATCTACCACGACTTAGGAGTAACTGTCCTCCTCGCCGAACAGGACATTAGTTTTACCTTCGATCTGGCAAAAAGAAGCTACGTTATGTCTAGAGGGCACGTTGTTGCCCACGGCACACCTCAGGAATTATTGAGCGACGAGACTATCCGGAAGACATATCTGGGGTTATAGATTTCTTTTTGACAACATGTAATTCGGCCCCGCAAGCTCGGCAATTACGCCGGAAAAATGCATTGTTAAGTTTACACCGAGGGCATGTTTTTTCGATTTTGTCCCGAATCCACACTGCAATCCCTTGCGGCATGAAAAGTAGAACCAGTACCATTATTATGGCAAGTGACATACGTTTGATACCAACATCTACTTCAACTACATCGGTGAGAAGATAATCCCAAACGAAAGCACGCGCAAAGTAGACCCCAGCTACCGCGCCATAAATGGAACAAATTCCACCAAAGACAGTGTACATGATTACCTCAAACGAGAGGAAAACACCAAGTGTATCCTGTGGATTGACCACCCTTAAAAAGTGAGCATAGAACCCACCCGCGATACCAGCAAAGAAACCGCCCACGGCAAAGGCTATGAACTTGTATCGTACGGTATTTATTCCGCAAGCCCGAGCAGCGATTTCATCTTCCCGAATAGCATGGAATATAATCCCCAATCTAACAATGCTACTTCTGGCATCGGTAAGTTTCCACATTATCAGGACTGAAGGTAACATCATTACCAGGGAAAAGAAGTATGTTACTATCATATTATCGCGAGGATCTTCGAATGATGAGAAAATCCTGCCAATGCCATAAAGTCCCATATCACCATTTGTAGTGGACTTAAACAGCAATACGATAGCAACAGCCACAAATGGAAGGGCCAATGTTACCAAAGCGAGGTACGGTCCGCGTAGCCTTAATGCGGGCAAACATACTAATAGTCCGGCTATCGCTGCAGCTACTCCACCTATGGGGATTGTCAGCCATGGGTCCAGACCGTAGTGGATATTTAACAAAGCTGCCACATACGCTGCAACTCCAAAGAAAAGTGCATGGCCCAGGTTCATCTGTCCCGTATAACCGGAGAGAAGGTCCCAGCTTACGGCGAAGACCACATAGATATTCGCCATGATAAGTATGCGAAGTATATGGGGATCATGATTTAACAGTGGGAAGACGAGTAAAGCTAATACAAAAATCAGGGCAATCACTCGCCCCGGAACAGTGAGCACATCCCCATTAAAATCCCTTATCAGCCGACTTATCAACTTACAATCTCTCTTCCTCGAAGGATGTACCAAACAGGCCCTCCGGCCTGACCATCAGTGTTAAAATCATGGCTCCAAGTGCAATGGCTCTGCTCATGTAGCAATGCTCCGGGAAGCTATAACAAACTATCACCTCTACATACGCCAGAATGAATGCCGCAATAACGCTCCCCTTGAGACTTCCCAACCCTCCAAGCACAACTATAGCCATCACCATTATAAGTGGATCTGTCCACATATGAGGCACAACACCTAACGTTGGACCTATAACAATACCGGAAATAGCTGCCAGTGTTGCCGCCAGTCCAGCAGTTATAAGAAACGTTCTGGGAACGTTTATCCCCATGAGGTTGGCAACTTCAGCATCCTGACCAGCGGCCCTCATAGCCGTACCAAGTTTTGTCTTGGTTAAAAGCAACCATAACCCAATCAGTACAACAAAAGCCGTTCCAAGAGCTAACCAGCGTTGAATCAGCACTTTGACGCCAGCCACTTCCCAATAGCCAGAAATAAAGCTGGGCACTGTAACAGCATCGCGACTAAATTCCCGAGCCATGGCTTCCTCGAATATAATGGCAAACGCGAGGGTTATCAGGAGAACCGTCATGTGATGCTCGCGTATACGTTCAATAAATAATTTGTAAGTGAGCGCACCAATAATGACGGTAACGACTAACGCTAGCGCAATTGATACACCAAGAGAAAGTCCGAGCTCCTGTCCAAAGTAGTACAATCCATAGGCTGCGAGCATATAGAGAGCGGTATGGGCAAGATTGATGATTCTAGTGACACCAAAAATGAGTGAGAAGCCCGTTGCTAGCAGAGCATAGAGCCCCGCCTTCACAAGTCCATTAATGAGGATCCCTTCGATCATTGCTTTTCTGTCGATTAACGTTGTGTTGAACGGCGATGCGACCCATCTTTTGTCCGTATGGATCGCATCGTCTTCATTTTTAAGCGTAGAACTTATTTAGTAACCTACTCGGAAGAAAGTCTTTGGGCCAATAGTGGCGGTATCTGCCACATAACCGTGCCATCATACATAATACCTTCCCACTCATCGACACCCAGGTTTGGCCATATGCATTTCATCTCGCCATCTTGCCATTGAGTTGCAATAGCTGTTGCATACCCGGGACCATAGGTAATATCATGAGGCTCTCCAGTATCCATCCCGGTGAAGACTATCCTCGCCCCAGGTCCAATCATATCCGTCTTTTCAATTTCGGCAACAATTGCATCAGCATCCAGAGTCCCCGCACTTTCAATGGCCCCTTTCAGGAGTAAGATCGCCTCATATGTACCGGCATTATAGGTCGGTATCTCTCCGAATTTTTCCATGAATGCATCGACAAAGGCAACAGATTTCTCTGTGACTGCAACACCCTGAGCATAGAAATTCAGATCCGTCACATAGTTACCATAACCACCGGTTGCGTCCCAGAACCCGACCTTCTGCGCTTCTACATTTATACCTACCGAAGCTACAGGTATTTCAAGCTCGCCCAGTTGCTTTCCATAGGGAATACCCACTGGGCCAGAGAGTATAGGCACCACAATGTGTGCACCCGAGTTTTCAATTGCAGATAATTCGGTCGAAACATCTGTGGCTGTTGCAGATGGTTTCCATACACCTACTATTTCCATTCCCAGCTTCGCGGGCACAAATGCGTTTAGTGCACCCACAACAGGTTCAGACCAGGCTGCTTCCTCAGCAAGAACCGCAACTTTTAACGGCCCTTCGAAGCCGGTCCCCTGTGTGATGATACCTCCAGCCAATCCCAGTTCAAGTAGTACATTTTTCACCAGGTTTAAACCGCTGAATGGGGTAACTCTGAACCAGTATTTGTAGCGGTCATAATCCTGTTTCACTCGCGCGCACAGCTCTGCCTCTGAGGCGCCACAACCCAGGAATATCGTTTTGTAATCCATGGCCACATCCTGCATGGCCAGCACCGCTTCTGACCTGATCCCACCCATGACGAAATCTGCATTGTCCGCTGTTATCAATCGTTCCATGGCGGTCACAGCATCAGCTGTGCTAAAAAGTTCATTGGAGTCTGCTCGCTCCAACTCAATCAGATACATTTCTCCCGCTACAGATATACCTCCGGCAGCGTTTATCTCGTCTTGGGCCATTTGTGCTCCATACCAATGATGCTCGCCCTGCACAAATTCCATAGGCCCAATGATGCCTATCTTTATTGTTCCGGCTGCAGTGGGGGTTGGTGGGGGTGGTGTCGAAGTATCTGTAGGCTGAGTGGTATCTGTTGGGGGTTGCGTCGGCGTCTTTTCGTCATCGTCATCGCCACAGGCGAGCCCTCCGAGGACAAGTACCAACACTAAAATGGGCGTCAGTAGAAATGCCAGTCTTTTCATAGTCGTGACCTCCTTCTCTTTTTCATGTATTGTGTTCGTTTAAAAAGTAGGTTCACCATTGATTGCTTGCATCAACTTACCCGTAATCTCTCATACTATCATCCCCTTTCTGTCTCATTCTTCTTATTTTGCTATTCTTGACTACAGCTATAAACTGTTAGTCGGATTACATACTATCTCAATCGTTTTGTCAATACTTGTTATTAACAAGCATAGTTCTCAGCTTCAATAACACGATCAGCAATTCTTCTCCTTGTCTCTATGGTATTTATGGGAACAAGGCTCGAAAGTTTCCTCAGTGCCCCCAGTTGTATATGAAGCACGTCACCTGTCTCCATCGCAGCAAGTATCTGGCTGGCATAGTCATCTATTCTCTTCATGGCGTCATTCACATATACCTTGACCATGTCGATCTTCACACTCGATTCCTCTTCCCCAACAAATCCCACCGCTTTTTGAGTTCTTAAAAGGCCGCTCTCCATGGCATAGATCTCAATTGCGATGTCACTTAAAAAGCCCAACAGTTCCTGTTCCTCAGGTAAGTCCAGACCGTACTTTTGTGCTGCCGCACCTGCTGTAAGCAGAAATACCTTCTTTGCCATATCCACAAGCTTCTGCTGATACTCCAAAGGGCCATCTTCCAAACTAGG
>CAZWIP010000095.1:0-11451 GCA_964634125.1 uncultured Dehalococcoidia bacterium
AATCCTGAAAGTATTATCCCCCACTACTGCTAGACTAACCGCTCATTGGTTATTATGCCACAAAGCTGTATTCGGGCTTGCAATTGCTCAAGTCAGAGATCAGAATATATAATATAGAAAGTGTAACTGTGAATCTGCAATTACTTCTGGATTCGGTCTGGATATGGTATCGTTTGATGCATGTCAACTCGGATTGATGCCGAAAAGGTATACCGATATAGTCGCTAATTTCATGAGATCCGGAAACATGGTATCCTGAAGCATAGTTTCAATGGATTCCGCGACAATCAATAAACAGACACCGGAAGTTTTGGCGCTGAGAGTCATGGATTAATAGTAGGTACGTAGTCTATGTGACGAATGTCGCAGATGGATGTGCTATATCGTAGTAGAATTATAGCCAATCAGCGAAGGAGAAATTTATATGAGGGAAGTGTATTTAGATAACGGATCAGCAACCCCGATTGATCCCAGGGTCCACGAAGCAATGACCCCATATTGCAGAGAGTTTTTCGGCAATCCCGTATCCTTCGGTGACAGGGGAAATCGAGCTAGTGATGCCATTGAAGAAGCCCGATCACAAGTGGGCAACCTGATCAATGCTCCGGAAAACGAGATTATTTTCACCTCATGCGGTACTGAATCCAACAACATGGCAATCAAAGGCCTGGCGGTTGCACGTCGGGGAAGAGGCAGACATGTCATCATCTCTTCCATCGAACACTTCTCGGTGTTGCATCCTGCCCGAACTCTGGAGAAATTCGGATTTGAAGTTACCTATCTCCCGGTCGATGAACACGGTCTGGTTGATCCTGACCAGATTAAAAAGAATATCAGACAAGATACCACTCTGGTTTCAGTGATGCACGCCAATATGGAAGTAGGTACAATACAGCCACTTAAGGAAATAGCTGAAATCGTCAAGGAATCGGGAGCTGTGTTTCACACGGACGCTGTGGCTTCAGCAGGAGTGATACCCATTGATGTTCAAGACTTGGGGATAGATTGTTTGAGCCTGGCGGCCAGCCAGTTTTATGGTCCAACGGGGGCTGGTGCTCTCTGGTTACGCAGGGGAATCCAGATAATACCGATGCTCGAAGGTGGTGTACAGGAATCAGATAAAAGATCCGGCACTCACAATGTACCAGGCATTGTTGGCCTGGGTAAGGCCGCTGAATTGGCTCATCAGGAAATGCAACCACGTAACGAACATATTATTAAACTTCGTGATAAATTGAGAGAGGGCTTAAGAGAGAAGATCGAGCATATTGCATTTACCGGCCATCCAACACAACGACTTCCAGGAAATGTCAGCCTTTGTGTCAATTTCATTGAAGGTGAGGCTATGCTGGCTTTTCTTGAGAATGTGGGAATTGCTGCTGCAAGTGGTTCAGCTTGCACATCAAAAATGTTAAAATCATCACATGTACTTAACGCCATGGGATATCCTCCCGAAATAGCTCAAGGATCACTATTATTTACTATTGGAGCTGAGAATACTGATGAGGATATTGATTATGTGATTGAATCATTCCCTCCCATAGTGGAGAGGTTACGGCAAATATCGCCGCTTTATGATAAATACCTGAAGAGCCAAAAAGGAGGGAAATAGAATGCCTGCATATAGTGAAAAAGTGATGGAGTATTTCATGAATCCCCGCAATGTGGGAGAGATTGAGGATGCCGATGGTATTGGAGAGGAAGGGAATCCCGTATGCGGAGACATGATGACGTTTTACATCAAGGTTGACGATGGCCGATTAAGTGATGTCAAATTTAAGACTTTTGGTTGTGGAGCTGCCATTGCCGTTTCCAGCATGGTAAGCGAAATGGCCAAAGGAAAGACAATCGAAGAAGCAAAAAAGATAACTCCTACAATGGTAGCCGATGAACTCGGTGGTCTGCCAAAACAGAAATTCCATTGTTCCAATCTGGGTGCAGATGCATTGAGCAAAGCAATTGATGACTACGAAGCCCGCCAAAGGGGAGAAGCACCGGCACATGTGCATGAACATGGGGAAGCATATGTCGATGTCGGCGAGCATGCTGAATGCGCATGCCCAAACTGTGGTGATGAACTGGAAGAAGGCGAAGCGCCTTATTGCCAACCATGTCAGATAACCTTGAGGACTTGCCCGAGTTGCAAAAAGATATTGACAAAGGACTCAAAGGAATGCCCTGAGTGCGGAGCCAAGCTGTAGCGGGAGATTGGTGCCCGGTAGAGGACCCCGGACATGACAGAAGAAACCACTATAGCATCCGTATTCCGGGTAACGGAAAACGAAAAGACCCCTCAAAATGACACTGTAGTGGTTGAATTCCCTCTGACCATTTTCCTGAACAATGAAGAACTGGCAACCACCCTCTGTTCCCCTGCCAAATTTGAATATCTGGCAATCGGGTTTCTTGCTTCCGAAGGTTTGATTAGAAGTAAAGACGACATCAAGAAAGTCCGACTCAACGAAAAACGCGGTTCAGTAAAAGTGGAAACAGCAAATGCCCCAACACTTGAAACAGATATGGTGTTCAAGCGATTCATCACTTCCGGTTGCGGCAAGGGCACAGCATTATATTCCTACGCCGACGCCTTGAATCAAGCTAAAGTGGAATCCGAACTTATGGTTACAGCCGATCAAATTTTTTCATTGATGAAGGCTTTTCAGGATCGTTCTAATATTTTTAAAGAAACCGGCGGAGTCCACAGCGCAGCATTGTCAGATAATGAGGGCATTATCATATTTAGTGAAGATATCGGCAGGCACAACGCGGTCGACAAAATATTCGGCGAGTGCCTTTTAGAAGATATTCCAACACAGGACAGAATCCTCCTCACCAGCGGCAGGGTCTCTTCCGAGATATTATATAAGATAGCAAAACGGGAAGTACCCGTAATTGCTTCACGGTCCGCCCCCACTGATCTGGCGATTAGGTCAGCAGCAGACCTTGGTATTACTCTTATCGGATTCGTTAGAGGGAAGCGGATGAACGTATATACAAACGAGCAGAGGATATCAAATTAGAGTGCAGGGGAACCGTCTTAGGAGAATCTAATGAGTGAGGTCATCGAACGAATAAATCAACTGCGCAAAGATAGGAATGCCATAATTATTGCGCATAATTACCAATGCGGTGACGTTCAGGACATTGCCGATTTTGTGGGTGATTCTCTTGAGCTTAGCCAGAAGGCATCCAAAATAGATGCTGATGTGATTGTGTTTTGTGGTGTTCTTTTTATGGCTGAGACAGCTTCAATTCTTTCTCCCGACAAAATAGTCCTATTGCCTGATGCAGATGCTGGTTGCCCCATGGCAGATATGATAGATGTCGATGGATTGCGCAAACTCAAATCAGAGCATCCCAATGCTAAAGTGGTATGTTATGTCAACTCTAGTGCTGAAGTAAAAGCGGAAAGTGATATATGTTGCACTTCGGCTAACGCATCGAAAATAGTGGCTTCATTTCCTACTGATCGAGAAATCATATTTATCCCAGACCAATACCTTGGACATTATGCGGCCAGCCAGTCTGGCCGAGAAGTAATACCATGGCACGGCTACTGTCCAACACATGCCAAGATAATATCTCCGGATATTGAACACCTTCGAGAAGAGTACCCTAACGCAAAGGTAGTCGTTCACCCTGAGTGCCGTCCGGATGTAATCGCCCTGGCGGATGAGGTTGCCAGTACCAGCGGGATACTTCGTTTTAGCCAGCGGGATGATGTGCAAGAGGTTATCGTTGGGACTGAAATGGGGATTATACATCGGTTACAGAAAGAGAACCCCTCCAAGAAATTCATCCCTATCTCTGAAAAAGCGGTCTGCCCCAATATGAAGCGTATTACTCTAGAAAAGGTCCTTCAATCCCTAGAGAACATGACTCCTGAGGTAAAGGTCCCAGAAGATATTCGAATCCGGGCAAAAGGGTCTGTTGACCGAATGCTGGAAGTCAATTAGGCTATGCAGAGCATCAAGAAAAAGTACTTGATCGGCGGAATCATCCTCGTCGCAGCAATGGGATTCCTGATCTACAGTTTACTCTCCGATTCTCTTACCTACTACTATACACCCGGTGAACTCATGGAGGAAGGTGATTCCGTATACGGCAAAAGCATCAGGGTATCCGGCAACATACTCGGTGATTCTATTGAATGGGATTCTTCCAAACCGGAGCTGCGTTTCACTATTACTGATGATTCAGCCAGTCTGCTAGTGATCTATGCAGATGAGATGCCCCATACCTTCGAAGAGGACAAGGATGTCGTGGTCAGGGGCAAATACAGTTCGGATAGCATTTTTCATGCAGACGAGATTATGATGAAATGTGCTTCCAAATACGAACCAGAGGACTGAGACTTAGGATATGGCTGATATCGGATATGCATCTCTGATACTTGCCCTCATGTTTGCCTCGTATTCCGCAATTGCCTCGATAGTCAACATAAGCAGAAAGAATTCTGCCATGGCTGCCAGCGCCAGAAATGCGCTGATCGCTACTTTTGTTCTTTTCACTCTGGCTATCGAAATCATGTTGTATGCCCTGGTTACAAACGATTTTGGAGTTGAACTGGTACGCACCCACATCAGTAAAGACCTTCCTCTGATTTACAAAGTCACAGCCCTTTATTCCGACAAGGCCGGGTCCCTGATGTTCTGGGGATGGCTGATATCGATATTTGCCATGGTACTGACTTTTCAAAAACGTAACGCATTCAGAAATATCACACGGCATGCCACAGGTATCCTCGCTATCATCCTGATGTTTTTCCTGATCCTGATCACCATCGGAGTCGATGTATTCGAAGAGAGTCCCTTCACACCGTCGGACGGACTGGGAATGAATCCCCAACTCCAGAATCCTGGCATGGCCATTCATCCACCCCTGCTGTTTTTGGGATTTGCGGGATTCGCTATAGTTTTTGCCTTTGCGATGGGATCTCTTATTTCGGGAAAAGATAATGATGGCTGGATTGGTAGTATTCGACGCTGGACGCTCTTTTCGTGGTGTACACTTGGCCTGGCTAATCTCGTGGGAGCATGGTGGGCATGGGACGTGGGAAACTGGGGCGGATACTGGGCTTGGGATCCCGTGGAAAACGCCGGCCTGATGCCGTGGCTTCTAGCGACCGCACTCATACATTCAATTGCCATCCAGCGCAAGAGAGGTTATCTCAAAACATGGTGTGTTGCGCTGATTATTCTGACTTTCGTGTTCACGCTGCTCAGCCCGTTCATCACTCACGGGGGACTTGAAGATTCACCCCTGCATGGATTCAATGATTCCCCGGTGCCACCATACGTCCTTTCGTTCATTATCATTACGCTGATCAGTTCGCTCGGCATAGCTCTCTGGCGCCGTAAATACCTTACAGATGAGAAGAAACCAAAATCTCTTATCTCACGAGAAGGAGCCTTCTTGTTCTCAAATCTGATCTTGGTGATAATTGTCCTGATCGTTTTTCTCGGCACAATCACTCCAGGAATAGCTGACTATATGGGGAACAGAGAAATAGACATAGAACGAAGCTTCTTTGATTGGGCCGCCGGACCTGTACTTCTGCTGCTGGTTTTCTTAATGGGCATCTGCCCCTTGTTTGGGTGGAGCAAATCATCTCCCGGAATGTTTCGACGCAATGCCATCTTCCCCTTTGCAGCCAGCTCCGTTGCGGCAATAGTCATCCTGATTTCGGGGGTCGGTAACTGGTACGCACTTGGGGCATTGATATGCGGCGTCCCCTTTTTCACCATAACCCAGGAATGGTTCAGGGGAACAAGGGCTCGCCATCGCACAAAAAACGAGAGTTACATGCAGGCATTTGCTTTGCTGATCTTCAAAAACAGGCCCAGGTACGGCGGGTTCATTGTCCACCTTGGCATTATCTGCATCACCATTGGAGTGATAGGGTCTTCCTTACATCCAGATAACTCGTTGGTCAACTTGATGTGGGCCGGCGGAGGGGTATTGCTTCTGGGAGGGATCATCGCTTTCTGGCCAGATCGAAAGCAGGCTAGTTCTATTGCGAGGCCAAATTGAAATGATCTATGTGATAAGCGCCATTCTGCTAATCATTGGCATTTTGTTCGTAGCATATCCTTTGTTCAGACCATCAAGGAGCAAGGGTGAAGAATCAGAGTCCATTGAACAACTTTATGTCAAGCAGTCGACCGTATACTCGATTCTTGAAGAACTGGAACTGGATTACCAAATGGGCAACATATCTGAAGAAGAATACCGAGAGCTTGACTCCAAATACAGGTCCGAACTAAACTAGTTAGCCAAGAGACAAATACAAAGAAGGTAACTTTGAGCGAGGACAAAAGCGATACTGAATACGCCATCGAAGCTAAAGGGCTTTCAAAGTCTTTTGGAGGTCTCTTTGCGTTAAAAGACATAGATCTCAGGATTGCTAAAGGTGAATGTTACGCTCTGTTTGGCCCCAATGGCGCAGGAATAACCACACTCATCAAGGTCCTCACCACTCTTTCTAGACCAGCGGATGGCAAAGTGTTTATTGCCAGTGAAGACATCAAAAAGAATGCCGTAGCGGTACGGCGAAGAATCGGTGTGGTGAGTCACCAGACTTTCCTTTACGATAACCTCACTGCCTATGAAAACCTCAAGTTCTACGGCAAGATGTATGACGTTCCTCATTTAGAGCAGCGCATTATAGCGGTAATTACGAAGGTTGGGCTCGAAAATCGTCTTCGAGATAAAGTTGGCACCTTTTCACGCGGCATGCAGCAGAGGCTCTCCATCGCCCGAGCGATTCTTCATGACCCTCCAATCATGCTGCTGGATGAACCGGAAACGGGCCTGGATGAACAAGCTCGCAGTACCCTGAGCGAGCTTATAAGAACGCTCATTGCGGGTAATAGGACAGTTTTGTTGACCACGCACAATCTTGAATGGGGATTCGGACTAGCGGATCGGTTGGCGATTCTTGTTAAAGGTAAAATAGTTTACGAGGAATCCAAGCAAAGCTTAGATTTTACGGCCTTTCAAGAGACCTACAATCGTTACATCGGGGTGAGATCGTGATCAATTACCTAGATAAGGTAATGGCGATTTTCTTCAAAGACCTTCTGTCCGAGTTCAGGACAAAGGCAGTTGCTTCATCAGTTCTCGTCTTTGCAATCCTGGTAATAATCATTTTCAACTTCGCGTTTGAATCAGATTCCGATACAATCGGACTAGTCGCATCGGGTATCCTGTGGGTAACATTCACCTTTGCCGGTGTTTTAAGTTTGGGAAGAACTTTCGTTATGGAAAAGGAAAAGGGATGCCTTGAAGGTCTCATGCTATGCCCGGTTAGTCGCGATGTCCTGTATTGGGGAAAGATGATCAGTAGTCTGGTATTCATGTTGATCATTGAAGCTATCGTATTTCCAATCTTCCTTATTCTTTTCGACCTACCGCTTTGGATGCCCCGGCTGGCCATCGTGGCTCTGCTTGGGACATTGGGCTTTGCATCAGTAGGCACGTTGTTCTCTGCCCTGGCTGCCAATACAAAAGCCAGAGATATGGCCCTGCCGATTATTTTCTTCCCAGTTGTTATGCCGGTAATTATTGCATCTGTGAAAGCAACTGATCTTATAATAAACGGCGGGACATGGCATGAAATGGCTTCGTGGCTCGAGATATTGATAGCATTTGATGTTATTTTCCTGGTAGTATCAGCTTTAGTCTTTGAATTCGTTATTGAGGAATAATTGACTGTGCAGATCCTAAAGAATTACGGCTTGTGTGCGTTGAGTTTCATCCTGATGATGATTTCTCTTTCGTTGATATTCCTCTACGTTCCCACAGAAAAAGAGATGGGAGATATCCAACGAATCTTCTATTGGCATGTTCCCCTGGCCTGGGTAGCCTTTCTGGCCTTTTTTGTTGTATTTGTGACCGGCATTATGTATCTGTGGAAGAGAGATTCCAAATGGGATCATCTGGCCCATGCTTCAGCGGAGATCGGGGTTCTTTTCACCACATTGGTACTCATCACCGGACCCATCTGGGCCAAACCGGTGTGGGGCTCATGGTGGACCTGGGATGCCCGCCTGACTGCAAGCCTTATCCTCTGGATGACATATATTGCATATTTACTGATGAGAAGTTATGCCAGTGAAGAAGAAAGAGGCGCTAGATTCGCGGCAGTGATCGGCATCATCGGGTTCATCAATGTTCCCATTGTGTATCTTTCCGTCAATTTGTGGCGAACTCAGCACCCTCCGGAACTCGTGAGCGACCTGGGAGGATCGATGCTGTTGACCCTGCTGGTGAGCATAGCGGCATTCACGGTTTTGTATATATTGCTCATTTCATACAGCTATTCAATCAAGAACCTGGCCAGTAGAGCCCGGCGCCTGGGACAACAACTGGAAGAAAGTGAGAGGTGATGTAAGATGGATAATCTCGACTATCTATTCGCTGCCTTTGCCATTGTGTGGATTTTTATTTTCGGCTATATACTGCTTCTTTCATTGAGGCAACGACAGTTGCGACACGAGATATCAACGCTGGAAAAGCTTATCCAAAAAAAGGACTAATTATGGCCTGGCCCATTTAATCCACACTACAAGTAATGCTTCTTGTATCAGCATGTTATATGCATCAAGAATCTTTAGATCTGTTCATCAATCGGTTTTTCATCGTAATCATTGACGTATCTGGCTCAGGCATGTAGTATACATTTCGTCTGGAAACGCTCATAAAGGTGAACTAATGATATATGAAAACATACTCCAAAATATCGGCGATACTCCTCTCATTCAAATCAATAATTTGAACCCTAACAAGAATGTCACTATCTGTGCCAAGATCGAGGGGGCAAATCCGACCGGTAGCATTAAAGACAGAATTGCGCTAAAGATGATCGAACAAGCGGAAGTTCAGGGTGACCTGACTAAAGAAAAGATCATCATTGAGCCGACATCTGGCAACACCGGGATATCGTTAGCCATGATCGGGATAGTGAAAGGCTATCAAGTTGAAATCGTAATGAGCGAAGCTGTTTCCGAGGAAAGAAGGAAGATGATTCAGTCTTTCGGCGCAATTGTCACTCTCACTCCAGCAAATCTTGGTACGGATGGCGCTATCACAAAAGCCAGGGAACTGGTCAAAAGCAATCCTGAAAAGTACTTTATGCCTGACCAGTTTTCCAATGAATACAATAAAATAGCTCATTACAAAACAACCGCCGAAGAGATATGGAAACAGACTAACGGAAAAATAGACTATTTTGTCTCTGCAATTGGAACCTCTGGGACAATCATGGGAGTTGGGAAAGCTCTTAAAGAAAACAATCCCGCAGTCCAAATCGTGTGTGCTCATCCCGTCAAAGGGCACTATATTCAGGGTCTCAAAAATATGAAGGAGGCCATTGTGCCCTCCATTTATAACTCGGCCCGGATAGACAAAACGGTTATGGTCGAAACAGAAGACGCCTTCGAAATGGCCCGGCAAATCGTAAAAAACGAAGGTATTTTCGTCGGCATGAGCAGCGGGGCAGCTCTCTATGCAGCTATCGAAGTCGCCAAAGAGATTGAATCGGGCTTAATCGTAGTCATTTTCCCGGACAGAGGGGAAAAGTACTTGAGCACAGACTTGTTCCAGTTGGACTAACGAAAACTGTTTCTGATGACTCGTCTCGGATGGATACTGACCTCCCCTGGTTTGCCACTCGGGTTTATATCAAAGGCATTAGGCTAGTTTTTGGGAGTTAAATTAAACTATCAACAATGTCCTGGACAGCCACAAGACCCGGCGAATCGGCTGGCAATTCGGTAATTGGCTTTGCCACCAGGTCATGGTACGCAATGGTCTCATCATGAGGAATCATCCCTAAAAGCTCAAGGCCGATCTCCTGCACCGCTTTTCTGAGCAAGTCCTCGTTGCTAGATACACGATTGAAGATCAATCCGAGTCTTTCACATTTGATCACTTTATCGTTTTCCACCATACCCTTAATCATCGCTGCCGTTTCTATACCACGTGCAGTTGCATCCGAGACGATGATAAGTGTGCTTAGTCGGCGAACTACCTGCCGGTTAATTTGCTCTAATCCTGCTTCACCATCGATGAGGATTGTATCGAAACTCTTCGAAAGGGTTTCAATGGTTCCTCGCAGAAGATCGTTGACCGGGCAATAGCAGCCCAGCGTTTCGGTACGGCCCATAGCCAACAAGGCATAATCGTCTAACTCCTCAAGCGCCTCAAAAGCCATATAGTCGAGTGAATCTATGATGTGGTCTTTGTCTTGCTGTTTGCCTCCACGGGCGGTTCTAATAATATCCTCACGGACCTGCCCCATCGTACGATTCACCCGGATGCCCAGGGCAGTTAACAGGCCCATGGCAGGGTCGGCATCTATTACGAGCAGTTTTCCGGCCTTACCACTTTCAACCAGTAAGCGACTCATCATGGCAGTGATGGCAGTTTTGCCTACACCACCTTTGCCACACACCGCAAAAAGATTCTTGTTTTGAAGTGATGACTCAGCCATATCAACCCCCTAGTTTACCCCTTCCTCTTTTTCCTTTTTATCTTTGGAGCGAATTATATCTCGAATATCATCGCAAGTTACTTTGGATTCGCATGAGTTGCAATCGAGGTCGCAATCCAGATCGTATCCTCTTTCCTTCCATACCTCTTTGATGATTGCCTTTCGAGCATCATCAACTTTGACAGCTATCTCACTTAGAGGCTTCAAATCCTCTTTACTTGAGGTCACAAAAACGATTTCCATGGCATCTACTTCAGGCATATTCGATTTCATCGTTATCATTAACGCTTTGCCAAGCGTTTCCAAGGTAAAACCCTTGGCCGCAGCATCCTTACTCACTCTTCCCCAAATACTCTGAGAGGAACTTCTGACCATGTACCCTTCAAGATGATCAGAGATATGTTGATATTCCTCGATCTTCTCCTGCAACTCAGTATTGAGACTTTTGCCACCTAGCATCATCACCTGCGCGAAGGGTTGGCTACTTCCCTCTAATTCTGGTACATCCGGCCCAATAACAGTGACATGGCCATCACGGATCAAAGCAAGGTCTTCGGTCCACAAAATGAAACCGGTGGATCCCTCGGCTGGGTTACCCAGTTCTGCAAACATATCCGAGCGCAAGATTATTCCGGGATTTGATCCAGGCCCAACTTGAACCGGCAATCCTTTCCGGAGATCTTCTACCGAAGATGGACAAATGAATTCCCTCCCATTATGACCCTGCAGATATTCTCGCACTTTTTCGATATATTCGTTAAAGTCAGACATAAAGCTCTCCGTTACAGTTATTCCAGACTCATGGCAATAGAGAATTTGGATACCTTATCATTTATCTCATCCAGCACTTTGAATTTAATACTTGTATCTAAATTTGTCACCTTTTTATGTTCAAGAGTCATTAAGCTGCTTTTTCGGCTGCTATCAGAGCCGCCCCTACTGCACCTGCTATTTGC
>CAZWIP010000096.1:0-9955 GCA_964634125.1 uncultured Dehalococcoidia bacterium
TTCGAATCCCAGATCGGCTTGAAATATCGAATCAGTAACCCCTTGCACTTGTGCGGTTTCCCCCACTGCATTTGATGCCACTTCCTCTAAGATCATCTGGATTACAGCCCTGCCCGGAAGAGAAGAAAATAGTCATATCTGGTACGAGTAGGGATTGAAGCTAGTCAATTGAAAGTAAGAAGAACGTTTCGTTGACGGTTTCAAGTAGGATGCGATATAATAATCAGACGAAATATCCGGAGGTGATGGACACATGGCGAATTCTGCCGGAAAACGATACCAGTGCGGCAAATGTGGTGCCGAGGTAATGGTCACTCGTGGTGGCGATGGCACTGTCAAGTGCTGTGGCCAAGAAATGCAACAGAAGTAATAGGGGGTAAGTCTAGATGCCAACTCAATTGGGCAAAAGGTTTGTGTGTGACGTTTGCAATACAGAGGTCTTGGTTACCAAAGCTGGTGAAGGTGACCTTGAGTGTTGTGGGAAGACAATGGAGATGCAGCAACCAAGACCGTTGCCGTCATCTGACTAATAGAGATATCCTAGTCGTTGAAAATAGAATGTGAAAGGAGGGGGTTATTACAACCCCTTCTTTTTGATTAGGGGGGAAATTTGCCGAAGCGATTCCATTATGGCGGACAGGCCGTACTTGAAGGGGTCATGATGCGTGGCCCCAAGCAGGTCAAGACGGCTGTCCGTCGGCCAGATGGGGAAATCGTCACTAAGAGTGAGCCATTGAGTCAGATCTATACGGGTAGACTCAGGAAAGTTCCCTTTATCCGCGGTTTTTTTGCGCTCATTGAGACTATGGTGTTGGGTATCAAGTCTTTAATGTTTTCAGCGAATGTGGCCGTAGAAGCGGAGCTTGATGAAAAACCCAAACCTGTTGTGATATGGATTCCGGTGGTTTTGGGAATGGTTTTTGGAGTGGCACTATTTGTAGTCTTACCAATGGTGATTACTCATTATGGAATCGATCGTTTGACTGACTCTTCGATAGTAAGCAACGCTGCTGATGGCGTCATTCGGGTTTTAATATTTCTTGCGTATGTTGCAGCTATGTCTTTCTTACCTGATATTCGCCGGGTTTTTGCCTATCATGGTGCTGAACACAAAACCGTTAATGCTTATGAAGCTGGTGCACCACTGAACGTTGAATCTGTTCAGCGGTTCAGTACAGCGCATACTCGTTGCGGAACAGGATTTGTCCTCATTGTAATGGTCATTGCTGTTATCGTTTTTGTGTTCACCGGCCAGCCGGCAATCTATTGGCGTATACTTTCTCGTATTCTCCTCCTACCCATTATTGCCGCGATCGGATATGAACTGATCCATTTCGCTGCGGATCACACTGAAAACATCGTCATAAAGGCTATAATGCGCCCCAGCCTCGCATTGCAATCGTTGACGACACGTCAGCCAGACGCACAGCAAGTGGAAGTAGCTATCGAGGCGCTTCAGGGAGTGTTGGAGCCTGAAGAAAAGTAGTGTGGATTATTCTTCTTCGCCCAACTTGCGGTAGAAACAGGAAACTTCACCGGTGTGGCATACCGGTCCCACTGGCTCAGCTTTAATCAGAATCGTATCGACATCGCAGTCGATGTACATTTCTTTCACATTGATGAAGTTGCCTGATGTGGCTCCTTTGTGCCACAGTTCTTGTCTGCTACGGCTCCAGAACCAGGCTTGACCTGTGGCCTTGGTTTTTTCCAACGATTCCGCGTTCATATAGCCAAGCATGAGAATCTGACCGGTATTCGCATCCTGGATTATGGCAGGTATTAGTCCTTTTTCATCGAATTTTAGCATTGTTCTATGTTCCTCTCTGGTGTTCTGAAAAGAGCTGTCAGTCATCAGTCGTCTGTTGTCAGTTCACTCCATCTCCCCTCTGAAAAACCGGCTTTCTCTTTCCCACCCTCAACCAACCGAAGTGTCTTTCGGGGGCTGACGCCCCCGCAGCCCCTTCCACTATCCCCTGATCACCCGATCCCTGCACCCTCTTTTTCATCCTCAGTTGTGCTGGTCGCAACCGACATGAGGGATAGTTACGTACCCATTGCAGCGATGGCTTCTTTCAAGTCGATATTTCCAGTATAAATAGCTCGCCCGGTGATGGCCCCTTCCACACCGATTTCAGAGAGTTTTTTGAGATGTTCAATTGAAGCGATGCCCCCGGCTGCGATTATGGGAATCTTGGTCGAAGATTTGAACTTCTCAATTTCTTCGTAGTTTGGTTCAGTCAGGGTGCCGTCGCGGGAGATATCGGTATAAATGAACCTCATTACACCTCGTGATTCCATTTGCGAAATGACTTCTTCGATATGTAGCTTACCTTCCTCTTTCCAACCGCGTCCCCTTACATAACCGTCTTTGGCATCAATGCTGACGATGATATGATCCTTGAATTTGAGGCATGCTTCTGTGACGAGGTCAGGTTCTTCGAGCGCTACTGTTCCCAGGATCATTCGATCGATGCCCAAATTTAGCAAATGCTCCATGGTTTCGATGAGTCTTATTCCTCCCCCGATCTGTACCGGAATCTGTACTTTTTTGACTATCTCGCCGATAACGTCAGCGTTGCACAGTTTGCCTTCGGCTGCCCCGTCGAGGTCCACGAGATGAAGCCGCTTTGCCCCTGTGCTTTCCCATCGCAGGGCCATGGAGACAGGATCGTCAGAAAACACAGTCTCTTTGGAATAGTCACCTTGATACAGGCGAACACACTTGCCGCCTCTCAAATCGATAGCTGGGATTACTTCCATTGGTTCAAAACATCCTCAAAGATGCTGATAGCTTCATCGACATCGCTCTTTTGAGTAATCAATGCAGGCATCATTCTGACAGTATCAGGTTTTACCGGATTCAACAGCAACCCTCTCTCATTGCATGCCGCTATTATATCGGCTGATATCTCGCGATCGAATTGCACAGCACAGAGGAATCCTTTGCCTCGCACATCCGTGATGAAATCAAATTCGGATTTCAAGCCTTCGAGTGCCGTGATTAAGTATGTGCCAACTTCTTGGGCATTTTCTAGTATGCCATTTTCAAGAATGAACTTTAATGTTGCATATCCCACGGCACAGACTAGCGGGTTTCCGCCGAATGTAGAACCGTGCTCGCCGGGTTCAAAAACCGATGCGTGCTCTTTCGTCAGTATGGCACCAATGGGGACTCCCCCGCCTAAACCTTTAGCAAGTGTCACAATGTCTGGTTCGATTCCCAGTTGCTCGTAGGCAAAAAGGGTGCCGGTTCTTCCGATTCCTGTCTGAATTTCATCAAATAACAGGAGTAAATTATTCTTATCGCACCATTCCCGGACCTGTTTGAAATAGTCATTGGTTGGTGTGTTGACACCGCTCTCACCTTGAATCGGCTCCAGCAACACGGCACATGTCAGTTTGGTAGTGGCTGCCTTGATTGCCTCGAAGCTGGCATATTCCACATTGATGAAACCATCGGGAAGAGGAACGAACGGGTTTTGGAATTTATGTTGTCCGGTTGCCGCGATGGCTGCAATGGTGCGACCGTGGAATGATCCGGTTACAGTGATTATTTCATAAGCCCCATCACGATGCATACGCCCATATTTCCGCGCGATTTTGAAAGCGGCTTCGTTGGCTTCGGCCCCGCTGTTACCGAAGAAGACCCTGTCAAGGCAGCTATTCTCAATCAGAAGCTCAGCGAGTTGCAGTTGAGGGGTGGTGTAGAACTGATTGGAAAGGTGGATGAGGGTTTGAGCCTGCTCATTCAGAGCATCGACTACAGCAGGATGACAATGCCCCAGTGCGTTAACCGCCCATCCCCCGACGAAGTCGAGATACTCTTTGCCGTTTTCATCCCACACACGGCTACCCTTGCCACGGACTATGACGATAGGCTGTCGCTTGAAGGTGCGCATGTAGTATTTCTCTTCTAATTCTGTCCAGTTCGACATTTTCTTACCTACGATAGAGTATTTTGACAGATTCCTGCCGCAAGTATAGAGTATAATAAAATACTCGTTACAAATGCAATCGAATAGCAGTTTCCTTTGAAGAATTTTATGACTTGGAGCTAAAACCAAATGTTTCCCATTTCTGATGGTGATCTTCAGCGACGTAGCCTCCCATATGTGAATGTCAGTATAATTGCTGTCTGTACACTCGTATTCATTTATGAATTAGTGGTTGGAAGCCAGAACGCATTATTCTACCAGTTTGGATTAGTGCCAGTCGAGTTAACCCAAGGGATTGATCTCGAATTCATTTGTGGCAACCAAATATTTTGGGATACACAACCCGGATTCTCATCAATTGGCTGCGATGACATTAATACTGATTTTGGCAATTGGACAACTATGTTTTCATCAATGTTCATGCATGGTGACATTATGCATTTCCTGGGGAATATGCTGTTTCTTTGGGTATTTGGAGATAATGTTGAGGACAAATTTGGGCATTTTCGTTACCTGCTTTTTTATCTGGCCGCCGGTGTTGCAGCATCGTGGTTTCAGATAGCAACAGACACCGAATCTGTAATTCCCACAATCGGTGCCAGTGGAGCCATCGCGGGGGTCTTGGGGGCTTATCTACTGCTATTCCCATTTAGTCGGGTAAGTACGGTGGTGATTTTCTTTTTCATAACCGTAATCAAAATCCCTGCTTATGTTTTACTGGGATTCTGGTTTGTACTACAGTTCATCCCTGGAATGGCGGAACTGGGATCGTCATCTCAGTCAGGCGGGATAGCTTACTGGGCTCATATAGGGGGATTCATAGTGGGCGTAGCGGTGGTCGTCATCTACAAGATGTTTAAAAAAGAGCCTATTTGGCCCGGTGGGCGTGGTAGACATGGAGGCCCTGGCGGATATGGGGGTGGTGGACCTCGAGAGGTCAAGTACTGGCGTGGCAGACCAATTGACTACTGACGAATATCAAATATCAAACACTGTTTCGGTGCATGGCTTCTTGTCATTTGAACTTTAAACTTGATTTGGTATTTGGATTTTGGAATTTGTTATCTACTACCCCGAGGAAAAGTTTAGCTGCTATCCCTTTCAACTCACAGCCGCTTGAGCACTGTTGACCCTCTCAACTAGTGCATTCATCAATTTAGCAGTTGATAGTGCCAGGAAGTACCCACTGATCTTACTACCATTAGTCTCAAACGTCATTTGCACCACGAAGATATTGGCATCCTTATTGGAAAGTGGCCTGAATGCGTTATCCAGAATTCTTCCCGCCTTTCCCATGATCAGGTTGGGAGGGGTGGGCATCAACTTCATGTTGGCCGCGTCTGCAAGTGAATTAAGGAAAAAACCGCCGGCTATATTCCCCATTTCCTTGAGGGCGGATTCCCCTATTTCATCAAAGCTGGTTGTACTGCCAAGAATTTGGCCGGTAATCAGGTCTGCTAATCCATAAGCCACACGTGGTGGATAGAAAAGCAGCATATGTCCGGTAGCATCCCCGACAATGTCCATACTGATTCCAACCAGTTTATCCTCGGGATTTTTCAAAAGATCGGCTACATTGCTCGCTGCCACGTGTCTGGGCTCAGCTCCGTTGATTCTTACATCACGTCCTACCATGCCAGCAATCCCTGAGATCGCGTTTTGAGTGGCCTCGGTGATTAAATCAGCTAAAACACATGCTTCCCCTTCACTGAACTCGTCAAGTGAGAGAATTTCTTCACGACGCGACTCCTGATCGGCTAACCCATTTTCAATAGTGTTTTTAAGATATTCCAATTTGCAAGGTTTGGAGAGGTATGCATAAACTCCGGCTGCCTGGGACAATCTTGTCAATTTAAGTTCCGGATCTGGTACTGCGGTCAGGAAAATTATGACCGTATCATCACAAAGCTTCTTCAGGACATACATAAGGTCGAAGCCGGACATTCCGGGCATTCGCACATCCGAGACAATCGCATCGAAATGTGCTTGTGTGATCTTGAAGAGCGCATCTTCTCCGCTGCCGGATTCCTCCACATCGAAACCTTCTTCGGATAAATACTCGCACACCATGGTGCGCAGAGCCTCTTCATCATCGATAACCAGAATCGATTTGCCTTGCCAATTAGTAGACATCTTCCCTCCTTTTTCGATAAACAAACCTCTATGCAGTACAGACTATTGCCTCATGAACAATAGGTAATTCTACAGTGAAAGTTGATCCTTCCCCTTCTTTACTTTTAACCTGTATTGTTCCTCCGTGCTGGTCAATAATCCCATAACAAATACTGAGTCCCAATCCTGTCCCTTTACCAACATCTTTTGTGGTGAAGAATGGTTCAAATATTCTATCTTTGATTTCTTCGGGAATACCGGGTCCATCATCGGCGATCGTTATTTGGATTGTTTCCTTGCTCTCTTGCGTTCGAATTGAAAGCTTGCCCTTGCCATGAGCTTCATGCATAGCTTGTCCTGCATTCCCTATCAGATTCAGGAACACATGTTGCATTTGGTTGAAATCGACCATAGTGTTGGGTATGTTCGAATCGAGTTCTGTTACCACTTCGATGTTGTCCCGCATCAACTCATAAGACAAAAGTTCTATTGTGCTTTGAATAGCATTATTCACAGATACATAGCTTCTATTCGGTTCATGCTTGCGGGCAAAGGAGAGGAGATTATCCACAATTGAAACAGCGCGCTGAACATGATTACTGACGATCTGGACATGCTTCTTTGATTTCTCATCGTCGATTTTGCGGTCCAAAATCTCTGCGGCCATTGAAATCGTAGCGAGTGGGTTTTTAAGCTCATGCGAAATTCCGGATATAAGCTCACCAATTGCAGCTAGCTTCGCGGACTGCAATAGCTGTTCCTGGCTGGACTTGAGTTGCTCCATTGCTTCGTGAATTTCATCTTCAGCTTGTTTACGCTCGGTGACGTCATGGAAGTTTACAACAATGCCTGATACTGCGGGGTTATCGAGTAAATTACTACCAGTAGCTTCGACAACGCGCCAGTTGCCATTTTTGTGTTGAACGCAAACCTCGGTATGTACGACCTCATCAGGATTTTGGAACAGTTGAGCAAATTTGGCAGTCGCCGTTTCCATATAGTCCGGGTGGACATGGTCAAATATGTACTCGATCTCATGGTTTTCATAACCCAACACAAGCTTGTAGGAAGGGCTTGTATAGACTACAGTTCCATTGGCATTTATGATTACAATAACGTCGGTGGAGTTCTCAATAAGCGACCGAAAGTGCTGTTCTTGTTGTTGTAGCTGATTATGCGCTTGCACGCGCTCAGTGATTTCCTGACGAAGCAATTCATTGACCTGCTTGAGTTCAGTGGTGTGCTCCTCAATTTTATACTCTAATTTTTGATTTGCTTCACGGAGTTCTTCCTCGGCAGCATGTAATTCATCGTTCTTCTGCGCTATATCTGCCTCTATCCGTTTACGTTCGGTAATATCACGAATAATGCCCACTGCATGCCATTCGTTCTCTAGTTGAAGAGCAGACATGGAAAGTTCTATAGGGAATTCTTCTCCACTTTTTCTCAAAGCTGATAGTTCCAGTGTCTTCCCAACAGCATTTCCTGTACCAGTCTCATGGAAGATGCGAAAACCTTTGATGTGATCTTCATAAAACCGCGATGGGGCTAACAATTTGTGCAGTTCCTTCCCGAGTGCTTCAATCTGTGTGTATCCAAATATAGTGGTGGCTGCATTATTCCACAGAGAGATTTTCCCCTTGTTATCGATCATAATGATTGCATCATTGGCTGAAGATGTAATAACTCTGAATTTCTCTTCACTCTCGCGTAATTCTTCTTCTGCCTGTTTGCGTTCGGTGATGTCCAGAGCGATTCCTCTTAACCCAGCAGGTTTACCGTCTCGGATTATTGAGCTGGAATATAGCAAAACAGGAAAGGTGCCGCCGTCTTTTCGGAGGGCCGTATATTCATGATCGGGAAACTCGATGCCTTCCAAACGTTTCGACATGTTAACGAAGATGCGTTCTCTATCTTCAGGTATGAACATTTCAATAGCGTTCATACCGTTCTTTAAGTCTTCAAGCGTGTAGCCGGTAGATTCGATTCCGTGGTTGTTCACGAAAGTCAGTCTACCCGTCAAATCAAGTTCGAATACGGATTGGGGTAACAGGTTGGCCATTTCCTTAAAACGTTCTTCACTTTCTTGAAGAGCTTTTTTGGCCTTCTTGCGCTCTATTACCCTTCCCAAACGCTCACTGATTGCGTTAAGCAGGTTTCTTTCTTCGTTAATGAAAGGCCCTTCATCACAGGTTGGCCTTTCTTCCAGGTACCCAACTTTGATAATGCCGATTGGCTCTTCATACAACATAATGTTACATGTCTGTTGCCAGGGAGTTTCCTTGAATCCTTCAGATGAGAACTCTTGATCATCCAGGGTGATTTGGGCACAAGCCAATTCCGGATATTGCCAGGCAATTGGGAGTAGTTCAGCTGTCCCCTGAAGTATGCCTTCGAGTGAGATATCTGGTGTCTCAATAAGCTCAACTATACTGTACATACAGTTAAGCTCTTTGACACGCTCGGTCAGATCGTGAGTCTTCCGGTTTAGCTCTTGTTCAGCTTTTTTGTTTTCAGTGATATCGTGAAATACTCTATGGAGTTTTCCGTCGTCCATACGCATTGTTCGTATAGTAACAGTCTTGGTGCTTTTATCACTGCAAACCACATCGAATTCTCTTTTTCTAGGTTCGGTCTCATAATTACCGATATTGCTTTCATCACTTTTCCAGGCGGACATTACTTCCCTTCGATATTCGATATCGGGGAAAGCCAGCTCAAACCATGCTTGGATTGTGGGTATGTCATCGATGGTATAACCAAAAAACCTGCTGAATTGGGGATTAAGGTATTCGGTGTTCCCATCTGGAGAAAGGATAAAAATTGGAAATGGGGAGAAATCGCCTATTTGTTGAAATTGTTTTTTGCTCTCATGCAGTGCTTGCTCTGTTCGCTTGAATTCCGCATGCATCGTCACTCTGGCAACAAGTTCTGCATTATCGATTGGTTTAACGAGGTAATCAACGGCTCCCGCTGAGAAAGCTGAGACCTTATCTTCAATATTGGCCATAGCGGTCAACATGATTACTTTGATGGGAGATGTTATAGGATTTTGTTTAATAGCATGAAGGACGTCGAATCCATTGAGTCCAGGCATCATAATATCAAGGAGTACAACATCGAATTCTGATTTATTGTTGTTCAGTAGTCCAAGTGCTTCATCACCAGATGATGCCTCAAATACTTCAAATCCGTTATTGGTGATAATTCTTATTACGAGCTCACGTATTGATTTTTCGTCGTCTACTATCAAAACTTTGAAATGATCGTTCATGGATTAACCTTCTAAGGTTCAAACCGGTTTAGTTAGATTGTCTTGCATAGTATTCGCTTTTCATACTGCCAGTTTTTTGTAACACCAAGTATGTTGGGCATGCCTAGCCCGCAAGTCTACCATAGCGTATCAGCATTTCTAACCTGCTGAAAACATGGTTAACCCCCAACTTGTTTAATAGCTATCCTGTAATAATGGCTTAAATTACGATAGTCTTGTGTATTTACCGGGGTTCAGGCAGGCTAGCTTCTTTGCCGATTGTGGATTTTACGAGTCCATTGAGGTACAATTTGAAGCTAAGGGATTGAATGGCGGCAATGATCGATGCATAGCTCATTAGAACCTTATCTCTTTTAATCGAAATGCGGAAGGATTATAGATAGTGATTGCCAAACGAATTGATGAGATAACTCCCTTTTTGGTCATGGATGTCCTCGAACGAGCACGTGCCATGGAGCGTGAAGGCGCTCAAGTGATCCACTTGGAAGTGGGTGAGCCTGATTTCGCCGTTCCACAGTGTGTCAAAGAAGCTGCTTGCAGAGCTATTGAGGAAGGCCACACTAATTATACGCATAGCCTCGGGAACATGGATTTGAGAGAATCCATATGCAGGCATTACTTTAGAGAATACAAC
>CAZWIP010000096.1:9965-11352 GCA_964634125.1 uncultured Dehalococcoidia bacterium
TCAGGTACTTCACCTGCCATGCTTCTTATCTTTTCAGCACTTGTTGAGAAAGGTGATCAGGTTATTGTCTCCGATCCTCATTATGCATGCTATCCCAATTTCATTCGATTTGTGCAGGGTACTCCCGTGATGGTGCCTGTTTATGAAGAAGATGGCTTCCAATATAAGGCTGAGGAGATCAGGCGTAAAATTAGCAATGATACCAAGGCAATTGTAATCAACTCGCCATCAAATCCAACGGGTAATCTTTTGCTAGAGAACACGATGAGAAATATTGCCGAATTCTCACCATATATCATTTCAGATGAAATCTATCATGGACTTGTCTATGAGGGAAAAGAGCATTCTATCCTGGAATATACTGACCGTGCTTTCGTGCTGAATGGTTTTTCAAAACTGTATGCCATGACCGGACTCAGACTTGGTTACCTTATTGCGCCACAGGAGTTTATTCGACCAATTCAGATACTTCAGCAGAACTTCCTCATTGCTGCCAATTCTGTATTTCAAATTGCGGCGATCGCTGCGCTTGAAAAAGCTGGTGAGGATGTGATCCGCATGAAAAGCACTTATAATGAGAGAAGACGATACATGGTCAAACGCTTAAGGGAGATTGGCTTTGGAATCACAGTTGAACCCACAGGTGCGTTTTATGTGTTCGCCAATGCAAAACACATTTCAACTGATTCGTATAGATTTGCCTTTGATATTCTGGAGAATTGTCATGTTGGGGTGACACCGGGTATTGATTTTGGGACTAATGGAGAGGGTTACATTAGATTTTCTTACGCAAACTCGATGGAGAATATTGTCGAAGGACTAAACAGGATAGAGTCCTTCGTGAAAAACCTGTGATCAAGAAGTATTTCAATTTGACGCTGTTTATCTCTAGTGATAGGCTTTTAAAAAATGGAAGATATATCTATACAAAATAATGTTGTTACAGGCTACTCTGTAAGTGGAATAAATAAACGAATTGTAATTCGTACCGAGCAACGTGGAAAAGATAAACCATTTGAACTTATTGACGTTGTTTTTGAAGGTGTTGAAGGATATCAATTCAAAGACAATTTAAGCGGAATAATATTTGATATTTATGAGAGTAATCTGGATTTCATTTTCAAAGAGTTTGATGCAGTTATTTCAGATGGGACTCGATATGGTTGGCTTGGGCAATGGAACGAAGATACACAAAAAGCAATGGAATACCTAAGAAAAAACTACATCAAACCGTGGTTGGTTCAGTCATCGTTTGGCTTCGATGGATTTGTGTTAGCCAAGAACATGAGAAAATTAAGGGTGTAACAACCTATAAACTGACCGTAATAGCTCTTCTATTACTCCGGCAATTAAATAGTATCAGTTGGTAGCATAGGCAATCTTGGGA
>CAZWIP010000097.1:0-11326 GCA_964634125.1 uncultured Dehalococcoidia bacterium
AGTGTCCTTTAACTTATGTCTTTAAAGTGTCCCATTTTCGCTGAAGGTGGACAGTGTTCAATCTGGGAATCGACCCACAATATGAGGCCTACACCCTTCTGAAGTGGATCGCCGAGAATGATTGGGATTATGAGACAAAAGGCCCGGCGAAAATCGGGGGAGCTGCATGGTCTGAATCATACTCGGACGCGCTCCTTCCTGCGATGGAGGAGTATTGCTCTAATCACCCGGACCAATTCGAGTGGGAGGGAGGATATCTAACCTCATTTGGCTTCCTCTGGCAGGCGGAAGTCGAGGCTCTCAAGGATTGCGACTATGTGTATCCCGGCATCATAATGCAAAATTTCGTGCAACAGTATCGGGAAGCGGGCCATACTGCGGCAAAGTTTATGGGTTCTGATTCACAAGCGGTTTTCCTGGGAATGATTGATACAGCAGAGCTTTGGGATGAGATCGATGGGATGATCTTTCTAAAAACATCGCGCTGGTGGAATGAAGAGGGCGAGATAATTAACCTAACCAGGCAACTTGTAGACCAGTACCATTCGGACGAAGCAGAAGAGATCATCCGCTCAGGCAACGGATACCTTTCTGTAAACCAGATATATCCGATGTTTATGATAATAGCTGATGCGGCAGAGGCTGTGGGACCCCAGAATATTGACTCACAAGCCCTCTATGATGCTGCTACGTCTATGGTATTTACCGTCGAAGGCGTTCAGCGAGCCAGTTTTAACGAGACAAAGCGAGACGCGGTAGATGCCTACTCGATATACGAGGCTCGAGCTGCAGAAGATGATATATTCAGGGTGCAAGATGAGTGGTTTCCAACAGTTCGTAATCCCTAGGAGCATGGCAATACTGGCACAGGGGAAGAATGCCCCCCCCACATCTTCTGGAAGAAGTGGCTTGCAAAGGTGTGAAGAACTTGAATTGGTTCCTGTCCTCAATGTGTCGCAGAAACAAGAACAATACTCCTAAATGAAATAGTTCCAATTTCTGTTTCATATAGTAGGAAAACCCCTTGCTTGGTGAATATAAATGAAAGTGCGATTTTACCCTTCCGGGGGAAAAAGTATTAATAAAATATTGACAAAACTAGCGCCACAATATTATACTCGAACACCTGCAGCGATTAATGTAACAATTGAAGGCTTGTTGTATGAGCAATTCAGAATGGCGAGACGCTACTGCTGGAAAAAGTGAAATTACTGCATCACTTCTGAGTACAAAACTGCATGTTCCTCCTACTCCCCATGGGTTGGTACCACGCCCACGCTTGGTTAGACATCTTAATGGTGGACTTCAAGGCAAACTGGTGCTTCTCTCAGCTCCAGCAGGGTTTGGTAAGACCACGCTTCTGAGCGAAGTTTTGGATGGCATCGATTGTCCTGTTGCATGGCTCTCCCTTGATAAAGGTGACAACGATCCAAACCTCTTCTGGACATATTTCGTAGTTGCATTGCAAGGGATTGAGCCTGACTTAGGTGAAAACAGTCTGACACTTCTTCGATCACCTGACGCGCAACATATTGAATCAGTTCTCACCGTTTTGATAAACCAGATTGCTAACTTATCCCATCAGCTCACTATCGTACTCGATGACTATCATGAGATAAAGAACGAGGAGATTCACCACGGATTGGCTTTTCTTCTGGAACACTTGCCACCACAGGCATGTCTGGTGGTTTCGTCCAGGGTTGATTTCACATTTCCACTTGCCCGGATGAGAGGCCGCGGTCAGTTAATTGAACTCCGAGCTGATGATCTCCGTTTCACGCTTGCTGAAACGACTTCTTTCCTGACCGAAGTGATGGCTTTGAGACTTTCGGATGATGAAGTTGCTACGTTGAATAATCGCACAGAGGGCTGGATCGCTAGCTTGAGAATGGCAGCTGTATCAATGCAGGGGCGAGAAGACATTCCCGATTTTATCGCGGCCTTTAGCGGTACTCATCGATATATCTTGGATTACTTATCCCAGGAAGTTCTCAATTGCCAACCGCCGAATGTACAATCGTTCTTATTGGAGACTTCCATTCTGAATCGTCTATCAGTCCCATTATGTGATGCAGTCACTGATAGAAACGACAGCCGGGAAATATTGGAGCTGTTGGAAGCAGACAACCTATTCCTGTCCCCGTTGGACAATGAATGTCACTGGTTTCGTTACCATCAACTTTTTGCCGAATTACTTCGGAGCCAACTTGGTGTTTCTCAGACTGATCACGTTGCTATATTGCATCGGAGAGCCAGTGAATGGTTCGAGAAAGAAGGTCATATGGTGGAAGCGATTGAGCACGCTTTCTCAGCTAAGGACCTTGAACGAGCTGCGGATCTTATCAATGCAATCGTGGAAACACTGGTGAAAGAGAACAAATACTCCACTCTTTTGGGTTGGTTGCGTAGACTTCCATTTGAATTAATTGCCGATCGATTATGGCTCTCTTTTTATGGTGCCTATGCTTATGCAACCATAGGTCAATTAGATGCGGTGGAACCCTATATCATAAATGCTGAAAAAATACTGGATCGAGCTGGAGAAACATCTGGTTCTGAATATCCCATTGACTTTGCCAGGATACGAGGAATGGTAACAGCTCTCCGTGCACGAAGCGCTTGGGATAGAGGGGATATACCTGGCTCATTACAATTGTGCACTGGTGGATTGAAGGAACTTCCGCCAGATGACTTACATGCTCGTCCCCTAATAAAACTTGTTTTAGGAGTTACTTACTGGGCAAAAGGAGAATTGAATACTGCTAAGCAGTTTTTGAAAGAAGCGGAGAGGGATGCGCGGAATGGGAATCATTTCCAGATTGCCCTGAGTGCTCTCGGATGCAGAGCTGGAGTGCATATAGCACAGGCACAGCTCCATCAAGCAGCTCGTATTTGTCGTGATGCTCTCATATCGATGCCTGATTCTGGTACATACTCGTCTTTTCCTGCTACGTGCTATGCACATGTGTTTTTAGCTGATGTCCTTTACCAGTGGAATGAACTTGAACGGTCTATGGAACATGTTATGACTGGTATAGAACTGGGAGAACAAGGTGGGGATGCAACCATTGTTCAAGTGGGATACACACTACTAGCAGAGTTGAATTTTGCCATGGGGCAAAACGATGCTGGGATGGAGGCAATACGAGAAGCAAAAGCGTTCAAATTACGTGTAGGCAGAAGCAAGCTTGCCTTGCCAACACAGGTCTGGCTTGCTCGTATACTCGTCATACGTGGAAATTTGACTGAAGCTGCTGACTTGATTGACAGCTGGCAAGATTACCCTTCAACAATAGATACAAAATCTGCATCATTTGACGCTTCTAAGATTTCTCCATATGGTGAAGATCTGCTCTGGTCAAGCGGACCAAACCTTACAAAAGCTCGACTATCCCTCGCAAAGGGCAGCACAGCAGGAGTCCCCAAGCTGTTAGCCCAACTACGCCAGAGAGCAGAGGAAAAGCAATGGATTGGAGAACTGATCGAAATTTTGATTCTTCAAGCTCTGGCGTTTGAGGCTCAACACCGTACTACGGAGGCTATGGAGGCTTTGGAACGCGTCATTGGTATCGCATCCCCGGAGGGCTATATCCGGATATTCTTGGACGAAGGTGAGCCGATGCTGCGACTACTTCGCCTTGCTGAGGCAAAAGGAACCATGCCGGAATATGTTCCAAAACTATTGAGCGAATTTGATAGTTCAATACCGACTGCGAGTGATCATTCACCAATAGTGGAAAGTAAGCATCCCACCGAGGCATCGTCAAGAGATGATCACTTTCCACTGGTAGAACCTCTAACTCCACGCGAAATGGATCTGCTGTGCTTGATTGCAGATGGTCTGTCAAATTTCGAGATAGCAAACTCGTTGTATGTTTCTGTTAACACTGTCAAGGTTCACACCAGAAACCTCTATGGCAAGCTGAATGTGCGTAGTCGCACTCAGGCATTGCGGAGAGCAAGGGAATTGGTCTTGCTACCGCATGACGATCGCTGATGATTGTCTATAATGAATCAGTCTTGTCACCCCATGATATGCAGTATTTACAATGATTACCTCCAGTGGGCTGATTGGGAGGGTGGTTCTTGTTGCGACTTTTAAAGAACGAACCTTCTGAAACATTGTGGTGGTTACACCAAGGAGCAAGTCAGAGAGAAAGTTTTGCCTATTGTACAGTAAGGCCCATCATCAATGAGAACTGACTTCCCAATTCAACTACTGAAACCGGCGTACTTCAAAACGGTACAGCTTGGCGGGTTCATCAGGAAGGATACCGCCTTTACTACAGGCGATATCTATTTGTTGATCCACATCGTCTACTCCTGGCAAATCCGGAAGCAGAATTCCACGTTTTCCACCATGAATAGCGAGGACTCCATATCTTTTGGGGTCAAGTTCTGATTTGTTGTCTACTGGTTCGGGTTTGGTTAGAATATCCACTTTGTAAGTTAGTTCAGGAAGCTCATCCGGGGTTACGGGAGAGAATCGGTAATCCCTTGTTGCAGAGCTTACAGCATTTCGGATCACTTCTTGAGCCACATTGGGTTGGGTGGGTTCAAATGTGCCTATGCAGCCACGAAGCTGGCCGTGTTTGTGAATAGAGACAAATACTCCCGCCTTATCTTGCATTTCCGGGGTCAGTGAAGTAGGCCGCGGAGTCTCTCTTTCGCGGATGTACATTTCTATCGTCTTCTTGGCTAGTTCAACTAGTGGATGTAAGTTTCTATCTTGTATCATTTGATGATTACTCCTGCATAACCGACTACTCTATTATAATCTCCCGAAGTATCTCCGCTAGTCTGATAGCGAACCAGTTCAGCTTCCTTTGCCCCCAGCTCTTTGGCGGCAGCAATCAGGCAAATTGTCGGGCCGTATCCACACATTGAAATATTTAATCCTTCCACCTGTTGTAATAGTTGATCTTCATCCAAAGCCAAAATGGCCTCGATCGCCTTCATGTCTTTTTTTTTGGCACTCTCATGAGATTCGTAATGAGTCATATCACTACTGGCGATTATTACTGCTTCGTTGTGTGTATCTTTGATAGCCGAGGCGATACTCCTTCCAATTTCTTTAAAGGTGGTGATTCCAGAGTCAGCGAGTAGAATCGGTACTATTTTGATATCTGGTTTGAAATACTGCAAGAATGGCAGTTGAACTTCAATTGAATGCTCGTAAACATGCGCGACTTCATCTTCTTCAAGGTAACCGGAGTTATCTAGTATCTTTGTTGCCAGATCGGAATCAATCCTCACTTGACCCAATGGGGTTTCCCAGGTGCCCTGAGTCATGATACTAAATGGCATTCCCATTCCGGTATGGTTAGGTCCAATTATGACGAATGTACCTTTCAATTCTATCCGGGAGAACGTTGCTCCTGCTACTGGTCCGGAATAGGGGTAGCCGGCATGTGGAGATACTACACCGATTACTTTCTCTTTACGGGCAGTACTATCAACCAATCTTTCTATCTGCGATTGAAGTGAAGAAAGTGTGCCTGGATAGAAACGCCCAGCGACTGCTGCATTCCTGACCATCGTGACCTCCTCTCTATATCCTGAAATTCAGATTGGCATTACAATAATTGCAGTTGGTGCCGTTAAGTCCGGTGATTTTGGTATGGTAACCCACTCGCTCAACAACCGTTTTACCACACGAATAGCAAACCGTGTTTCCTCCACCATGACCTGCTATGTTTCCCAAATAGATGAAGCGAAGCCCCATCTCCTTCCCGATCTCGCGTGTATTAAGGAGAGTCTCCGCAGGTGTTGCTGATATGCCCATCATCTTATACGTTGGATGAAAACGGCTGATATGCCATGGGGTATCAACCCCCAATTCACTAGCTATGAATCCAGCCAGATTTCTCAATTCTGAAGGATCATCATTTAAACTGGGGATAATCAGTGTGGTTACTTCTAGATGTATTCCGTATTGCTTGATTAACTTGAGGTTATCAAGAATTGGCTGGAGTTTGGCTCCGATGTATTTTTTGTATGTATCTTCCCTGAATGCTTTGAGATCGATATTGATTGCATCGAGGTAAGGGTGAAAGATTTGAAGCATATCGCTGGTCATGTAGCCGTTACTAACGTAGACATTTGCTAACCCTGCGTCATGAGCAAGCCAAGCTGTATCGAGGGTGTACTCGAAAAAAACGGTTGGTTCGGTGTAGGTGTACGCGATACTCTGGCAACCGCTTTGTTGGGCAGCAGAAACAATATGTTCGGGAGAGGCATTAGCTCCCATGATTATGTCCTGCTCGCGAGGCATTTGTGAGATATCCGCATTCTGACACCATTGACACCTAAAGTTGCAGCCGGGTGTGGCAATGGAATAGCTTGTGGAACCGGGCTGGAAATGGTAGAGGGGTTTCTTCTCGATTGGGTCTACGTTCCGTGCAATGGTCTTCCCATAAACGAGGGTATGTAAGATGCCACTCTGATTCTCACGCACATGGCAGATACCCTTCTTTCCATCTGCGATCGAACAACGATGTGCGCACAAATTACATCGCACGTGATTTTCGGGTTGTCGCTCAAAGAGCATAGCTTCCCGCATGTGAGTAACCTACACCAGCATTTAGCGGTTAAAGTCTAGCACTTGCAGGTAACTATGTCTATACGTAAGGCAGAGAAAGTCCGATGGTTACGACTTGCCCTGGGCCCTCTGGAGTTGTTTACCCTCTGTTTTAATGGATGGAGCAATGATCATCTCGATTTGGCGGAACTCTGCCAGGGTATGCGCTCCGCATACCCCCATGCTGGTACGAAGTGCACCCATCAGATTTTGGGTTCCATCGGTTACTGTAGCAGGCCCAAAGAGCGTCTGTTCGAGAGTGCTGTTTTGATTAACTTTAACGCGTACACCTCTCGGGAGCCCGGGATGAGGATTTGCCATTCCCCAGTGACTACCTCTGCCAGGGGCCTCTGCAGTCTGTACCATTATCGATCCCAACATAACCGCGTCCGCTCCACAGGCGAAGGATTTACAGATATCGCCTCCGGCTCGAATACCTCCATCGGTTATAATAGGAACGTATCTTCCGGTGTCGCGGAAATAATCGTCACGAGCTGCTGCGCAATCCATGGTAGCAGTGGCTTGAGGTACACCCACACCTAACACTTCTCGCGAAGTACAAGCCGCACCTGGCCCTACTCCAACAAGGACTGCCGTTATTCCGGTTTCCATCAGTGCTCTGGCGGCACTGTAGGTGACACAGTTCCCCACGATAATAGGAACCGATACCCATTCGCGAAGTTCGGAGAAAACCAATCCTTTTTCGCTTTTAGAGACATGTCGGGCACTGGTAACAGTTGATTGGACAACCAGTACGTCCATCCCTGCTTCGACGGCGATTGGGTACATCTGTTTGGTAAGAGCGGGAGTTAATGATACAGCGCAAATCCCTCCACCATCTTTGATTGCCTTAATTCGATCACCTACAAGGTTTTCTTTGATGGGTTCAGAATAAAGCTTCTGCATTAGAGGAGTAACTTGATCATCAGAAGCACTTGCAATTTCTATCAAGTGTTCGTCTGCGTTCTCATAACGTGTTTGGAGGCCTTCGAGATTGAGGACAGCTAAGCCTCCAAATTTACTCATGGCAATGGCAAAATTGACATCTACCACGGCATCCATAGCCGAAGCGAGAACTGGGGTATCGAAATGGAGATCGCCCAGGTCAAAACCAATATCAGTTTGATCCGGATTAATCGTAATATTCCCAGGAACCAAGGCTACATCCTCGAATCCGTAAGCATGACGTAAAGTTCGACGTTCCTGGCTCAAGATACACCTCTCCCTTAGTAAAATTATTGGATTTATTGGACTATAGCAAAGCAGGCGGGCGAAGTCAATCTATTCCACCGATTCCCGTACCCAATCCATGTAATCCTTGTTGCCGTCAATAATAGGAAGCGCGATTACCTCCGGCACATCGTAACTGTGCAGTACCTTAACTCGATCTATGACTTCCTTCACCTTATCGGCTTTGGTTTTCATTATTAACAGTGCTTCTTCCTCTTCTTCTGGTTTCCCTTCCCACCTGAAAAATGATTTAACACTGGCGACATTTATACAAGCAACCAACTTTTCCTCAACTAGAGTGCGAGCCAGTTTTTCAGAATCTGAAGCAGGAGTGGTACAAAGAACGACAGCGAACATCTTGATTTGACCTCCATTTCAATTAACAGGTGTGATTTTCAAATCTCCCCACATTCCCATCTTATCACCTTTAATGATAACGATACCTTTCACCCCGACTATCCCCTGAGCAAATTCGAGTCCTGAATCAATATCTGCCGCGGTTTTAATCAAGTTGCCAATGGCAGTAGCACTTGCATCCGCGAGGGCTGTGCGAGAGGAAAGAACGATGACTGCATCAGCTTTCCCGAAACTTAGCGAATGTCCGACGGTTCCTGAAGAAGTACAGATCCCCAAAGGTGTGTCCTCCGGATTGATCTCCAATGCGACTTTATGAGTAAGCGGAGATTCCCCGGCATAGACACCGACCAAACGTTTCTGAGTGGTCTTCAAGAATATGTCCCCACCATTTTCGATGATCACTTCAGGTGAGAAATCGAGTAGCTCTTTCCCTACAAATTCTGCGATAGCCCCGGCCACCGCAGCCATGGGTCCAAGGGAAACCGACTCCGCAGCCAGCGACATTTCTTTCACAATTCGGGGGGCATTGTCCTCAACTGATAGCGGTTCGAGTGAGGTAAGAAACGATGGATGTCGCTCAATATACCTCTCAATAGCATCGCGGTGTTTTGAGACCGCCTTTAAAGCCTTTCTACTGAGATTTCGACAAGCGCGGATGTACAGGTCGGTTTCTTTAACGGTGACCGTAAAAGAGGTCAGGTCTGTATCTTTGATCTGGTGACGGTAGTTTTTCGGCTCATACATACCGAGTTTGTCCTGGTGGAAATCGGAAATTGAGAAACAGAAGAGACGATCGTCTCAAGTCTAGAAACGTATCTCCATTGCCCGAGGAGGACAAGCTGTAACACAGATGCCACATGCAATACATTTTTCATGAACGAAATTGACCTTTCTGGTTGCAGGGTCAACAATTAATGCTTCGGTAGGACAAAGCACAACACAGGCACCACAGTGAGTGCACCTGTTTTCATTGCGGATAACATCCTGGCTAAGAGGTTGAAGCTGTACACCTGTTTCTTTCAGGTACTTCACTCCGAGTTTGTAATCTTTGGCTTCCCCGGTCAACTCCACTACCAGCAACCCTTCTTCCTTCGGAGTTACAGAAGCCTTCAGGATGTTGAAATCGATATTGAACTCTCTTGCCAGCCGACACATGATCGGCTGGTCAACAAGAGAACGAGGGAAATGCATAACTACCCTTTTAGTAACTGCCACGTTCAATCCTCGTTTTCCGGTAAATGGTGCACTTGAATTTTACTAGCCTTCATCTGTTTCTTCGCTAAATGCATTCAGAAAGACGTTGGGAATCCTGGGAGACTGATCTTCCACCCACACTTGCAAACAATCGAATTGACAGAAATTGAAGTGATCGACGGCCTCTTTGCCTTTCCAGATAGAAATGGTAATCCATCCCGTGAGTTCTTCGCAGGGGGCGCACCCTGGCTTATGCTCCAATTCCCTATCGCAGGAGTGGCAAACAACAGCTTTTCTTTCCATTGGAACCCCTCCTAAAAATGGTAGTTGGGCGTGTTTACACCGCAACTACTTCTTTAATTTCCGGTATCTTCTCCTTGAGAACTCTCTCGATACCCATTTTCAGAGTCATCGTGGACATAGGGCAACCGCCACATGCACCGGTGAGTTTCACGCTAACTATACCATCCACGACACTAATCAAATCGACTCCTCCCCCATCTGCTTGTAAGGCTGGTCTGATCTCGTTCAGTGCTTCCTCAACTTTCTCATTCATAATTCACACTCCCCCATTTTATTCTATTGGTCGCTCGTTTAGTGGTTTGAAATTGACCCCATCTTCAGTCCCTGGTAACGAGGCCACCGCTTCAGTAATCTGGAAGTCCCCTTTCTTGATCCATTCTTTCAAAGTGTTGGCGATTTGAGTTGCTTTGTAGTAACTCGAAAGCGAAGCTGCGGGTATTTCCTTCCCCATGACTTCTATTTTACCACTCTTTAGTTCAGCATAATTCACTTCGCCAAGAATATCAGGCTTGCGCTGCGGGTACGCTTCAGAATAGTCAATGATTGGAGCAAATATGTCCTCGTCTTTAACCGCCGTGTAGCTCAGTATCTCTTCTGAGAGTATTGGAATTGGAATTCCGATACCTACAGTTAACGTCGAACCATACCCAACCATGCTTGTTCCAACTAGCCACTCTGGTTTCATCTGTTTCAAATCTCCAATTACTGCCAGAGTACCGGCACCCCTTCGAGGTACACCATTATCGCTACGCAACGCGGAAGGATTGTGTTGAGTTCCCTGCCAGGAAACATAACCAATTCCACCACCGAGGAATATTTTAGTCCCGATACCAATTGTCAGGTAGTACGGATCGTTGAACAACGGCGAAAGCTGCCCGGAGGTAGAGTAGTTCACGTTACCCAGATTTCGTTTTAGAACACCCATATAGGTGTAGATTGTTTTGTCAGATAAATTTATGGCAACATTGTAGTTCTGATAGGCATTGCGAGGATTGAACAGCGTAGCCTCATTGATATCCTTCAGATTGATGAGAGTTTCTATTTTCTTTCTTGGATAGCAATCTGTTCCATAGGTAGTAGCTACCAACTTGATATCCTGGCCAGCTACCAAATCCTCAATCACATGCCCGCCACCGTAGTCGAAAGAACCGGGATAGGTCTTATTCCGCGGATCGTCATCGGGCATGGCAGTCGCACCAATGTATACATCGACGGCCGCTATTCCGGTGTACACAGGAACATCATTTAATGTAGCTTTGCCACCACCGATCTTCATACGTGGTGCTGTGTGTCCAAGGTTAAGGAATGCACCTGAGGAACACATCGGGCCGAAAGTTCCGGTTGTAACTACGTCAACCTCTTTGGCGGCTTTTTCAACGCCCTTTTTCTCGACGATACCGATGATTTCCTCGGCAGTCACCACAACTGCCTTGCCTTTGCGTATCTTTTCGTTTATTTCAGCGATTGTTTTTGGCATTTGCATTCCTCTGATTATACCAATTTAAGTATATGCTACGGTTAGTTATTTTGCAAAAAATGAGCGCTGTTTTTGGTGTGTTATAACAACGTTCCATTAGTGAACGTAATGGAAATATTACATTCAAATGAATGGTATGTCAAGTTGTATTTAGTCTGTTTTGGTGCAAATATAACTTGTGGAAG
>CAZWIP010000098.1:0-11229 GCA_964634125.1 uncultured Dehalococcoidia bacterium
TCGTCAACGATCTCGTTTCTCGATTTCACCCCGAGTGCCAGCACGATGGTATCAAAGCCTTTCCAGGTTTCTTCCTGACCATCTTCTTCCACTACCACGCCCTGATCATTGATTTCCTTTATTGCAGCACCTTTGTGAAGCTCCACACCCAATTCTTTCAGTTTAAAACGCAAATGATAATATACCGTCCCACCCATATCTGAGCCAAACGTCTTGAGCATCTCCACAACCGATACTTTTTTACCTCGCTCTGCTAGGCACACCGCTGTCTCAAGCCCTGTTGCACCACCACCAACAACCAGAACACGATCTCCAACTGCTACTTTCTCCTGCAGCGCATCCCAGGCATGAACCACTTCTTTTCGATCAAATCCAGTTATCGGAGGAATCAATGGTACCGCTCCAGTAGCCACGATCACAACATCCGGATTCATTTCCTCGATCATTTCAGCCGTGATTTCCTGGCCCAACTTTACATCTACCTCGTGTTTTGTTACCTCCGATGAAAGCCACTCCACAAGACTAACAAATTCCCTTTTATGTGATGGACACGATGCGATTACCCATTGCCCGCCCAATTCATCGTTTTCCTCGCACAACGTTACGCTATGACCTCTTAACGATGCAACTCTGGCAGCTTCCATACCGGCAAGTCCACCACCGATGATTAGCATTTTCTTCCGCACTCCAGTTGATTTCAGTTTCAATTCGGCTTCTCTTCCTGCCTCGGCGTTCACTGTGCAAGCTATATGTCCTTCATAATCGCTATCCAGACATGCGTTACAGGCAATGCACTTTCTAATTCTCCCAGTTTGTCCTTGCATCGATTTACTGGGTAATTCCGGATCAGCTACAAGCCCCCTGGCCATGGCTATCAGGTCGGCCTTTCCTGTTATTAGAATCTCTTCAGCCAACTCCGGACTATTAATCCTGCCAACCGCCACAACTGGCACATCGACCACTTGTTTTACCCCTTCAGCCAGGCGCACATAACAACCGTGTTCCGTATCAGATGGAGGTATTGTTAAGGGATAGGAACCCAAAGCCCCTGCTGAGACACTCAACAAATCCAGCCCTTCTTGTACTAATATCGGTGCAATCTCTTTTGAATCATCGATTGTCAGTCCTCCGACGATATTCTCGGCCCCATTGATCCGACAACTTAGTGGAAAATCCTGCCCAATTTTCACTCTGATTGACTTGATGATTTCTGAAACAAACTTCACTCGACCTGTTATGTCAATCCCATATTCATCGGTTCTCTGGTTCCCTAACGGTGAAAGGAACTGGCTCAGGAGATACCCGTGAGCGGCATGGATTTCAATCAGATCGAATCCGGCTTCTTGTGCTCTACCGGCAGTTTCGGCGAACTTTCTCACCAATTCTTTGATTCTTTCTACTGAGAGTTCTGCGGGTGGAATCGGAGGCAGGAACCTGGCATTACTCTTCCCCGATTGCCAGCCAGCATGATACAACTGAACTCCGATTCTGGCTCCGCATTCATGGACCGTTTCAACCAGTTCCCGTAATCCCGTGATGAACCTGTCATCATGCAGCGAAAGGAATATCCCTTCACCTTCTGGCTCAACAAAGCATGGTTCCAGAATAATCAAGCCCACACCACCTCTAGCCCGAGTGGCATAGAATTCCTTAAATTCCTTCGTGACCATTCCATCCCGAGCCAACCTCGTTCCGACCGGCGACATTATCAATCGGTTCTTGAGTTCTAGATTCCCGATCTTTACCGGTGAAAACAGGAGAGGAAAAGATATGGTATCAGTCATAATGCGTCTTTTTCAAAAAATCCAACGTGCTATGATTTCATCGTAGCGCGACCCTTCAGGGTCGCTTCATGCGCGGATGAAGCCTCGCTCTACACAGTCACACAAGTGTAAAGGGGCAGCCCCATTGAACTGCCCCTTTACACTACTTATGCCCACAGTAAGGGCACGATGTATCGTGCCCTTACTTCCCTTTCCACTCTGGTTTACGCTTTTCACCAAACGCCCTCGGCCCTTCCTTGGCATCCTCGCTGGCACCGATCTTGGCCATAACCTCCGCTTCAATTTTCAGACCTTCTGCCAAAGGAACTTCGATACCACGGTATGCAGCCTCTTTACAACCCTGCACCGATACCGGCGCTGCTGCACAAATACGATTAGCCAATTCCTCTGCTGCCTGCATCAACTCAGCCTGCGGCACAACTTTGTTGACCAACCCACTTCGAAGGGCTGTCTGCGCATCGATGAAATCACCCGTCATCAGCATCTCAAGTGCGATGCCAAATGGTACCAATCGAATCAGTTTCTGCGTACCGCTGTTACCAGCCATCAGCCCCTGCTTCACTTCTGCGAGACCCATCCGAGCATTATCAGAGGCAATTCTGAGATCACACGCCATGGCAAACTCTAGTCCTCCACCAGTGCAAATACCATTGATAGCAGCGATGAATGGCTTTGGTACCCATAGACCCTTCATGGGATTAACTTCCGGAATGGGGAAAGGCGGCCTTTCCGCCTCTGGGATGGACATCCACTCACCCATTTCTTTTAAATCCTGCCCGGCACAGAATGCCTTTTCTCCGGCAGCGCTAACGATCGCTACCCAGATATTGATATCATCCCGAACATCTTCCCACGCCTTGATAATTCCTTCCCACACCGCTTTATTCATGCTGTTGAGTGCTTGAGGTCGATTGATGGTTATATAGGCAATATGGCCTTTTTTCTCATACAGTAACTCGTCTGACATCTGATTCCTTTCTCCTTATTGTGAAATTGACTTCTCTATTTTACCGATGCCGAGTCTAAAGCACAACTGGCATAGCTCATGTAAACTAGTCACACCTTCAAGCCCATCGCCTGCGCCACTGCAACAGAAAGGTCATATACCATGATCCCATCACCTGCATCTCTCAGTGTTTTAGCACATCGGGGACATGAGATAATAATCGCCTGCGCACCGGTCTCTTTGGCTTCCTCTATTCGGCCTGCCGCTATCTCTACAGCCAGTTGAGTATCCATCGAAGGCACCAGGTCTGCACCACCACCACAACACCAGGCGTACTCCCGATGCCGCAACATTTCTAATAATTCGATTTCGGGAATACTCTTGATGATATTCCTCGGTGAATCATATATTCCACAATACCGCCCTAACCTGCAAGGATCATGGAAAGTCACCTTATTCTCCGGCAGACTGGATTTAAATGTTATCTTACCTTCGTTAATCAATGTCGATATCATCTCACTTATATGCACAACTTCGAATCCCAACTCATCCCAAATTTCTGAGTAATCCATTTTGAATGACTTATAGCACTCCGCGCAGGCAGTCACTACTGTTTCGGCACCGCTTGCCCGTATCACCTCTATGTTATGTCGAGCTACATCTTCAGCCAATGATATTGAACCATCATGGAACTGGACCACCCCACAACACCATTCTTCGCCAGCTAAGTAAGCTATATTAATTCCAGCTTCTCTTAAAATCGCCACCGTTGACCGGGCAATTTCGGGCTGTTGATAGGATGCATAGCAACCGGCAAAATACAGTACATCACCCTCTGTTGGGAGATTCATACCTTCAGCCCATCTATCCCGAAGTTCCGGTTTGCCGCCAAATACATTGTGCCGCTCCTTCACTCTCGAATCGATTTCCTTGAGCTTCTTCGGCGGTCCCAATCCGGCATTAACGATGTCCTGCCGCATGGCCTGCCATATTTTTGGAGGATCCAGCACAGGTTCGGCATTGCACACCCAGGAGCACAATCTGCAATCGGGATCGGTGTAGAGTACGTCTATTAATTCTTGCGAGTACTGCAATCGACCTTCTAAAATACCTTGAGCGATCTGGAGTCTACCTCGTGAGCACTGGTACTCGAAACCTCCGTTATGTTCCCATATGGGGCATACACCAAAAGCCGGGGTTTTAGTGGGAACATCATCGGAGTACTTCTCTCGACAGTACCCACACCGAGTGCAAGCATAGGCCATTTCCCGGAGTTCATTCAGTCTCTGGTTTTCCATTCTTTCCCTTCGTACGAACGTTTAAGCCCCAACAGCCCTCTTTAGATGTCATTCTGAACAAAGTGAAGAATCTCCCCGATTGTTCATAGAGATTCTTCGGTCGCGCGCTCCCTCAGAATGACATAACCCCCCTACTCTTTTTCGGATAACCCCAATACATACGGATTCATGATATTGTTGGGATCAAGCGACTTTTTAATGGTTCGCAAAAAGTCATGGTACTCGGGAGGAAACCGGGCCGCGCACATATCGCCAATGTGTTTATCCATCACCAGGAAATTCGCTCCCTTATCAAGAGCCATATCGATTATCTTTTTCCAGACATCCAGCGCCTTTTCCCTGGCCTCCGGATCAGATTCTTTATGGTGAAGCGGGAAAGATACATAGTCCTGATCTCCGTGCATCCATACGGCAGAACCGGCAGATTTTATCCTGCCACCCCATCCCTCCAATTCTCGATTCATCAATTCGAGGGTTGATTTCACTATCCCAAGTGTGCCATCCCTGGGACAACATGGCTCAGGATAACTCCACATACCCATCTTGCGTGGACTCACATCGTGAGGATGAAGTAACGATCGCTTTTGAAGAATACGTACAAAATCAGAATCCCATTCTTTCGGCTGCGCGGTTTGAGCGATTATCTCATATGCAATCTCACTCTTGCTATCAACTTCCTCTTGAGAATACCCGTGCACCTTGTAGAATACGGCCCAGTCAATCCTTCGCATGATCGATTCCGGACCGGGGCCAATCAAACCCAATAGAGAGAAAGGCCTGGCTGGATGGGCCGCAAGTGCTGTAAAAGCCTTATGTGCTTCATTCAGATTTTCGTAATCGTAAGCAACTCCGCCAACACCTTCATAGGGTGGCCAGTCGAACACCTGCAACGTCACTTCGGTAGTAACCCCGAAAATACCCATGTGCCCGATGAAAAGGCCGGTCATATCCGGTCCGTGGCAAACTCGACCAAACATACTGGCCTGCGCATTTGTTCGAGTACCGGTTTCAATGACATCCCCATTGGGCAAAACCGCTTTCACTCCAAGAAAGTATGGGCCATTATTCCCCGACGAGGAGAACATCTGTCCACCCCCACCACCACACACCCCAGACACAACACCGCCAACCGTTACGGAATCGGCCGGACCATAGACTGTATGAACGTATAAACCTCGCCGCCTCAATCTGGTTTCCAGTTCAGTGCAAGTGATGCCCGCTTCAACGGTCACGGTCCTGTTCACTTCGTTGATATTCAGTATCTTCCGCATACGCGTCAAATCCATACAAATGGTTAAGCTTGATTCACCCGGAGATCGACTGTATGCTGTGCCTCCGTACGCTGTCCCACCACCCCTCGGGACAATGGGAACCTTTTCCCGATTGGCCAGTTTGACTATCTGCGAGACCTCATCAGTTGTACCGGGTTTCACGATGATACCGGGCACCGTTGCCGGAAAACCACTGGAATCTTTCGCATATGTCCATACAGCGAAATCACTATCCGCAACGTACTTTTCGCCAACTATTCCACTGAGTGCAGATTTCAGAGGATGTGCCAATGTTACCTCATTAGTATCGATCTAGAGCCAAGGATAATGACTGAAGAGAGCATTGTCAACGCGTTGTAGGTTTACGCTTGCTCTTGGAGCGAGGTTTCAATTATAGTATAGGCGAACTTTGGTAAACTCTGAGAAAGTATTATGGAGAATCAGGATATCCTTCGATCACATCTGGATGGACTGAAACCGTATGAACCCATCGATCCCCCGGAGGTTCTGGGAGCACGTGTCGGTGTTCCTCTAGAAAAGGTTATCAAGCTTGATGGCAATGAGAACCCATACGGCTGTTCGCCACGAGTACAACGTGCTCTCGGCGAGGCGATCTCTTACAACATTTACCCCGATCCTTTAAACCGCGAGGTACGAAAGTTACTCGAAGGGTACACGGGATTTGGCTCGGAAAATATAGCCGTGGGTAGTGGCAGCGATGAACTGATCGATAATATCTTAAGAATTTCACTTGAACCGGGAGATAAGGTGATCAATTGTCCCCCGACTTTCGGGATGTATCCTTTTAGCACGCAGGTGAACGGTGGAGAGATTGTAAATGTCCAGCGAAAACCGGACTACAGTGTCGATGTGAATGCAATCTTATCGGCTATCGATGAACGGACCAAAGTTGTTTTCGTCACCTCCCCTAATAATCCCACGGGAAATTTGGCATCTGAAGAAGAGATACTTCAGTTGCTCAAGACAGGTAAGTGGATCGTAGTGGATGAGGCATACTACGAGTTCGCCAAGGAAAGCGTCGCTCCACTGGTACGCTCGTATTCCAATCTCATCGTACTGCGTACCTTCAGTAAATGGGCAGGTTTGGCTGGTCTTCGCGTGGGCTATGGTATCCTTTCGCCAGAGATCAACGAGATCATTTATCGAATGAAGATGCCGTACAACATCACTATTGCTGCGCAGATTGCTGTAAGGGAAACCTTCGCCGATATGGATTATATCCAAAACACCATCGAAGCCATTATCGCTGAGAGGCAACGTCTTTTCGACAAACTCAAAGAACAAGGCATCCTCGATCCCATCCCTTCACGCTCCAACTTCATTCTCTGTCGAGTTCTGTATAGTAACGCCCGTCAAATCAAGCAAGACCTTGAAAACAAGGGTATATTCATTCGATACTTTGACACTCCCCTGCTTGACAACATGATCCGTATCAGTGTGGGCAAACCCGAACACACTGACGCTATAATTGAAGCACTGGCAGAAGTACGCAAAAAATGAGCAAACTCAGAACAGTTATCATCGCACTGGCTACTCTTCTGATAATCCTCACGGCATGCACCAGCGATTCTGAAACTGTTCCTGCCACAACCCAGACACCTCTAATCACGGAATCTCCTCCCACCCAGACTGTAGAACCTGTCACGCTTCAACTGGAACTCACCGACGAACCCTGGGGAGATAAGTTTTTACAAGGTTTAAGTGGCAGAACATCGCTGGAAGGCGGTATGTTGTTCGACTTTGAGGATACAGTAACCTTTGGATTCCAGATGGAAGAAACGCTCATTCCCCTTTCGATTGCGTTCATCTCTGAGGAGCTATTGATCGTTAAAATTATGGATATGGAGCCACTTTCAAAGGAACACTATGGTCCTTCGGCGTCATATCGATATGCGGTCGAGGTAAACCAAGGGTTCTTCACACAGAACGGGATCGAGGTAGGGAACCGAGTAGAGTTTCAGCCATCAACTGCGGAAGGCTATACAAATATCGTCTTCTTGCGAAATCATTAACCCGGCAATTAAATAGACTTTCTGAGAAATTCTACTTGTAGGATGTCATTCTGAGGGAGTTTTGCGACCGAAGAATCTCTTGCTTAGAATAGAGGAGATTCTTCACTTTGTTCAGAATGACATTCATTGAAACGTTTTTACAGTCTGTTTTCAGTTGCCGGTTTAATAATGAAACTGAAATTAGTATGAAAAAGGACATTGCGAGAAAAGAGCTCATTGCGCCATGCGGGATGGATTGTGGTGTGTGCAGTGGATATCTGGCTTATCATCAGAACATACCAAAGAAGAGAGGGGAAACTGTTCACTGCACAGGTTGCCGACCGAGAAACAAACAGTGCGCGTTTATTAAAAGGGACTGTACTCTGCTAAAAGAGAATAGAATCGAGTATTGCTTTGAGTGTGGCGATTATCCTTGTGCTGCATTGAAACGCCTTGATAAACGTTACAGTACCCAATATGGTATGAGTTTCATTGAAAACCTTAACTACATAAGAGATAACAGCATTAAAGAATTCATTATTCAACAAGAAAAGAAGTATCGATGCCCCCGATGCGGAGGCACTATTTGCATTCACAACAAGAAATGCTATGCATGTGATACCATTACCAGTTGGAAAGAGTAGGAAAATGGCGAAAATTAAACTTGATTTGCATGATATCTACAATAGAGGCCTGAAGATTGATGCCGAACTTGACCGGGTTATGACAGAAGCGGTGGAGAAAAGGATTACTCTGGTTGAGATTATTCCCGGCAAAGGAAGCGGTCAGCTAAAGAAACATGTATTGCGATTTCTGCGAAAGCCGGAGATAAAGAAGCTTTATCATCGAATAGAGAAAGATGATAAAAACTTTGGTAGAATTTTTGTGCATTTTAAGCACTGAGGATCAATATCTGACGCAAGCAAACGAATGTTATGATTCGTAAGGTAAGGAGGAAACTTTGAGTAAGAGATCGTTTCCAGCAATATCTGGTCTTTCATGCCGAAGCCTGACCACCGGCACATTGACTATGACTACAACCAAATTGAAGCAAAGCACCACACAAAAGAGAGTTTATATTTTACGAGAACCTGAGGAATTGAATGCAACTGATCCACCCAAACAAGCAAACGGCTTGTCCGATAAAGTCGTATGCCCCTACTGCAATGGATACATCTCTAGCGTAGATACATTTTGCATTCATTGCGGTGAACAATTCCTCGACCAAGCTGTCCATTACTGTACACGATGTGGTCGAGGTGTGGATGAAGACGCAAAGGTGTGTCCCTACTGCGGTGTCCGGCTTCATAGATAGATCTTTTTTAATACAACAGAGGAAATATGAATCATGATTGATAAACTTGATATCGCAAAGAACTGGCTTCCACGCTACACGGGAATGCCCCTTGATGAATTCGGTGACTACATCCTTTTGACGAACTTTCATTATTACCTCTCAACATTCGCGGATCGTTTCAATTGCGATATATACGGTGAAGATAAACCAATGCAGGCCGCAACAAACAGCCAGGGCCTGACGATCGTGAACTTCGGGATGGGTTCTGCTAACGCCGCCACAATCATGGATCTACTGAGTGCGCGCGCTCCCCAAGGAGTCCTTTTTCTGGGAAAATGCGGTGGGCTAAAACACACAACTGAGATTGGTCACTTTATCCTTCCGATCGCAGCTATTCGTGGTGAGGGCACAAGCAACGATTATTTTCCCCCGGAGGTTCCTGCGCTCCCTTCTTTCAAAGTTCACAAATTCGTTTCACAAAAAATCATGGAACATGGCCACGACTACAGAAGTGGTGTGGTCTATACCACAAATCGACGTTTATGGGAGCATGATGAACCTTTTCTCGAACGGTTAAAGCGGATGACATGTATTGCTATTGATATGGAAACAGCGACTCTTTTTATCGTGGGTCATTACAATCAAATCTCTCATGGCGCGCTTCTTTTGGTATCCGATGTGCCGTTGGCAGCTGATGGCGTCAAAACAGAGGAATCGGACCAACTGGTTACTGAACAGTGGGCTGACATCCATCTCGGGTTAGGAATTGAATCGATGATGGAAATAGGTGATAATGGTGAGCAAATAAAACACTACATATATTGATGTTGCTCGGTTATTCTGCGAAATACTGACCGATACGAGGAAATAACAGTGTAGCATGTAATCCCAATCACATGCTATGCTATGATCAAAACAAAAAACAATAGGAGATAATTGTGGGCGGATTTTTCGGTGTTGTTTCAAAAAACGATTGCATCCCAGATCTATTTTATGGAACAGATTACCATTCTCATCTTGGTACGAAGCGGGGAGGTTTGGCGGTACACAACAGTAAAGGATTTATTCGCTATATTCATGATATTAGCAACACACCGTTTCGTTCCAAATTTGAAGAAGACATTGGGAAAATGCACGGGAACAAAGGGATTGGTATCATTAGCGATTTCGAAGACCAGCCAATTTTGATTTACTCACATCTTGGGACATATGCCATCGTTACCGTTGGTGTTATTCAGAATACTGAGACTGTCTTACGAGATATCTTCAAAAAGAATTCTGCCCACTTCTCAGAATTAAACGAGGGCGAAGTAAATCCAACAGAGCTGATAGCAAGCATCATCGATCAAGAAGACACGATTGAAAATGGCATTAAACGCGTTCATGAAACAATCGAAGGTTCCTGCTCGATGCTGGTTCTAACCAATAAAGGGGTCTATGCAGCACGAGATAAATTAGGCAGAACGCCAGTTATTATTGGCGAAAAGGAAGGATCATTTTCTGTCACTTTTGAGACTTCCGCCCTTCCCAACCTCAATTACAACGTAAAACAAGAATTAGGCCCAGGTGAAGTTGTATTTCTAACTGAAGAAGGAATCGAGCAAAAAATCGCTCCCGGAGAACAAATGCAGATTTGTTCCTTCTTGTGGATTTATTACGGCTATCCTTCATCGAGTTATGAAGGTATCAATGTTGAAGCGGTGAGAAATCGCTGTGGTGTATTTCTGGCCAAAAATGATAATGTAGAAGTCGATTTCGTTGCTGGTATTCCCGATTCCGGAATTGCCCATGCAATTGGATATGCCCATTATGCCAAACTCCCTTATCGAAGGCCTTTCGTTAAGTATACCCCTACCTGGCCGAGGAGTTTTATGCCACAAGTGCAGGATAAGAGAGATCTCGTCGCTAAAATGAAATTGATCCCAATAAAGGATATTATTCATGGTTCCCGGTTACTTTTTTGCGAAGATTCAATTGTCCGGGGCACTCAATTGAAGGATACCATCAGTCGTCTATACGAATCCGGGGCACTTGAAGTTCATATGCGACCTGCCTGCCCCCCGTTGGTTTTCGGGTGCAAATATTTGAATTTCTCAAGATCGCGCTCGGAACTGGATCTTGCTGGTCGAAGAGCAGTAAAAGAAATTGAAGGAACCGATCTTGTCGATCTTGAACCTTATGTAGACTCCAAATCGGACAAATATTGTTCGATGATTGAAAGAATCCAAAAGCGGTTAGGATTAACTTCTCTAAAATATCAAACAATGCCAGATATGGTTGAGGCCATTGGACTCCCCAAGGGAAGGATCTGTACCTATTGTTTTGATGGGGTGAGCAAGCCAGAGCTAACCGATAAGTCCTGAGATTCAATCTGGTTTCTGTGTTGGTGAATCTATCTGACTGGTCAGTCTCAGGCTTTTCCAGCTATGATTATGTCATATATTATCACTCGCCTTCAGCTTCACCATAATACACGCAGAATACGTTTTTACCTACTTTCTCAGTCTCGTGTTATTTCAACGGATGTGGGGCAAAGCTCTTCTTGTTAAACCGGCAACTAAAAACAGTCTTGACCTGCCCCCATTTATTGTACCACTCTCAATGTTAGAGCCGGGATAAAA
>CAZWIP010000099.1:0-11199 GCA_964634125.1 uncultured Dehalococcoidia bacterium
TTGTAATATATTTTCGATGTTTTGTCTAGTATTTAATTGCCGGGTTAATAATATGCCAAGTGTGTACCGTGGCGAAGAAAACGGTTAATCCATAAATAGTTTAAGGCTCATAAATAATGGGATACCAATCTGGATCAACCCTGAATAGGTTTCTCTCTGCACCGCGGGCCTCATAGATCCCGAGGTAATTGAGGGATGTTCGTTTGGTTTTACTGAAACTATCCCGTTCGATACCATCAATAGTGAATGAGAACGATTCTGTAGTGTCATATAAAGCTTGGGAATTGAAGTTATCTGGCCCAACTGCTTCGATTGTATCGGAGATGATATTGAGCAAAACTACTGCACCGTTCACGGCAAGATATCCGACACCATCACGGATGATGCTTTCTGCTTCCCCAGAGTGGTTTTTCTGCAACAGCATTTTTGTCAGGTCAACCATTTCATCATCTTCGTTCCACCAACGGCATGTTCGAGCAAATATAGTTCCATCCAGTTCATCCCACAGATCCGAATCGTCTATTTGGCCTAAGAAACCTGTCTGGGCCTCGGTAGCGAGGAATTTTGCTGTGTACCCAGCGCTTCTGTACTGGTCAACAAAAGAGGTCATAATTACCGGCGGTAATACGTAATCGCAGTCCTTCAATCCCTCGACTTCGGTAGTCCAGTTGAAACCGAAACCAGCCAGGTATCCTTCCTCCCACTCGTATTGATCTGGATGAGCTTTGGCATATTCCTTCGCGGCTGTTAAAACTCCATTACCATAGGTTTCAGCCCAATAAGCTCCACCGATTAAAGCGGGTCTGTCTTTTGGGAAGTCCGGATCGTTTTCTGCTACATATTTCAAGAGGGTATAACCTGCGTACTCGCTTAAGGTGTTACACGGGGTAAACACGTATCCCGGAGGTGAAATTGCTTCCATTGTAGGAGCCCACGCGAATAGCACCATCTTGTCTTTATCCACATAAGGTTTGAGAGTTACCGGTGTTGGCGGTACAGCAGTGAAAATCAAATCCGCTCCCGCCTCTTTTAACCACTCATAACCAGGTATATCATAGGATGGATTGAATTGACCATCGTATGTGATCACTTCTATTTCAACTCCGGGTATGAGGTTTTGCTCGTTATAGTATTCAACTGTATCTTCAACTGCCATGTTAATGACTCCCATTGCATTCGAAGATACTCCTGTAAGGTCAGAGAGGTTTCCAATGATTATTTTAACTGGCCCTTCATTTGGGGGAACAGTTGGATCGATTGTAACTGGTGAAGTCTCGTTCTGTTCTTGGTCACCATCACCACCACCACAAGCAGTCAGCAAAAACAGCGTTAGCAAGAGACCTATGAGAATGGTTGTTGCTATCTTGATCCAGTTTCTGTTCATTCTATTTTCAGATTTGTATGATACAGATGTCTTGTGCAAAAACATCCAGACATTACTATCCGATTGTTAATCTGTTGATTCTACCTGTGTCTTAAGGCTCATAGACGATGGGGTACCATTCAGGAAGAACCCTGTAAATATCTTTATCAGCGGCACGGGCCTCGTATAATCCCATATAATTTAACGATGTTCGCTTTGTTGGGCTGAAACTGTCTCGGTTAGTTCCGTCAATAGTGTACGAGAATGATTCGGACGCATCATAAAGAGCCTGGGAATTAAAATTTTCGGGCCCTACTTCTTCGACAGCGTTTTTTAGTATCTCGAGTATTACCACGGAACCGTAAACAGACTGGTATCCAACACCTGAACGTATGATCTCTTCTGCCTGGCTGGATCGGTTTTCCTGTAGTAGCTGATGAGTGAGATCGATCAATGTACCCTTTTCATTCCACCATCGGCACGTAGCCACGAAAAGCGCCCCATCCAGCTCCTCCCACAAATTAGATTTGTATATTTGATCAAGGAATCCGAGTTGAGCACTTGTGCCCAGAAACTTCGCGTCATAACCCGATTCACGATATTGCTCAACGAAAGAGGTCATGATTACAGGCGGCATAACATAATCACAATCTTTCAACTGATCCACTTCAGGATGCCAATCGAAGCCGAACCCCACCAGCAATCCTTCTTCCCACTCGTATTGCTCAGGGTTAGCCATGGCATATTCTTCTGCTCCAGTTAAAATTTCGTCGCCATAGGTCTCAGCCCAATATGCTCCGCCAATCTTGGCTGGTCTATCTTTAGGAAAATCCGGGTCATTTTCGGCTACACAACTAAGGAGGGTGTAACCAACATATTTACACAAGGTATTGGCCGGGGAAAACACGTACCCGGGAGGTGATACTGCTTCCTCGGTAGGGGCCCATGTAAACAGCACCATCTGATCTTTTTTTGCATAGGGTTTGAGTGTTACAGCTGTCGATGATACCGGAGTTAATATCAAATCTGCTCCGTTCTCTTTAAGCCATTTGTAACCGGGTATGTCATTGGATGGATTCCATTGCCCATCGTAGGTGACTACTTCCACTTTGACTCCGGGGATAAGATTTTGGTCATTATAATAGTCAACCGTATCTTTCAATGCCATGTTTATTGTCTCCATAGCATTTGACGATACTCCGGTCAGGTCAGAGAGGTTACCTATGGTGATTATCACCGGTTCCTGAGTTACGGTTGGCGTTGGTTTGATTGTTGTTTGTTCTTCCCCTGTATCACCGTTATTGCCACAGGAAGCTAATAACAGCAGTGCTAGCATGAGGATTGTTACAACGGTGAATCCCGGTTTAGTACTATTCATTATTTGCAAGTTCCCTTTATATGTGAATCTTAATTACGGAGTATACCATATAGGCGATGTGATTGCCCGTTCCTGAATGACCTTTTGAAGTGTGGGGTCGGAACAAGCTTCGGGCAGGTCTGATTCTTCTTTTGCTAAAGAGTTGCAATCATATTGCCTCCAGCTGCAACTCGGATTCTCAACGACTCGTACATAGTAAAAAGCAGGATTGTTTGGGTCGAACTCCGGATCTGTCCACAAAGTGCATAGTTGTTCCCACCCTTCACCAACCGGTTGACAGGTATCACTATTAACGCCTACCTCGTTGTTGGGATCACCTGCCACTATAAAGACTTTCTCCTGTTCAAGACCATCAGAATCGATCCAACCTTTGATGATCTGTATCTGCTGCAAATCTGTGCCGGGATGTTCTTCTGTTCCCGAATCTTTTTTCGCCATGATAGCGAATGTCGGCGAAGATGTTTCCTCAGGTTTTACCGGAAGATCACTACCCATTGGGACACCTTTCCGATATCCGATAGAGACGAACTCCGGATTCTCGCAGATATCAGCCGGATAATCCCATCCACCAAAAAACCGCACGTTAATTCGGGTGCCACTGGTTGCATACACTTCTCGTGCGCGGAATGAATCGAAGAGGGCATCTCGACTGTTTTCTACAGCCCACACGGCCGTCAATCCACCTGGATTGTATGCCACCAACGGGCTCCTAATTTCGCTAGTGCCCAGACGCTCTTCGACTGTATTGTCAGTAATTCCGGCATGCCCTGGAAAGCTATACTCCTCAGTATTCCCCGGTGTGCCATTGTGAGTATCGGTATCACCAATGATGCCAAGTTTATATGGATTGACACCAATTCTGAGTCTCTCCGAAAGCCCCAATTTCAGAACGTTTCTAATATAATCGTATCTAGAGAGGCATCCAACGCCCGCCAGACCCATCTGCCCCGGAATACCTCCGCAATCCTCGAAATCCTCCTCACGTATTTTCTCAAAATCACACATCGGATCGTACGGGATTCCTTCGAAGCCATTCTTGCATTCCATGTTCCCCGAGTATTGGTGAATCTCGACTAGCGGCTCCATTTTTGCACGGAAAGCCGCCGCCTCTCTCTGCTCTTCAAGGCTGATGCCTTCCGGATAATCGAGCAGAAACATGTTTCCATTGCTCATGTTCGAATTGTGAGGAATCGCAATACAATCACATCCATTTTCCTGATCGATACAAATATCTTTTAGTTCTGCCCAAAGCCCTTGCTCGGTTTGCTTCTCAAAGTATGAAGGTGGCAAACCAGGAACTTGTGCATTGCGAAAGATTACGTTGCGATGATTATTCGTGGCACTGGGGGCACCGGTATACTCATAAGCTGGGAAAGCAGTGAAGGAACAGGCCGAACTGCGATCGTAGGCATTCTCCGCCGCTTGAACAACTGATTGCCAGATTTCTTTAGCAGTAGCATTGCAGTCAGCACCAAATGTCCGGCAGATATCTTCAAAACGAACAGGTTTTGTTGTCGCAAGTTTAATACCTAGCTTGGTTACATCTGTGCCATACTCGCGGTATTCCTGACAAGTAGCGCAATTATAGGCAGCAGAACTTTCGTTCGTACAGAGGTAAACTTCGGCTAAAAATTCACTATGATCCGTCAGGGCAACAAAATCGAGTGGGCGTTCAAGCTTGACAATTCGCGTGCCAATTCCATCGGAGTCCAGCGGTGGCAAAGCCACTTCACCACCTTTTGCGAACTGGTATGCTTGCGTCGGGGTTACACGTAAATCGTATCCATATGCATCAAATGACAGGCGGGTGTGGGCGTGCAAATCCCCAAAATAAAGGTTTTTGGTCTCATTGCGACAATCACAGGGTTCCCGTTCCTCAGTATAGGCTACCAAACTCTCTGATGCAGTCGTCGGTGTTGAGGCAGTTGAGGGTGTTTTCTTATCGCTATTACAGGCAACCAACAGCGATAATACCAGCAATAGCGAGGTCAAAATGGTGATTCCAATTCTGTTTGATAATCCCACTATGATGCACTTCACCTTTCAGCTAGATTTTGGGATTGGTGTAATACTATATAATATCTTCAAAACACCGTTCATCATAGAAGCAGCATTCACACTCTTCATGGTTGGGATACCAGACCTGGGCGAAGAAAGGATTTACCTTTGCGGTTTCATCGAAATTCCACGGTGGAGGTGTACACTCTGGACACCAGTGTCCGGCCAGAAGAATTAACGTTGGGCTGCCCTCAAATTCATGGCCAAAAGCGCATCGCCAATTGAGCTTGGTGGTCAAGTCCCCCTTGGTCATGCTTTCTGAAAGGCATTCACCGCCGCGAAACTTGGCTGCCCCTTTCACGTCTTCAATATCAAGCTCTGACTTCGGTTTGTTTTCGTCGTAACCATGATCCAGACGGGTGTGTTCCTGACAACTCAGCGAAACTTCCGGTTCCCAGTCTGGTATGTTGGCCCACTCTTCTTTGGATTTGAAAAACGAAGTGATCCTGCCTTCGATGTCGCTGTGTACCCAGTTTATGGTACCATCTTTCCCCTTTACCATAGGCTCCATCACGAATTTCTTGACGAGGGATTTAGGTATGAGGTTCCGTATTATGGGTAAACCTGCCAGCTTCACCTGCCAGGAAGCATTGTCAATTACCTGTTGAATATGGCTTTCCAGAGTATCTTGCCGGTAATGGAGATAATCATCGAGGACGTGGGAATCCTCGAACCACTGGCAATGAAAGTTTCTCAGGGTGAACCAGTTACGGTCCATTAGTTTTGTATAGTCACCTATTTTCAGTCGACTGAAAATTTCTGACATATATTCGATGAAGACTACGCGGCATTCCGGACCGCCCCCGATATTATAAATTCTGCGCCAAAATTCCTCAGGCACATCATCCTCGCAGGCATTGGCCAGCAGACGTCCCGCATCATTAGGAGTGCAGAACTCAATGTGTGTATTGATCGGCTGATGGAACATGATGGGGTCCATCAGGGACATAGTATCCGGGATGGCTATGTAGGTCTGGCGGCATGATACCCAGTACTTGAGACCGGATTCAACTACGGTCTTTTCTGCGGCAATCTTCGATGTGGCGTATGCATCATAGATACTTGGTTTGAGGGGATCGCCGATACGGCCCATATGAATTGGAGGGAGACGGTCGCCTGTCATTGCAACGGAACCGATCGATACCAGTTTGATGCTGTCGGGATCGGGTTGTGCCTTGATGGCTTTTACAATGTTTTCCGCGGATCCTGCATTGATCTTCCAGGCGGTATCCGGATCATGGTCTGCTGCCGGGGCAATAAACGCTGCTGGATGTAGAACGTAGTCTACCCCGGTAACACATTCAAGAACATCCTCGTATTTGGTTAAATCTCCCCAGACGATTTTGACACCGGGCTCACTCATGTATTTGGCCATTTGTTCCTTGTTTTTATTGGATGGCCGGGCCAGAGTTACAATATCGAACCTGTCTCGCCTTTTAAGCAGTTCTAGAAATCCGGCGCCACCCATAGAGCCAGTGGTTCCGGTGATGAAAACGGTCTTTTTTGCCATTTGACTATGATCTCCTGTCATAAAAGATGCTTGGGCTATTTTATTAAGTATACAGGGGAGTCTCCGAGGCTTCAATGGAGCAGATGGATATGAGAGCAGCCGCATCGGATCAGGGAACTTTTTAGCTAGTATCCACTAATATCATTCCCACCAAAGAACAGGAGTTGGAGAAATAAAGAATACCGTAGCGCGACCCTTCAGCCTCGCACTACGTCTGGTAGAACGATGTTTATATGGCGATGACATTGTAAAATGGATGTCATTCTTGAGGGAGAGTAGCGACCGAAGAACCTCACATTAAGGCAGGGAGATTCTTCACTTTCGGTTCAGAATGACAAACTTTAAACGCAAAGCGGTCATTTATCTATCCATCAGAATCCGATGCATTTGCTATGGTAAAACTGAACTTTGAGCCCTCTCCGGGACTACTTTCCACCCAGATTTTACCATCGTGGCTTTCCACGATCCCTTTAGAAATAGCCAGTCCCAAGCCTGTGCCTCCCCGTCTGTGAGCCACGCCACTTTCAAGTCGATAGAACCTATCGAAGATTTTATCAGCAGCTTCTACTGGGATACCAATACCCTGATCGGTAACAGTCACCAGATTTTCGCCATTTACTTCACTGGCATGCAAAGTGATCCTGGAACCTTCTTCGGAATAGAGGGCAGCATTGGAGACAAGATTAACGATCACTTCTCCGATGCGTATCTTATCAACCTCGATTTGTGACATGTCTGGTGAGATATCGATTTCAAATGCATGGTTACTCGTTAGACTATTCAATTGATGTTCAAGCTGGCTTACTATAGATGAAATATCACTTTTTTTCCTGTACATGGTCATCATGCCTGCTTCCATCTGGGACATCTCCATAAGGTTGGTTATTATATGGGAGAGTACATCTGATTCCTGACTGATGGTTCGCAGAAAGTCCTGTGCAGTTTCACTGTCCCACTCTACATCCGGTTGTACGAGTGAATCTGAAAGCCCCTTGATCACGGTCAGTGGCGTACGCAGCTCATGAGATACGCTGGCCAGAAGTTCCGTTCTCAATTTATCCAATTCGTCTAATGCTTCTGCTCGGGAAGCTTCTTCCATCAATATCCCTTTTTCGATAGCGATACTGGCCTGGTGGCCTATGGTGGTTAGAAGGTATCTTTCTTCTTCAGTGAATTTACGTTCTCCGTGTGTGAAGGTGCACATTGCTCCAATGACATTATTTTTCGCTGAAGGTGGACAGTGAGCCATTCTAGCATGAGGGACCAGTCCTGTCAAATGCGAGTGGGATAGATCCGGCCGTCGCCAGACCTTGAAGTTGTTTTCTGAGGATAAAATAGAGCGTAGTATTCTGGCGGTGCTAAGGCTAAGTAAACTCCTTCATCATGTCTTCGAGAAGCGCTAGTAGTCCCAGATCACCATCTGTTACCATTCTACCGGTGGACCATGCATCCAGACGGTTAAGTTCACCGGATTGAATGGCTTTCCAGTCTTCTACGGAGGTTGTTATGGTGCAGTTTGGATTATCGATGGTGCCTTCGTATCGGGTACCTTTCCCCTTATCAGAAACGAGATACCAGTCAGAACCGCCGGGTCCGGTGAAGTGGAATTGAACGCTTACAGTGATATCGTTAATATCCGTCAAGTCCTGTTTTTTCTCACCCGGGGAGGGCAATCCCAGAAGGTCGGATAAATGCTGGGTGGGGAAATTATTTAGAATCAAGTCTTCTTCGATAGGTATACCTTGTTTAATGAATTTCTTCAGAACTGAAATCACGGTCATCCCGTATCGGAAGGTGGCTAAGACTTCATTGTAAAAGAGGTTTTCAACTTTCCATCCGGTGAGTTCTTCGTACCGTTGAACGACTTCTTCATCTTCCGGTGTGCCCGGCAAGCGAGGTAAACCATACCCCTTACTATGTTGTTTATCGAGAGTGAAAAACCAGGCTAGATCGGCTATGGGGTCTCCGATAAACGCCATCTCCCAGTCCATGATAGCCAGTACGTCCCTATCGGGCTTGCTGAACAGCGTATTCCCAATACGAGCGTCACCCCAGCAAAGTCCAATACGCTCGGGTTCGTAGCGGTTTTCCTTCAACCATTCGAGGGTTGCTTCCATGGTAGGATGGGATTCCTGCGGATCATCTTTCAGCCAGTTATTGAAGTAGTTATCCCAATAACCCAGTTGCATACTTATAGCATCAACATTGTTTTTTGGCTCACCAAGGAAAGAGAATCCCATTGCTTTCCAATCGAGTTTATGAATCTTGGTCAGGGCATCAAGTGACCCGTACCACATTTTGGACCGGTGTTCGGGTGTATCTTCGAAGTACATACCGGAACCATGGTAAGAGGGATAATCCGGTGGAACATCGCCTACAAGCCTATCCATCAGGAAGAAAGGGGCGCCAATGATAGATGGGTCCTCTTCCAGCCATAACATATTGGCGACGGGAACATCGGTGTCCTTGAGAATTTGCATGATACGGAACTGATGTCCCAATGCGTATTCCGGAAAAACCCCGTCCCCTCCAAGTGGCGCAGCCCGGAGGACGACACTTTTAGATTGTTTTTGCCCATCTTCTTCCCAGTTTATATCAAAGAGAAGTGTTTCGCTGGAGAGACCCATTCCGGGCTTTTCCAGATCAGAGAGTGATAAATTTTTCGCCTGGGGCATCTTCTGTTGCACCCAGGGTACAAGTTTTGATTTTACTTCAGCCAGATCTGCTGCCATTTGTCTTTCCTCCTTGGCTTGTCTAGTTCTGTGTCAACTGTTATCTGACGCATTGTCATTCTTGAGGGAATCCGTATGGATGACCGAAGAATCTCCGATGATTGCGGTTGAGATTCTTCACTTTGTTCAGAATGACATTTCAAGTGTGACTTACCACTGGTGTCTGTTAGTATCCTTCGAATCCATACCTAGGATACTTCCCGATCATTACCAGCTCGAAGATACCGTAACCGATCTCATCACCACAACGCAGTTCACATGCCAGGTCTTCGATAAAGTGGACCTCTGCCAGTCCCTCGGGATTGTTGATATCGATTTTATGTCCGTCAATAAAGTACGGACCCATCCATAAACCATGCGTGAAATCTCGGAACCCGAACATTCCTCCGGCCTTCAAATAACAAGCATTTAATGGTTTTGCCGATATCTCCTTGCGGGAGCCGTCAGCGGCGATAAGGGTTACATCTGCTGACGTTATTTGTCGAATATCCGGTCGGAAGGTATAGTTGTGCTCTATATCAACCAGCGGAAGCTCTTCTTTTCCGCTGCCATCGGGATAGAAAATAGCACCACTGAACACCAGGGGAGTCCCATCCCAGTGTTCTCTTCGATGGAACGTAGCACCCCAGTTATCGAACTGATAGGCAATAAAATTGTGTACGTATCCTTCAGGTATTTCGCCCGGTTGCACTCCCATTTCCGGCACACCACCACCCCGCCGGACACCCCACGAGTGATCCCTTTCACAGCGCCAGTTTTCCTTATCAAGCTGGTAAGTTTGCCCATCGACTTTAATCCAGCCCGTGGGTCTACCCACCTGCATGTAACGCACGATGTTCTCCTCGATCTTACCGCGGAACCTGATAAACTGCGGTTCCTCCTCGTGTGCTGACATGGTTCCTTCCCAGAGGATGTCATAGCTGACGTCGTAATCGTTCTCTTCGAGGACACTTCGTACTTTTTTGAGAGGTTCAACTATCTCATAGAAAAACGGTCCCACCCTCACATCATCGATGGCTGGCCGAAGTTCACGAGATGCGCGAACAGTATAGACGGTCTTGTTTTCGATAGTAACCGATACATAAGCATCGATGATATTCCGGTTGGGATAATAACCGAAAGAATTAACCAGCGATAGCTTGCCGGAGATGTCATGGACACTGAACCAGGTTCTTTCTGTCCATTCTCTGGCGCTGGTATTGGGATGGTCAAATGTCGATACAGTCTGGTGGCACAGAAATTCGTCGTATTTAGTTAACATATTTCTCCTTTCGCGAGGTGAAAATCAATAAATAGCCGATAGCGTGCTTATATCACCTTCCACCTACGTTGTCAACTTGGCGATATGCGGGTTTTCAAACATGTTTTTGAAATTTTGTATTGCGGGTATTGTGAGTAGATTGTGATATACCTGCTGGCGAAATGAAATATATCGGCAACATATCGCGATGTGAGGAGCATGCCGAAGAAGCCCAAAGCCGGATGTGGTATCTTGTTCTCACGACATAACATTAGTACGCTGTCAACTGGGGAAATATCAGTTATGCGTATTTTTACCCTCACCTAACCTCTCCCTTCAAGGGAGAGGAAGTCCTCTCGCCCTTTGGGGGAGTGTAGTTGTTGTGACCCACAAATACAAAGTTGACAGCATTTAGCCAGCCTCACCTTTCTCAATAACAACTTCCGTGCCCTCTTTTACTTGCTTGAAAATAGTAGCATCACCAGTAACTTTGCCGAAAACATTCACGGCACTGGCAGGGCGAATCTCATCTCCCGTTGAGGCTGGTGTGGGTCCAAAAAAGATGCAGAAAGCCTTTCCAGTAGGCCAGTAGCCGAGGTCTCCCATTCCAACTACTACCTGCCCGTTCTCAAGAGGGAGTGCGAGTGGAATACTGAAATAGATCTCGTCTCCCCATGTCTGGGCATAACCCGTTATAGGAAGAGCTTGCCAGATTGATTCAGCGGTCTGGCTTTCATTAAGTTCTGCGATAGCATCTAAAGAGCCTGCTTTGATGTGCAATGTTTTTCCCATGATATCCTTTCCTAACCCGGAATAGCCGGAACCAAAACCACAGAGGAATTACCCCCTATCTGTTAAATCGGCAACTATTAACCCGGCAATTAAATACTAGACAAAACATCGAAAATATATTACAAT
>CAZWIP010000100.1:0-11160 GCA_964634125.1 uncultured Dehalococcoidia bacterium
TGAAACCTTAACGAAAAAACGCTCCCTGATGGGAGCGTTTCTATTTTATCAAATAACTTTTCTGATATCAGTTAGCTTTCAGCAAGGGCTTTGTTGAGCTTCCTGACCAGGTTGGATTTTCGACGGGCAACATTGTTGGGATGCAAGACCCTTTTCTGTGCCGTTCTGTCGAGAACACTTATAGCTTGCTTGACTGCTTCTCCGGCCGTTTCCATATCGCCGTTCTCAATGAGCTTTTCAGCCTTGCCTATATATGTTTTGTATTGGCTTCGAATGGATTTGTTTCGAAGATACCTTTTACGATTGACCCGGATTCTTTGTTTTGCTGATCTACTATTTGCCAAAACTTTTGCCTCCTGAAAACCCTATCTATATTACAGCAACAGTCAAGATTTGTCCAGCGGACTGCGGTCTTGCACTCATACAAATTCGAATGCGGCCGTTATTTTAACTTTGCGGCGAGAACCACAAAGCAGTAGATTAAAATGAACACACCAGTGGTGAGCGCGGCATCAGCGATATTGAAAATGGGCCAGGGATCAAGGGGCCAGAAGCCAAGGTTTACATCAATGAAATCCGTGACTTCTCCGAATCGAATCCTATCGATTAGATTACCGATAGCTCCACCCATTACCAAACCCAATCCAATTCGCATGAATCTGCTTGCCGATTTCAGATAAAAGAAGTTCAACCAGAGGAGCACAGCCAAAACAATGATCCCCATGATGAGAAGGAAAGTCGAGTCAAGAGGAAGGCCAAAAACACTTCCCTCATTGGTGGAATAGGTGAGACGAAATTTCCCTTCATCAGGTGTTGATTCGCCCAGGTACATATTTGCTCTGACAAGGGTTTTCAAAACCTGATCAGCAATAGCTATCATCAGGGCAATTATGGAAAACAAAAGTCCATGCTGCCAGTTTGTCTTAATATCACTCATTATCATCATTCCTATTGAAATGAGTTTAGCATATCATTAATCTATCAACAAAACTCTGTCGATATTCTACAATTTGTGCTTGACGAGAGACAGTGGCTGATGTAGTCTAAACTTGCATTTTCGAGGTGTAAAAGTGAACGTTCATCTCTATGATACGACCCTGCGTGATGGGGCTCAGCGGGAAGGAATTGCATTTTCAGTTGAGGATAAAATCAGGATTGCTACCAAGCTTGATGAATTGGGAATTCATTTCATCGAAGGTGGATGGCCGGGCGCAAATCCCAAGGATACCGAGTTCTTTCAGCGAATGTCAAACGTAAGTCTCTCGAATTCTACGCTGGTTGCTTTTGGCAGTACACGCCGTGCAAATACTGATATCGAGGATGATACCAACATCCGAGATTTACTACAGTCCGGGGCGGAGGTTATTACTCTTGTAGGAAAAGGTTCAGCTCAACACGTTACCCGGATTCTCAAGACAAGCCTTGATGAGAACCTGGCAATGATCGTTGATTCTATTAAATATCTGAAATCAAAAGGGTTGAGAGTGTTCTTCGATGCCGAACATTTTTTCGATGGGTACAAAGCGAATCCTGAGTACTCTTTGAAGACTATTGAGAGTGCCGCCGAAGCTGGTGCCGATTGTGTTATTCTTTGCGATACCAATGGTGGGGCAATGCCTGATGAAGTGACTGCAATTGTCAAAGCGTCGAAAAAGAAGTGCAAGACATCGCTGGGTATTCATGCTCACAATGATTCGGATTTGGCGGTAGCCAATACGTTGGTTGCAGTACAGGCTGGTGCTACACAGGTTCAAGGGACAATCAATGGTTATGGTGAGCGTTGTGGGAACGCCAATCTCTGCTCCATAATTCCGGCATTGAAACTCAAAATGGATATCGATTGCTTGACCGATGAACAACTTACGATGATCACCGAAGTATCTCGATATGTGAGTGAAGTTGCGAATTTGGCTCATGACTCTCATTTTCCATATGTAGGTAGTAGTGCTTTTGGGCATAAAGCAGGAATTCATATTTCGGCGATGGTCAAATCGGAGAATAGTTATCAACATGTCGAACCGGGATTGGTGGGTAATAGCAGTCGAATTTTGGTTTCAGAACTTGCTGGTACTAACACAATAATCTACAAAGCCAAGGAACGTGGGTTGGACTTTGCGGCGCAGAGTGCGGAAGCGAAGAAGATATTAAAAGAAATCAAGACTTTGGAAAGCCGTGGGTTCACATTTGATGATGCGGAAGCTTCATTTGAATTACTGTTGCATCGATCTCAACCTAACTATCATCCACCGTTTGAACTGGTTGATTTTATGGTGGTTGTGGAAAGGCATCGCCGCCATCCAACCATTGGCGAAGAAGGAACACTATCGGAAGCGATGGTGAAGGTGAAAGTCGGGGATGCCATACAGCATACTGCGGCTGAAGGTAATGGTCCGGTAAATGCACTCGATGAGGCGTTGCGCAAAGCATTGACGCTGTTCTATCCAGAAGTTCTGGCAGTTCGATTGATCGATTACAAAGTCCGTATCCTTGAAGAAAGTGAAGGGACGGAAGCTAAGGTACGAGTATTGATTGAGTCGAGCGATGGGGAGCGGGAGTGGCGGACTGTGGGCAGTTCGACCAACATCATTCAAGCTAGCTGGATTGCTTTAGCGGATAGTATGGAATACTGGCTTGTTGGGCAACGCCATGCAAATAACTGTAAAAGAAAAGGCTAAGCCCGGGGAGACCCAAACTTAGCCTTTTTCTCAGAACGTACCGCTTTGTTAAATTAATCGAATTCCAGTTCTATTTCCTGCGAAGTATCTGGCTGATCTTCTTCTTGTTCCTCTTCCTCAGTTGCTAGTTTTGCCTCGTCCGTCTCGATCTCTATCTCCTGTACAGTTTCCGACAGATCTTCGTTATCCTCTTCTTCAGGCTCTTGTTCTACCTCGCCAGATTCGAGTTCTATCTCCAGTGGTGTCTCTGGTTGTTCTTCTTCTGCCTCAGGTTCTTGTTCAGTCTCATCTGTTGCCAGATCTATTTCTTGTGCAATTTCTGGTTGTTCCTCTACCTCAGGTTCTTGTTCAGTATCTTCTATCTCTTGTGCTGTTGTTGCTTCCTCTTCTGCTTCCAGTTCTGGCTGTGTCTCCTCTACTATTTCTACCGCTTCTTCCACAGGTTCGGGATCGCCAGTTGTTGTATCCTGTTCATTTTCGATCTCAGTTTCCTGGTCAGGAACTTCGGTGGTTGCATCCGGTTCCATCAATCGAGCCCCGGGTTCTGGCCCCTGCGAGAGTTTCATCACAAATTGCTGTGTGACCCTGCTACGAGATGGTATGAGTTTACCGATAATCACATTCTCTTTAAGACCTTCCAGTTTATCCACACTTCCAACAACAGCAGCTTCAGTCAATACTCTGGTTGTCTCCTGGAAGGAAGCTGCGGCCAAGAAGCTGGGGGTGTTGAGTGAGGCCCTGGTTATCCCCAATAGCACCGGATGGGCTGTAGCTGGTTCACCACCTTCAGCCAACACCTTTGTGTTAATAGCTTCATAATCTAATCTATCTACCAGCTCTCCGGGCAGTATTCCGGTATCTCCCGAAGAATCGATACGTACCCTGCGCAGCATCTGTGAAACAATGATTTCAATGTGCTTATCATGTATGGTCACACCTTGAGCTCGATATACTTTTTGCACCGCATTTACAAGGTAACGTTTGACTGCGTCTGCGCCTTCGATTCGAAGGACTTCTTGTGGATTGAGGGAGCCCTCAGTGAGTTGGTCACCGGCTCTGACGGTATCACCACTCTTCACCAGAAAACGCGTTCCCTGAGGGACAAGATAATCTTTTTCCTCCATCTCCTTGTATGTTATATATATTTGGTTCTCATCAACTTCAATCGTGCCCTGTAACCTTGCCAGAACAGGTTTAAGATCATTGGTGAGTTCTTCTTCTGTATCTTTGGATATTGGAAGTGCTAATACATGGTCAGCATCAACCAACTGGCCATTAGTTACCGCTGCTTCATATCCGGGAGGTATTGGATAGTCATCTCGGTGGTCTTCCAAGTTTGTAATCTTGATCTTCAAGCCGTCATCAATATCGGTAATTTCAGCAACTCCATCCATCTCGGTTATGATGGCTTGCCCTTTGGGATTTCTGGCCTCAAGGAGTTCCTCAACTCTGGGGAGACCTCCAGTGATATCGAGTCCGGCAACACCTCCAGTATGGAAGGTACGCATGGTCAACTGGGTTCCCGGTTCTCCAATACTTTGAGCCGCAATAATTCCGACGGCTACACCAACATCCACCAAGCCTCCGCGTGCAAGATCGATACCATAGCATTGCTGGCAAATGCCTTTTCCGGTCTGGCATGTAAGTGGTGATCTGATGCAGACTTCGGTAATTCCGGCGTCTACGATCTTTGCGGCTTTCTCCGGGTTGATCTCCTCGTTACGATCAACGATTATTTCTCCAGTCTCCGGATGAGCGACTGCGCGTGCAGTAAAACGGTGGACTATACGTTCAGAAAGCGAAGGTAGAATACCTTTTTCAGCTGGCTCAGAAGCCCAACGACCTTCATCTGTTCCGCAGTCCTCTTCGGTAACGAGAATGCTCTGTGCTACATCAATAAGTCTTCTGGTGAGATAGCCACTATCGGATGTACGGAGCGCAGTATCTGCCAAACCTTTACGTGCACCGTGTGTTGAGATGAAATATTCCAGGACGGAGAGGCCCTCTCTGAAATTGGCCTTGATAGGCAATTCAATGATCTGGCCTGATGGGTCACTCATTAACCCACGCATTCCAGCCATCTGTCTGATCTGTCCCATGTTACCTCTGGCTCCAGAGTTGGCCATCATATAAATTGAGCCCTGCCGGTCGAGGGATTTCTCAAGACTTTTGGTCAATTCGTCATTCGCATCAATCCAAGTTCTCACAATACTTTGGTAACGCTCGTCCTTAGTAACAAGACCCTCTTGATACTGATTCTCAATCGAAGAGACCTTTTTATCGGCACGGCCAATAATTTGAGGTTTATCTAGTGGAACTTCCAAATCACTGACGGCCATGGTTAGCCCCGATTTAGTTGAGTACTTGAAGCCAATATCCTTGATTTTATCGAGCATAGAAGCTGTTACTTCATTGCCAAAGCGCCGGAAACTTTCGGCGGTGAGTTGTTTTAGTTTTTTCTTATCAATTAGTATATTTTGGAACTGAAGATCTTCTGGCAAGGTTTCATTGAAAATGATACGTCCAACGCATGTCTTAAGTGGATATTGACCATCCTGTTTGAGAATGTTGATTTCGGCGTCTAGATCAACAACCCCCAGATCGTGAGCCAACCTTGCATCGTTGAAGTCAATGAAAGTCATTCCTTGTCCAGTTACTTTTTCGGGATTGAGACTCGTCAAATAATAACAGCCAAGAACCATCTCCATAGTTGGAGCTACAACAGGGTCTCCAGAACTTGGAGAAAGCATGTTGTACGTGCTGAGCATTACCTGCTTGGCTTCTTCGATAGCCGCACGCGAAAGTGGGATGTGAACGGCCATCTGGTCACCATCGAAGTCGGCATTGAAGGCACCACAGACCAGAGGATGAAGCTGGATGGCACTGCCATCCACCAATTTGGGCATGAACGCTTGGAGACCAAGTCTATGCAATGTTGGGGCTCTGTTCAACAGGATTGGATGGTCATGGACGACTTCCTCCAGGATATCCCATACACCTTCTTTTCCTCGCTCAACTGCCCGTTTAGCGTTTCGTACATTGTAAGCTAAACCTCTGGCAATCAGCCTCCGCATGACAAATGGCTTGAATAGCTCTAGTGCCATGCGTTTGGGCAAACCGCATTCATGAAGCTTCAAATCAGGACCAGATACAATAACAGAACGGCCACTGTAGTCAACGCGTTTCCCTAGCAGATTCTGACGAAAATGCCCCTGTTTACCCCTCAGCATATCGGAGAGCGATTTGAGCTTGTGTCCACTGCTGGTGGTCACTGCTCTCCCGCGCCGCCCGTTGTCAATTAGTGAGTCAACGGCTTCCTGAAGCATCCGCTGTTCGTTACGGATGATCACTTGGGGTGTTCCCATTTCCATCAACCGTTTGAGACGGTTGTTGCGGTTAATTACTCTACGGTACAGGTCATTTAGGTCACTGGTGGCGAACCGTCCACCGTCAAGCTGGACCATCGGTCGTAACTCAGGAGGAATAACGGGCAATACCGTGAGAATCATCCATTCAGGTTTTGTTCCCTGTTTCAGGAACGCTTTAACGACGCGTAGCCTTTTGATAACTTTCTTTCGATTTTGCCCTGTGGTGGAGACTGCGTCCTCATAGAGATCATCGCGAAGTTTCTCCAGATCGAGATGCTGAAGAATTTCAAGGATGGCCTCGGCTCCCATCTTGGCACGGAACAAATCTCCCCATTCACTTACCAGTTCGCGGTATTCGTTAACTCCTAAAAGCCGCGAGTGTTGAATAGCTTCAATTTCCTGAATTTTAGCCGCAAGTTCTTCTTGAAGTCTCAGCTCTTCAGGTGTTGGTTCGCGTTTGCTTTGCTTTGTGCCAACTTCTGTCTCTGCTTCCACTTCCACATCTACTTCGATATCTTCTTCTGTTTCATCAACTGTTTCGGATTCGTTTTCTTCGGTAGGTATATCCGTTTCTTCCGATTCCGCTGCCTCTTGTGTTGACTCCTGCAGTTCCGCTAGTTCAATTTCGAGGTCATCCTTCAATCGGTCAATAGTCTGAACTTTGGCATCATCATTTACTTGAGTTATAACGAACTTAGCAAAGTACAGTACTTGCTCAAGTTTTCTAGGTGAAAGATCCAGAAGAAGTCCAAGTCGACTCGTTGTCACTTTGACGAACCAGATATGAGCTACAGGAGCAGCAAGCTCGATGTGCCCCATGCGTTCTCGCCGAACTTGTGAGTGAGCCACTTCTACACCGCATTTGTCACAGATAACGCCCTTGTACCTTATCTTCTTGTATTTACCGCAATAGCACTCGTAGTCTTTGGTGGGGCCGAAGATACGTTCGCAAAAAAGTCCATCACGCTCCGGCTTCAGAGTACGGTAATTGATTGTCTCTGGCTTGGTAACTTCACCGTAAGACCAACTCCTGATCTGGTCCGGCGAAGCAAGAGAAAGCCGAATGCTGTTGAAATCATTAAGGTCTTGCACTATTCGCTGCCCTCGCTCTCAGGTTCAATTCCCATAAGATTAATACCCAATCGTGGTATCTCCTCTGTTGATCCTTTCAGACGTAGTACTTGCTCCTGATCAGAGCCGAGTACCTGCACAGCCAATCCAAGGCTCTGAAGTTCTTTGACCAGCACCTTGAACGACTCCGGTACTCCCAGGCTTAATATTTCTTCACCCTTTACGATTGCTCCATAGGTTTTCACTCGTCCTACTACGTCATCGGATTTAATTGTCAGCATTTCCTGGAGATTGTATGCAGCACCATACGCTTCTAAAGCCCATACTTCCATCTCTCCAAATCGTTGTCCTCCAAACTGTGCCTTACCTCCCAATGGTTGCTGAGTTACCAAGGAATAGGGCCCCGTGGACCGCGCATGGATTTTACCCTCAACCAGATGAACCAGCTTCATGATGTACATGTTGCCAACCGTTATGGGGTCGTGGAACTTTTCACCAGTCCGGCCATCACGGAGTACCATTTTCCCAAAAATCGGAGGGGCTGTTCTACGTTCTTTATAAAGCTTCTTTACTGACTGCTCAAGTGCATCCTCGTTTTTATCGGATACATCTGCTTCACCCTGTTCTTCGAGCCAGAGTTTCAGACAAGCGCGCTTGGCTTCACCTGGTTTTTGCACCTTAAATATACGTTTACCGTTGTAACCTCTATCGTTAAGCCATGTCTTGGCCATTTCGATTTTCGTTGGGATATCGACTTCCTCAAGATTATCGCTCATACTGCGGTATACAAACCAGGCCAGTGCCAGTGCGTCCTCAATAGCGGTCTCGTTTGCTCCATTGAAAACAGGAGTTACTATCTTGGTTCCGAGTTCCTGGGCTGCCATCCCGAGATGGGTTTCCAATAGTTGGCCAATGTTCATACGTGAAGGAACTCCAAGAGGGCTGAGAACAACGTCTATTGGCCTACCATCTTCGAGGTAGGGCATATCTTCTGCCGGAAGAATCTTGGCGATAACACCTTTGTTGCCATGGCGTCCTGCAAGTTTATCGCCTTCAGATACTTTACGTTTCTGAGCTACAAATACCCGTATCATTTTGATCACGCCAGCGTCTAAGTGGTCGCCCTGTTCTCTTGAGAAGACGTTGACATCTATTACCTTACCGGATTCGCCATGAGGCATTCGGAGTGAAGTGTCCTTTACATCTCTTGCTTTTTCACCAAAAATCGCTCTGAGGAGCTTTTCTTCCGCAGTGAGCACCCTCTCACCTTTGGGTGTGATTTTGCCAACAAGAATGTCCCCTGACGTAACTTCGGCTCCGATGCGTATTATTCCTTCCTCATCCAAATTGCGCAGGCTTGATTCACCGACATTAGGGATATCTCTGGTGATTTCCTCTGGTCCTAGTTTTGTATCTCTGGACTCTATCTCGTATTTCTCGATATGAATGGAAGTGAACTTGTCCGCTTGGACCAGCCTTTCGGAGATGACAATGGCATCCTCAAAGTTATACCCCTCCCAGCCCAGGAATGCGCAAAGTACATTTTGCCCCAGAGCGAGTTCTCCATTGTCTGTGGCCGAACCGTCCACCAACGTTTGTCCTTGTTGTACATGCTCTCCTTTGGTCACTTTTGGATACTGTGTAATACAGGTACCCTGATTGCTTCGGGTAAACTTTCTGAGCATGTAAACGTACTCTTCATTGTCATCACCTTTTAAAGTGACCTGATTGGCCGAAGCCGCTGTTATCACCCCGTCAACAGGAGCGAGAACCACCTGACCACCATCACGAGCTACTTCTCGTTCCATCCCGGTACCGATTATTGGGGATTCGGCGCGGAATAACGGCACCGCCTGGCGCTGCATATTAGAGCCCATTAAGGCACGGTTGGCATCGTCGTGCTCCAGGAACGGTATAAGCCCTGTGCTGACACTCACGATTTGGCCGGTGGATATATCCCTTAGATCGATATTCTCCGGCTTTTCCAGCAACATCTGTTCGCCATGCCTCGCCTCTACAATACTGTCTACGAACTCGTTTTTCTCATTCAGACGAGCACTTGCCTGTGCGATGATGTATTTGTCCTCTTCGTCGGCAGGATAGTATACCATTTCCGGAGATATGAAAGGTTTTATCTGGATATCTCGTTCAGACAGTTTCGCGAGATTGGGCAACATCTCCTCTGTAATGACTGTTCCTGCTTCATACAGGACTTTATTACGTGTACCGAGCACTGGTTCACGTACAGTCTTGTTGAGCAGGTCAGGAGACTTGTTATCCAGCTCCTTTACTATTTTTCGATAGGGTGTCTCGATAAAGCCGTATTCATTGACTGTAGCATAGGTGGCCAGAGATGTAATCAAGCCGATGTTACGGCCTTCAGGTGTTTCAATGGGACAAACCCTGCCATAGTGGGAATGATGGACGTCCCGCACTTCGAATCCAGCGCGGTCTCGCGAGAAACCTCCTGGGCCTAAGGCGGAAAGTCGACGTTTGTGAGTCAATTCTGCCAAAGGATTGGTCTGATCCATGAACTGTGATAGACGGGAACTGCCAAAGAACTCCCTTACAGTGGCGGTTACTGCGCGGTTGTTTACCAGTGTACTGGGAGTAGCTGTCGCGATATCCAGGAGGCTCATCCGCTCCTTGATAGTGCGTTCCATGCGAAGTAATCCCATCTTAAGGTGGCTTTGTAGCAACTCTCCAACTGCACGAACACGCCGATTGCCCAGATGGTCAATGTCGTCACTTGCGTCCAATCCTCTGTTAATAAGTATCATTTGGCGCACGATAGCCACAAAGTCCTGTGGTGTAAGCGCCTGCATGGTCAAAGGACGATTCAGTCCGAGACGTTTATTTAGCTTGTAACGACCTCCCTTGCCCAATCGATAGCGTCGGGGGTCGAAGAACAGCGCATTCAGCAACGAACGTGCGTTGTCAACAGTTGGTGGCTCGCCTGGCCTCATTTTCTTAAAGAACTCGGGAAGTGCCTCATTCTCACTAGTTATCAAAGGGTCCTTATCCATGGTCAATTGGATAAACGAGCATTCTGGGTCAGTATCGATATCAGCAAAAAGATCTAATATCTGTTCATCACTACCGTAACCAATAGCCCGAAGCAAAGTGGTAATAGGTATTTTACGCTTGCGGTTTATTTTTGCAGATATTACACCCTTATTTGAAGTCTCAAATTCAACCCATGTACCACGATCTGGGATAAGCTTTGCAGAGCAAAAATTCAGCCCGGTTCCGCGATCCTTTTCCACGGTGAAGTATACGCCGGGAGAACGGATAAGCTGGTTTACAACAACGCGTTCTGCTCCGTTAATGATGAAGGTACCACGCGGGGTCATAACGGGGAAATCACCCAGAAACAGATCTTGTTCTTTAATTTCCCCTGTCTCTTTAACAATTAACCGTGCTCTGACCTTTATGGGGGCGGCATATGTCAAATCGCGTTCTATGCATTCATTCTCCGTGTATTTCGGCTCCCCAAATTCATGTTCGAGGAAATAGATTTCGAGGCGATTGCCGGTGTAATCCTTAATAGGAGATATTTCCTCGAATAGTTCATGTAAACCGTCGTTCATAAACCAGTTATGGGAATTGTGTTGAATTTGTATCAGGTCGGGAACTCCCACTACTTCCGGGACTCTGGCAAATGACTTTCGAGAACTATATGGAATAAAGGGTGGTAAAACTGCGGTCGAATTCACGCTACAATCTCCTCCATTCAGGGTAAATAACTAATCCCTGTCCTGCGTTTTGCATACTTTGGCCGTCAAAATGAACTTATATAAGGAATCAAATGAGGGTGGATCATCGTGTAGAACATAAAGGCAGCAACATTTAAGATTATCATATGCCCTTGATCTTGTCAAGTGCGGTCTTCGCGTCAGCTAGTATGTGAGATGGAGAGATTAAGCTTATTGTGTGGGTATGGAAGGTAATCATGCGGGAAAGAATAGTTGGGCTTACCCGTCCAACTTGCTCTTATTACTCCGGCAATTAAATAGTATCAGTTGGTAGCATAGGCAATCTTGGGA
>CAZWIP010000101.1:0-11131 GCA_964634125.1 uncultured Dehalococcoidia bacterium
TAGCCTGACTATTCAGTATGGTCTGTTTCCACTGAGGATACTATCTCTGGCTCTGATACAGGTTTCCTGAAAAGGTATACCAGCCATCCAACTGCAACGAATAGCACAACGAGAGACACCACCTGAGCCTGCTGCAATCCTAGAAATGCTTCTTCATTCTCCCGCAAGAAACTTATTAGGAATCGCCCAACAGCATAGATTGAGATATAGATGAGATAGATTGCCCCTGGAACACCGATCCTCTTTCTCATAATCCAAAGGAAGGCAAATAGCACTAGATCAAATAGCAGTTCATAAACCTGAGTTGGATGTACTGCATCCACCAATGGCCCATAGGAATCCGGATGGGTCCATGTGGCCCCCCAGGGCAAATCGGTCGTGGTACCATAACAGCAACCGTTTAATAAACATCCTATACGGCCCACTGCTTGCGCTAAAATCAAACCAAATGCACAAACATCAGCGAGCCTGCCAATGGGAATACCTTGAATCCTGGCATAGATTACACCGGCAAGGGTACCTCCGAGAATCGCCCCAAATACACCCATACCTTCTCCACCAATGATCTCTCCGGGATGGTCCATAAAGAAGCCCCATTCATCAAATACATGGATCAACCTCGCACCAATCACTCCCCCAGGCACACCCCAGATTGCAACTGACAAAATCTGGTTCGAAGTGATGCCTCCAATCCCCTCTCTCTTCGCCAACAGTGCAGGAACGGTAACTCCAACCAGAACGGCCAGAGCCACCATAATGCCATACCATCGTACTTCCTGTGAGCCAATGGTAAACAGGATTGGATCGATTCCAATTTCCATTATTTGTATAGTGCTCCGTTATACCGAAAAGCCCCCTTCGAGAAGGGGCTTTTAGAAATCGCTTCTGGCGGAGGGTGTGGGATTCGAACCCACGACCAGGTTTAACCCCGGTAAGCGCTTAGCAGGCGCCCGCACTCGGCCACTATGCGAACCCTCCTGTGCTATATGATTATAGACCAGCGGACTGCTTTTTTCAAAGGGGCTATCATTGAAACATTGCGCCTCCTTCCTCAAATTTGATATCATTCATAAGCAACGGTTGATAATATCAAGATTTGTTTCGGAGGACATTTCAGTATATGATACAAAGAATTGGAACGCCCAAGATAGCGGTCGATGCCATGGGTGGCGACTTCGCTCCGCAAGAAGTGGTTAAAGGAGCTGTCGAAGCAGCTCATGAGTTCGATATTGAAGTTGTACTTGTGGGACCAGATGAGACAGTACAGAAGGAACTGAGCCAATACGATCTGAACGGAGCAAAAATCAGTACTCAACCGGCTGAAGACATAATCAGCATGGATGAAGATCCCGTCCGTGCCATTCGCCGAAAGAAGGATTCTTCAATCGTAGTCGGGATGAATCTGGTCAAAAAACACAAGGTTTCCGCATTTGTTTCCGGCGGTAGTACAGGAGCTGTCACAGCTGCGGCTCTACTCACTTTAGGAAGGAAGAAAGGCATCTCCCGCCCAGCTCTGGGTATCACTTTTGACTCACTGGCAGGGCCAGTTCTGCTCATGGATGTAGGAGCTAACTCCGATTGTAAACCAACTAATCTATTGCAATTTGCTCAAATGGGCAATGTCTATATGCAAAAGATTTATAATGTCAGCGATCCCAAAATCGGGATTCTTTCCACCGGTGAGGAAGACACCAAGGGCAACAAACTAGCTGTTGCCAGCCATCATCTCCTCGCTAAGAGCGGGCTGAACTTCGTCGGTAACATGGAGGGCCAGGATCTTCCAAAAGGAGGAGCTGACGTGGTTGTGACCGATGGCTTCACCGGTAATGTGGTGATCAAGTTAAGTGAAGGGTTGGCAGAAGTGCTCTCTATGGTATTTAAGCAAGCAGGAAATGGAGGTTCTTCTTTAGGGCAAGCAACTGGACGCATTCTAAACCACTCATCAGGAGCACTGCTACTGGGAGTAAAAGGTAATGTTGTGGTTGCTCATGGGAAGAGTGATTCTGAAGCGATAAAGTACGCAATTCATGTAGCGGAGCGTATGATAGAGGAAGGCGTATTCGAAGCGATCGGGACCTAGGTTCCATATATTATTAGGAGGAAATCATGGCGAAGCCAGTAGAGGTAACAGATGACAATTTTAGACAAGTAGTAGAAAAAGCATCAAATCCAGTGTTAGTGGACTTCTGGGCTCCCTGGTGTGGACCTTGCCGAGCTGTGGGCCCGATCATTGATGAACTTGCGGAAGATTTTGAGGGGAAAGTTGATTTTGTCAAAGTGAATGTTGATGAAAATCCCAGAATTGCATCGCAGTTCAGCATTCAGAGCATACCCACTCTGCTAATGTTCAAGGGCGGACGGCCTATGGATCAGGTAGTGGGAATGAAACCTAAGGACGAGTTAAAAAAGAAACTTGATGCTTTATTATGAATGATTATCAGGTGATCATTATAGGCGGCGGCCCGGCGGGACTAACCGCTGGTATATACTCAACCAGGGCAGGTTTGAATACGTTACTCCTGGAAAAAATGGTTCCAGGCGGACAGATCACTACCTCCGAGTGGGTGGAGAATTACCCTGGTTTTCCGCAAGGTATTTCTGGATTCGACCTGGGGCAACTCATGGAAGAACAAGCTCGCAAACATGGGCTGGAAATCCGTATGGCCGAAGTCATAGGAATGGATATTTCTGAAAGCCTTAAGAACGTAAGAACTGGCGAAGGTGACTATTCTGCTAACACAGTGATTATTGCCGCTGGTAGTGAACATGCCAAGCTGGGGATACCTGGGGAAGAAGAACTGATAGGAAAGGGGCTTTCATACTGCGCAACGTGTGACGGGCCATTTTTCCGGGATCGCGAAGTGGCAGTTGTCGGGGGAGGGGATGTTGCCATAGCTGATGCCCTGTTCCTTTCCCGATTCTCATCAAAGGTCTCCATCATTCATCGGCGTGATCAGCTTCGTGCAAGCAAGGTATTACAGGACAGAGCTTTCGAGAATGAGAAAATTGAGTTCATCTGGGATACGGTCGTTGATGCCATTGATGGCGGTGATGCCGTCAAAGCCCTGCAGTTGCGGAACGTTAAAACGGAAGACAAGTCAAATCTGCAGGTAGGCGGAGTGTTCATGGCCGTGGGAACCAAGCCCAACACCGAATACCTTGCCGGACTTCTCAAACTCGGACCCAACGGCACAATCCCGGTGAATAATCATATGGAAACCGAAATACCCGGTGTTTACGCCGCCGGAGATATTCGGGAAGGTTCAATCAGGCAGGTAGTTGCTGCTGCCGGCGATGGAGCTATTGCCGCGATGGCAGCGGAAAGGTTCATAACTCAGGCATAAATGGTAACTCATCATGGCCAACGCAGAGATTCGTAAACAAAAGTCCGTTACAGACTCGATTGAGTATAGCAAGCTGAAATGGATCAATATTGAAAGGCCAACTGAACAAGAGACGGAATACCTCGCTCAGAACTATCCGTTCCATGAACTGGAACTGGATGACTGCCTGAGCCGTATTCAACGTCCCAAAATTGACCATGATGAAGAGGATAATTATCTCTTCATGGTGTTCCATTTTCCAGTTTTTCACAAAGAAGCACGAGTCACAACGTCGAGTCAGGTATCCGTTTTCCTGGGTAAAGACTATCTCGTTACGCTTCATGAAGGTGAACTCAAGCCCCTGACGGCATTCTTCAGGGACTGTGACGCAAACGAAGATACACGAGAGGAGGTCATGAGCCACAGTCCCAGCTATCTTCTCTACGAAATTCTGGACCGGTTGGTTACCTACTGTTTTCCCATTCTTAATAAAATCGGCAGCAATATCGAGCAAGTTGAGGATGATATCTTCGAAGAGGATGCCCGAAGCACGATTCGTGAACTCTCAATGCTATGGAAAGATGTGATCGTATATCAGCGGATGATAAAGCCACAGACCGAAGTGCTCGAGTGGTTGGAGAAAAGTGAGCTTCCTATCATCAAAGAAGATGCGGACGTCTACTTTGGTGACCTGGCTGACCATAACCGCAAGATCATGGACAGTCTCGATGAATACAAAGAGTGGATTAAAGGTCTCAATGACAGTATTGGCACGCTCACTTCTTTCCGGATAAACCAAGTTATGCGGCTACTTACAGTAATCTCCGTCATTTTACTGCCTCTTTCTCTCTTCGCAAGTATATTGGGGATGAATGTTTATCCTCTGCCCATTGAAGATAATCCGGTGGCCATCATTATCATCCTGATCCTCATGGTGTTTATCGTTACCAGCATGCTGGTCTTTTTCAGATCTAAACGCTGGATCTGAACGCAGGAGTCCAATGGAGAGAAAAGCCGTCATCCTTCTCAGCGGTGGACTGGATTCCTCCACTATCCTTCTAATTGCAAAAAACCAGGGATTCTCCCCGTACACCCTGACTTTTCGATATGGCCTGCGTCACGAATTTGAGATCGATGCCGCAAAGAGGATCGCCCAGACTTATGGTGTAAAGGACCATATAATCGTTGATATAGATCTTCGTACTTTCGGCGGTTCTGCTTTGACTGATGATAAGAACATCCCTAAAGATCGGTCGGCAAGTGAGTTCTCAGAGGGTATTCCCATCACCTATGTCCCGGCGAGAAACACCATTTTTCTCTCCTTTGCGCTGGCCTGGGCTGAAGTTCTCGCAGCAAATGATATCTTCATCGGTGTCAATGCACTGGATTACAGTGGCTATCCCGATTGCCGACCTGAGTACATCAAAGCATATCAATCCATGGCAAACCTCGCCACCAAAGCTGGCGTTGAGGGAAATCAGGACATAGTTATTCATACACCATTGATCGATCTGACAAAAGCACAAATTATCCGTAAAGGAACCGAACTGGGCATGGACTACTCACTCACACACTCTTGTTACGATCCATCGAATGAAGGGGTTCCCTGCGGCCATTGTGATGCCTGCCAACTTCGATTGAAGGGATTCAACGATGCGGGATTGACTGATCCGCTCATATACATGGACAATGCCCGATGAGCTACTCAATCAAGGAGATCTACTACACCCTCCAGGGCGAAGGTGTTCACACAGGAAGGCCTGCTATTTTTATTCGCTTTACCGGATGCAACCTCTGGTCCGGGTATGAGGAGGATCGATCCAGTGCCATATGCAAATTCTGCGATACGGATTTTGTAGGGACAGATGGTCCTAATGGGGATGTGTTTTCAACTGCTGCAAATGTTGCTTCGAAAGCACGGCAACTATGGCCAGAAACCTCTAACTCTCGACCTTTCGTTGTGTGCACCGGTGGAGAACCGCTGCTCCAATTGGATCAAGCGTTAGTAAACGCGTTTCATGAAGCTGGGTTTGAAGTAGCCATTGAAACGAACGGAACTATCGAAGCACCAAACGGGATCGATTGGATATGCGTCAGTCCCAAAGTAGGATCAGAGCTGGCTTTAACGAAGGGAAATGAGTTGAAACTTGTCTTTCCACAGGAAGGAATAGATCCGGAAGAATATACTCCCTTGGAATTCGATCACTTTGTGCTGCAACCCATGGATAATGCGGAACGTGACAACAATACTCGTAAAGCATGGAACTACTGTTTCGATCACCCGATCTGGAGGCTAAGTCTCCAAACCCACAAGATACTGGGAATTCCGTGAATATCCTAGAATGTGGAAGCCTTGCTTCCACAAGTATGCGGTAGTTGATTACCGCACTCCAAGAATAAGCCGGACAGGAGTAATACAATGCCGATTGCAGAAGGAATGTCTTTTGAATTCCAGGATGAAAGCCACATCCAACCGGAATTGCTGGAAACGTTCGAATTCGATAGCCCCAATCAGTATATTAGAACGGAAACTGACGAGTTCAGCGCTGTCTGCCCATTCAGTGGTCTGCCTGATCTGGCCCACGTGATAATCGAATACTATCCGACTGGTGGCAAATGTGTGGAACTTAAGAGCCTGAAATACTACTTCATCAGCTTCCGCAATGTGGGGATCTATCAGGAGGCGGTAACCAAACGCATCTATAAAGACCTCAAAAGTGCGCTCGAAACGAATCGTCTTCGAGTCAGTACGCATTACAACACACGAGGTGGATTTGACACCACTTGCATCGAGGGGCAACTTGAATGAAGATACGAATTCTCGGTGCACACATGTTCGAATCGAAAGATACACATCTTTCGTCAATTCTCATCGACGATATACTAGCTGTCGATGCAGGGGGACTCACTTCCAGCCTGACCTTCCCTGAACAAGAACAAGTCAAATACATACTGCTCACTCACGGTCACTACGATCACATACGAGATATCCCCGCTTTTGCCCTGAAGAATCAAGATCGTACTACAGATATTTACGCAACTGAACACACACTCGATATCCTCACCACTCATTTCATAAACGGGGCGGTCTATCCCAAATTCACCGAGTGGCCTTCACCAGAACATCCCGCATTGAAATTGAACACTATTGAACCATACGAATCTGTGATTATTGGTGAGTACACCTTCCTGGCTGTACCAGTATGCCACTCAATGCCTGCATGGGGCTACCAAATCATGGACAATAAGGGTAAGAGCATCTTTTTCAGCGGGGATACCGGACCGGGATTGCATTCCTGTTGGGATCATATCGCGCCACAAACCATGATTATGGATATGGGGTTTTCCAACAAATCGGCAGCTATCGCATCCAAGCCAGGGCATCTTTGCCCCAGCTTGCTGGGGGAGGAATTGCGGGATTTCCACCGGATTCAAGGCTATTTCCCCAGGGTGATAATGACTCATTTGAATCCGGAAGTCGAGGATGAGGTTAAAGAAGAAGCACAGCAACTAGCACAAGAATTGGGAATCGAGATAAGTTTAGCTTACGAAGGCATGACGATTGAAATTTAATCTGCCATTTTCACTTTTTTCTTCTGGACTTTCGTACACTCCCTTCCCTACGCTATAATGAAAGGACAATGAGCGAAAAGTATAATCCCCCTGAAATCGAAAAAAAATGGCGGCAGAAATGGGCAAGCGACCACCTCTACGCTGTCAGTGAAAATAGTGATCGTCCCAAACGTTATGAACTGACCATGTTCCCTTACACCTCCGGTAACCTTCACGTCGGACACTGGTTTGCCATGGCTCCTGCGGACGTCCACGCCAGATTCATGCGAATGAAGGGGTACAATGTAATCCACCCGATCGGCTTCGATGCCTTCGGACTTCCAGCAGAAAACGCTGCCATCAAGCAAAACATCCATCCCCACAAATGGACGATGGATAACGTAGAAAATATGCGCCGTCAGCTTCGTACTATTGGCGCCATTTACGATTGGGATCGGGAAGTGATCACCTGCCAGCCGGATTATTATCGATGGACCCAGTGGCTGTTTCTCAAGTTATTCGAGGCTGGTTTGGCCTACCGGGCGAATGCTCCAGCAAATTGGTGCCCAAAATGTCAAACGGTGTTAGCTAACGAGCAGGTTACTGGTGAGGGGGTATGCGAGCGCTGTGATACACCCGTAATCCGCAAGGACATGGAGCAATGGTTCTTCCGAATAACCAAATACGCCGACGAATTGATGCAACACGATGGACTCGACTGGCCGGAAAGGGTCAAGATCATGCAGCGCAACTGGGTGGGGCGGAGTGAGGGAGCTGAGATATCCTTCGATATCTCTGAATATGGTCTCGAAGAAAAAGAGATACGAGTGTTCACAACCCGGCCGGATACAACCTTCGGCGTCACCTTTATGGTTCTGGCTCCCGAGCATCCGCTGGTGAAAAAGCTCACGACACCGGAATGCAGAGAAAAGGTTGAAGAGTATGTCGACTGGTGCCGGCGGCAATCGGAGATCGAGCGGCTTTCCACCGAAAGGGATAAAACCGGCGTCTTTATCGGGGCCTATGCCACGAATCGATTGAATGGCGATAGAGTCCCCATCTGGATTACCGACTATGTCCTGTTCAGCTACGGTACTGGAGCAGTGATGGCTGTGCCGGGACATGATCAGCGTGATTTCGAGATGGCTAAGAAATTTGGTATGGATATTCGGGTAGTAATTGCTCCTGAGGGATACAACGGAGAGGAGTTCACTGAAGCCTACGAAGAGCCAGGCACGATGACCAATTCCGCACAGTTTGATGGCATGCCCAGTGAAAAGGGTAAGCAGGCTATCACTGAGTGGATGGAAAAAGAGGGATTTGGAAAGGGAGCGATAAGCTACCGATTGCGTGACTGGCTCATTTCCCGCCAGCGATATTGGGGGGCGCCCATTCCCATGGTATATTGCGAGAAATGCGGTATTATACCGGTGCCTGAGAAGGACTTGCCGGTGCTTCTTCCCGAAGATGCCAAGTTCAAACCAACTGGCGAATCCCCGCTCAAATACCACGAGGCATTTGTTAATACAACATGCCCGCAATGTGGCGAGCCTGCCAAGCGCGAAACCGATACCCTGGATACCTTTATGTGCTCCAACTGGTATTTCCTGCGATACGCCAGTCCAAAGTATACCGAAGGGCCTTTCGATCCTGAAAAGATCAAGTACTGGTTGCCAGTCGACCTCTACACCGGCGGTGTGGAACATGCCGTTATGCATCTGTTTTATGCCCGTTTCTTCACCAAAGCGCTTAGGGATATCGGATTGATCGAGTTCGGCGAACCTTTCATCAAATTATTCAATCAGGGGACTATTATTCTAAATCAGCAGAAGATGAGCAAATCAAAAGGCAACGTGGTGGATCCCGATGATCTTGTAGCTGAGTATGGCGCTGATGCAGTACGTGCTTATCTAATGTTCATCGGGCCATGGGAGCAGGGTGGTGAATGGAACGATAATGGACTGGTAGGACTCTCTCGATGGGTCAACCGGGTGTGGAACCTGGTGCTGGAGAAAAAGTCCGGAAACACCCCAATAACACCTGAAGTTGAAAAGGATTTACGTCACTTTACTCACAAAACCATTAAAAAAGCACACAATGACCTGGATGGTTTGCAGTTCAATACTATGCTGGCTGCACTCATGGAATTCACCAATTTCCTTGGCAAAGTTAAAGAGGCACATGACGTTGAAGAGAACACGGTCTGGCAGGAAGCTATCAAAGCTTTGTTGCTGATGCTGGCGCCAACCGCTCCGCACTTAACGGAAGAGTTATGGGAAAGGATTGGATATGCTTACAGCATTCACAATCAGTCGTTCCCTATTTGGGAAGAGGTACTTGCTGCTGCCGACGAAATCACCCTGGTGATTCAAGTTAACGGAAAAGTCCGCGAAAAGTTATCTGTCCCCGCCTCGATTGGGGAAGAAGAAGCCAAAGAAATTGCCTTGAGCCAGGAAAAAATCAAGAATCATCTGGATAACCATGAGATCGTAAAAGTTATATATATACCAAGAAAGCTAGTGAATATTGTGGTAAAATAAAAGGACGGGATTTAATAAGGAATCGAAATGCGTTCCGATTTGATAAGCAGAATCGAAAAGGCCAATCGCTATGCCGGGGAGAAAGACCGCATTAACATCCGCAGTCTGACAGTGGATTTCCAGGGCACACACAACTCCCACCTGACCAGTTACATCGATGGCAAATGGAATTGTACCTGCCAGTTTTTCGCCAAGTGGGAAACCTGTAGCCACTCCATGGCAATGCAAAAGGTTCTCGGAGACATGCTCCCTGAAGAGGCCCGTTCTGCGTTTTAAAGGCTAAATCAGGCTGGACCCTGTCGTATTTAAGTGATGGGCGACCCCTTTGGGGGTCTCTTTGTGTTATAAAAGGGGCCTACTCCTCGAACTTCTTAAATACCAGACAGGCGTTTTGCCCCCCGAATCCAAACCCGTTTGATAGAACTGTTTTCACATCCTTCTCGCGAGCTACATTTGGTACGTAGTCGAGATCACATTCCGGGTCCGGGGTTTCATAATTTATGGTCGGGTGTATAAGACCTTCGTTAATGGTTTTCACACAAACGACAGCCTCAACTCCCCCCGTACCACCCAGCAAATGGCCAGTCATCGATTTGGTGGCACTGATCGGCACTTTGTAGGCATGGTCTCCGAAGAGACTCTTTATCGCCGCAGTTTCGGAGCGGTCATTCAGGGGAGTAGACGTCCCGTGAGCATTAATATAATCGATATCCTTTGGTGTCATCCCTGCATCTTCGATGGCCCAGCGCATGGCCCGTGTAGCGCCTTCCACATCAACAGCTACCGGGTGATGTGCATCAGAAGATATTCCAAAACCAACCACCTCAGCTAATATGTTAGCGCCCCGCCCAATGGCGTGTTCCATGCTTTCCAGAACAACGATTCCTGCACCCTCTGAGGGTACAAATCCATCACGGTTGGCATCGAATGGACGGCTGGCTTTGGTCGGTTCATCGTTGTTACTTGTCAACGCTTTCATCACCGCAAAGCCGGCGATACCGATGGGGGTAATTGCAGCTTCAGTGCCTCCAGCTATCATCACATCCGCACTGCCCCTGCGGATCACCTCCGTTGCCTCGCCAATAGACTGGGTGCTGGCAGCACACGCAGTTGATACGGTAGAAGTATATCCCTTAAGTCTGAGCGCGATGCTGACCTGACCGGCAGCCAGATTGGTAAGAATAATGGGCATGAAGAACGCATTCAGCCGCATTGCGCCCTTGGTCCTCGCTACTTCACATCCAGCCTCAACATCCGGCAAACTTCCAATACCGTTGCCTAAGAAGACACCCAGGCGTTCCTGGTTTTCTTTGGAAGTATCCAGATCAGCATGCTTTATGGCCATGGTGGAAGCGGCTATGGCCAATTGGGAGAATCGGGCCATATGCCGAGCCTCTTTTCGGTCCAGCCATTCGAGCGGATCAAATCCTTTTACCTCGCCGGAGATCTTGCAGGAAAGGTCAGAAGCATCACAAAGGGTAGTGACCCCAATACCAGATTTCCCCTCGATCAATCCCTGCCAGAATTCATCCACCGTATTCCCCACAGCGTTAATGGTTCCTAAACCGGTAACAACTACGCGATTTCTACCTTTAGCATCCTTCATTAGTCCTCCGTCTCCTTTCGAGTAAGTTTTCAGTTATCAGCTTTCAGTATTTCTTTTTCCAACGAATTGGTATCGATATCCCACTCCTTCTAGTACGCTGTCAATCATGT
>CAZWIP010000102.1:0-11106 GCA_964634125.1 uncultured Dehalococcoidia bacterium
AGGACAACTGGCAGCATGAATGATTTGGTGTCCACTATTGCCATCAGGGCTCACTCCAATGAAGGCTGAATCATGGCAATTATTGCGTGTACCAGAAAACTACTGAATGAGTTGAAGACAAAACCAAGTGATGAACTTGAACAATCCGACAGTATTGTCAATTGGCATGCAAATCTACTATGGATAGACCGAAGGAAATGTGTGTTATTCACAAATAATCAGACGCTCTATTCGTTCTTTGTCCCGGGGATGAAGAAACCTCAATTCGAGAACTTCGATGAGATTTTCAGACTACATCTACTCAAGACCGTCATGAGCGAGGATTTTTCCGAAACACAGACTGAGCATTTACTAAATGCAAACAAGGAAATCAGAATTGGGAAAACGAACAATCGTAGCGTAGTGGGGTCCATGAATGAGTTAGCTATGCAAATCAAATACGATGTTCATGCCATGGGTGGACTGGCTGCTGCCAGTTTGACAGAACTAAACTATAAGCTGAATCGTATTCCAATGGGTGCAATCGACTACAAATTCAGTGTAAACGAACTGAAGAGAGTATTGAATGAAAGAGACACATAACAACTGGATACGATGTATCAACTTAGATAGCTGTGAATCGAATGATATCGATGGTGAAAAGAGGTTAGTACCAATGGGAGGCAATCTGGTATAATTCAAGGCAAAATTGGGGTGCAACTTATGGAAAAGGTGTCTCAAAAGATTACATTAGATATAAATGAAGCGAAATGCCAAGTAGATCTCGATAAATACAAGGAGCTGGCCATACAATTGGGTGCTTCAAAGGCGACCATAGTTAACGCAAGCGATATTCCGATTGAAGAGCGTGTCACGCTGAAGTGTCAGGTTCCGAGATGCATTTCGTATGGTGTGAGTGCTCACTGTCCCCCTAATACGCTGAAACCATCGGAACTTCGAGACATGGTGAAGGACTATCACAAGGCTATACTGTTCATTAAGGATCTTCCTTCTCAGATCATGGGAATCAGTGCAGACACTCTTGATGATCTGATGAGGGCATATGGTGATATCTACGACATCGTCAGCCAGCTCGAATCGCAGGCATTCTATGACGGGCATTACCTAGCAGTTGGGTTCGCCGCCGGCTCGTGCCGACACTCTCTCTGTCTTGCGCACGCTACCTGTGCTGCTATGGAAGGAGATAGCTGCAGGCACTATTTCAGATCTCGACCTTCGATGGAAGCCGTGGGTATTGATGTGTTCAAGATGGTTGCCTCTGCTGGATGGGACATCTATCCCATCGGCACAAATGCACAACTTGAGCATATTCCCAAAGGAACGATGGCGGGAATTGTCATTGTCTATTAATTAAGTCTGCCCGGATCCCCGATATTTACCGTCATGGGCCTTAGGACCTAGATCTGGAACTTACACACGCTCTCATTCGTCTTTGAATTTGAATACCCTTCACACTTAGAGGAGGTATAGATATGACCGCTTACTGTATGAAGTGCCGCAAGAAGGTTGAGATCCAGAGTCCCAAGAAAATCAAGATGAAAAACGGCAAACCGGCTACCCAAGGTACATGTGGTAAGTGTAAGACGAAGGTGTTCAGGATCGGGTAGAGCCAATTACGATTCCACACGAACTGTCGTAGTGCCTGATCGCTTATATATTGAGTAAGATAGGAAGCAGGTACGATGCATTATACCTTCTCTACTTCCTCCCGACTGGAATTATATACAAAGGGTGTTCTTCTGAGGGCAAGTTCAACACCTCGCTCACCTCATCTTCGTAGAAAGCACCTATAACTACAGCCCCCAAGTCTAATGCTACTGCCTGAAGGCATACATTCTGAGCTGCGTGTCCTGCTTCCATGTGGATATATCGTACACCTCTATCACCATACGTCCCTGTAGTCCGCTGGTAGATGGCTGTAAATACAAGGTCGATAGCTGCTTCGTCCACACATGTTTGTCCCAAAGCAGCATCTACCAGAATGCTCCTCACATCCCCATCGATAGTTTTCGACAGTTGATGCAATGCCGGGTCATACCAGTAAACGCCAGCGGCCATATCCTGCACATTACCCATTACTATATAAACCTCAAGGGGATAGAGTGCTCCTGCTGAAGGTGCGGTACGACTGCCTGACTGATCTGTCACCCCTTGGGCCGCCCAGAGAAGCTGTGAGACTTCAGCCAGGGTAACAGGTTGGTTGCTGTATTCTCTTACGGACCTCCTATTCACAAGGGTCTCCTCAAGGGAAATATCGCTGTCATACACTGGCTCAGGTAAATCTATTCCCATTTCAAGTACCTCCCTTGTAGAAGTCGGTGTGGTAGTTGATGATTGTCCTGACTGATCACAACCGGTAATAATGAGCAGGATAGTGGCCAATGTCAGTAAACAGTTGCGTTTCATTTTGACCGCACCAATGCGAACTTATGGGTGATCTAGCCTCAAATGAATCCTCATCATCGTAGCTGCCCAACCATTATAGGCTTCAGGATTCACGTGTGCAACAGGGGGGTGGGTTGACTATGGGTGATGGGTTAGGTAGGATAGGGACACTCTTGCATGGTATTTGGTGGTAAAGAACCGGGAGGTGACGTTATGAAATGTTCAATCAGAATTGGGATTAGTGTATTAACTGTGTTGTTGTTGGCATTGCCTTTGCTGGTTGCCTGTGATGATGATGACGGTGTACCCACGGTAGCCTCCACTTCAACAATCGGAGAAGAACCTGAAGACACTTTGACGTCAACATCCATGCCGACAGTGAGTCCTGAACAAACTGCAGAGCCGACACCTGAACCGACCTCTACAGAAACATCATCCCCAAACAACCCGATACCCCACATGCAAATCCCACAACACCCGTTCTTGGCGCCCAACGGACGAAGCAATATGCATAACGACGCATACATGAGCGACACATACGAAATCGCCGGTCCAGCCGGTATAGACCCGCAAGTCATTCTTAGAAGCTACGCTGAAGGTCCAAATTCTTGCGCCACGATCACCTTTGACACCCAAGGTCGGATTCTGACGACCAACGGTTCAGGGATGGGATTCGGCATATCGTTACTCGATCCTGACACCCTGGATGTGCTCGCCTACTATCCTCTTCCTCCTCGAGATCCTAAAGACCCGCTGTTCCCCTACGAGGACACATCTGGAGCAGTATATTTCGTTTTTGACAATCAGGAGCGGATTCTATTCACCGATACCGAAAATGCCATCCAGATCATCAGGTACAGCGACGAGAAAAGCGAATTCGAGCAGTTGTTCAGATTCGACCTCTCGGAATACGTTGTGCCCATGGAACCACCGGCCAGTGACCATGTACAGATGACAATCCCTGATTGGGAGGGGGAATTGCTGTGGTTCACTACCCGATACGGAATAGTGGGAACAGTCGATCAGGATACCGGTGACATACACAGCATTGAACTGGAAGGCGAAGAACTGCAGAATTCCTTTGCTGTCGGCGAGGACGGAGTCTATATACTTTCAGACCATGCAATGTACCGCTTCAATGCTGATGAGGACGGGACGCCAGTGGCTGACTGGCGTACGGCATATGACAGGGGTACTCGTGTGAAACCCAGCATGATGAACCAGGGATCTGGAACGACACCGCAATTGTTTGGTAACTTGGTTGCTATCGGTGATAACGCCGAGCCACGGATGAACATCCTGTTCTTGGAGCGTTCTGATGGCAGCGAAGTGTGCAGGATCCCGGTATTCGATGACGGCTTGAGCACAACTGAAAACGCTCTCCCCGGCCTGGTGCGTGAGGGTGATAATGGTCTGGAGTATTCGGTGATCGTCGATAACAACTACGGGATCGAAAGGAACGACATTTTCAATCCCGGTAGCAGCTGGGAGAACCATGAAGGTGGTTTGGTGCGTATCGATCTCTTGCCGGACGGCAAAGGGGGGTATACCTGCGAGGAAATATGGAAAAGTCCGGTGAAATCCTCCAATGTTCTGCCCAAGCTATCACTGGTGACTGGGTTGCTCTATCTCTATACCTATGAGTATCTTCCAGATGATGTCTATACATGGTACCTTACGACCGTGGACTTCGAAACGGGGGAGACTGTCTTCAGTATTCCCACTGGAACAGGGCTCGAATATGCCAATTTCGGACAACCAATGTACATTGCGCCTGATGGAGCAGTATATCTTGGCACCATGTTCGGATTGCTACGTATACGGGACACTGCTTCATGAGCAATTACTGATTACCTACCCAAGAAGAATTTGTCCAGTTGAAATACTAGACTTGGGCTGATTGGACTTGTCCTCAATTCCCACGACCTTCCCTCACCCCCAACACGAACCCCTGTCCGTGCAGAATGTGATTGGGCATACTTGACAAGACACATGATACAGAGGTATATGTTAATGGCATTAACGAAGTGAACCCATGTTTACTTATGTGATCACTGGATTTCAGAAGGGAATGTAGCACAATGGAGCAGAAGCAAGCACCCGGAGCAAACGAGATGTATTGCATGAGCTGTGGTTCCATAATAAAGAGAACTGCTGTAATATGCGTACATTGCGGCGTGCGAGTTGGGACAAGTGCCAGCATGACATCTCAAGGAAAATCCTCTGCGAAGCCTCTAATAGGTGGGACAATGGGTGTGGTTGCGGGTTCGGTTGGCCTTGTTGTAGGTGTGATTATAATGGGTCTAGACGATGATGCAGGAAAAATATATGGAATAGCATTGTTCGTTTTGGGTATTCTTGCTATCGTTGGTTCTGGTTTTGCAGTATCTAGAAAGCATTTCATATTAGCGGTTGCTGGTGCAATTATTGCTGCGTTTCTTTTCTTTCCTCTAGGAATACCAGCACTTGTGCTGATAAGTATGTCATACGATGAGTTCAAGACTCCTCAATCACAAAAACCACTAATCAATATTGTCCTTGACGAGAGGTCAACTGTCCATCAATCTAACGAATATATCTGTCCTCAATGTGGTAATAGAGTGTTCGAAGATTGGAAAATATGTGCTTATTGCGAAGAGCCACTTATTGAAACGGTAGGATACTGTTGTTCTGAGTGCGGTTTCGACATCGAAGACGGTTGGAAAGTGTGTCCTCAGTGCAGCACCCCATTGGACGAGCTAGCATAAATACGGTCATGGTGTCACGTGTGCAACTGGGAGTGGGTTGACTAGCTGATATGGACGGGGGAACCATTGATGGAGTCTGATTTGGGGTTGTCAAATAAGAGCGAATACTGGCAATGGGATCGAGATCCAACCGCAACGGATTGATAGTCCGTTACTACTCAGCTTTTACTGTCAGATTGGAGCGGGTGAATGGGGATAAGGAAAAGTTGGCAGTAATGTAGTGTTCAGTACGCGGAGGTCGGAGGTTCGAATCCTCTCTCCCCGACCATCATTCTCTACCTTGCTATATAAGGCCCACCTATTCACCCGCATTTCTCAAAAAAAAGGGGGGCTGAATGCGTTTACCCCAACTCCAACACGCTGAATCGCCGGCTTAACTTTTCCTGTATCTCCTCCATCGTCGTATATCTCGGATCAAAGATGTCAACGGTACCCATATCTAAAAATGCAACCCCGAGTTCGCGGCACACTTCCCTCATCAGTCCAAGACTAGCTACTTGGTCCTTATGGCCCACATGGGTTGGAGGGATGACCCCGTCTATCTTGTAGTCAATAATCATTCGCCGGAGATCTCCCAGTAATCTATCAGCGGTACCCCGCACCTGCCTGACCATCACCTGATCGCAAAGGGTTCTCTTACCCAGCCCCTTGAACATCGTATATTCGGTTGAGGTATCGATCACAGTATATGGGCAGTAGCCGCTCATATCCATGACGATGTTGGCCTTCCATTCCTGCTCCAACCAAGCTGCCAGATCTCTTAGCCATATGCCGAATACATCAAACCAGAGCACTCTGATTTTTTCAGGCTCAATCCCTCCCTGCCCTGTTCTGACACGTTCTTCTGCATCAGCTACCATATCTTCCAGCCATGCGGTACATCTGGAATCTCCAGCCCAATAGATTTGTGCCAAGGGATATAACTGAGCTCCTATCTCCCAGTTATGAGGACACGGGACTGCCCTTCTTAGTTCAGCATATTCATTCCACAGGAGATATTGTTTGTTGGATTCTTCGATGACCTCCCGAAGGCGGTCGATATCCAGTTTTATACCTGTCTGCTCCTCCAGGAACGAAACTACCCCTTTGACTTCATCAGCATAGTAATCCAGGGTACGATCATCATCCCAGTAGGGCGGATCTAAAGAATAGAATGGGATATCTCTCCATTCTTTGTCCATCCGGATTGTTTCATGCAGCCCCTGAAGAGCGTCGCACGGCTCTAGTTTATGGATTATCATAGTCGGGGTTGGCATGAGACCGGCCTTTACATAATAAAGTGCCAATCTGAGCAAGCTACAATTATCCCTGGCAAGCCCCAGTTTATCGCATTCCTCAAGATCGCCAATAATGGAGCTGGCTTGAGATTGCTGGTAATGCTGTCCCTGAATACAGAAGTAATTGATGTCCATCGCCTTGTACACCTCGGGGCAAATTGACCAGTAGCTCGCCAGTAATGGTTTACCTTCCTCGACGCATTGGATTGCCAGCTCATGATGTTCTTTTGCAGCTATAATAAACGGCATGAAAAGCTTCGTCTCATCGGCAGGTAACTTCCTGATCTCTTCCAATGCGTTATTGTGCCAGTCGACTTCCTCTCTATATCGTCTGAGTCCACTATTGTCCTTGAGCTGTTTTATACTCAGTGCCATAGTTCACCTCCCAATACTTTCCACGAGTGCCTGCACTCTCGTTCTCAACTGTCCGGTTATGCCCAGCCGATACTCTCGATCCATAGTCAGGTGAGGAATGTCGTCATATTTAAAATCCTCATCAAGCATTACGAGTTCATATTGCCAGCCATCGCAGAACAATAACCGCTGCCCGATGACCGCATCAACCTTGAAATCTCGAATCATTTCCCTGATGAAGGCGGCTCTTTTCTCGTGAACTCCAAAAAATCGAGGACAGTGAGGACGGTCTTTGATATAGTAACGGGCCAGAGCTGTGAGAGGATCATCGGTTCCCTCGTCCACATCTTCCCACATGACCTTGGTGCCAAAGCATAACATATCGGTAACCACCAGGCCGCCCATGTCCTCAATTACGCGAATGTATTCTGGATCATCAAGTATACCACCCACCACCATCAGTCTGGCCCGATAATCTGAAATACCTTCTGCTTCCTGAATATCGTCCAACAACTCCCTCAGCAGTTGATTATATTGCTCGATAGGCATTGCCGTTCCGGCTACCATCACAGCTAACATGTCGGCACCTGAAATCGGTGGATTTTCATTTTTCCTAAAATTATGAATTCTCTTTTGAAGGTGCCGCCTGTGGTTGTGCAGTCTTATTGCTTCCCACAACTGCTCCTCTGTGATTTCAATCCCATAATGACTCTCCAGGGCTGCCTTGAAAATCTCCAGTTCTTCTCGATACCATCTTACCTGCTTTTCCCCGGTTTTCTTGGGAAGGCTGAGAAAATGCAGGAAGGAAGGGGAATCCATTTCATGTTTCCAGTTATCGTAGACACGACGCACATGATCGCAGCTGTTCACCCAAACCACACCATCAAGGAATTCGTACTCGCCTCTGAGAACCGAATTGAAACAATACCGGACAAAACTGCAATTACAGTCACTCAGGTACCGATCCGCCAAATCGGTCCCGGTGCTTCCCGTGGCTCGCATCCGAAAAGGAAGAAAGCCGGCTGCTGTGAGGATCTCGTCAGGAACATATGAGCAGAAATATCCTGCTACCTTGCCTCCTTGATCCTTCCAAGTCTGCAATGCAGGATTGACAAGGTGTTCTGTTACAGCAGTAAGCTCTTCCAACGAGTTCGATTTTATGCCAGTTTCCATTCCTTTCCCCCTTTCCCTCATAAAGAGTTGTTCCAATGACCGTTTATTCAACGATTGTTACCCGATTTTTCTGCCATACATCCGGCCTCAATGGGCAGGGATATTCAATTACGGTTTTCGAATGATCTGTATCCAATCAGGGTCAGCCCTGATTAGATCTTCCTCTGCACCCACTGCTTTAAACATTGCCAGGTAATCGACCGCGGTTCGTTTGCTCTCGCTGAAGCTGAATACCAGACCATCAATGTTCGTTGAAAACGACTCTGCGGCATCATAAAGAGCCTGAGAATCAAAGCTCTCAGGACCAACAGTATGTACTGCCTCTGCAATGATATTGAACATCGGGTCCACTTGGTTAACCACTAAATATGATGCTCCGCTCCGAATGATCTCTGTTGCTTTGTTAGGGTGATACTCATATAAAAGCTGTTTGGTACGATTGATCATTGGCCCTTCTTCATTCCACCAGCGTGAACTTCTGAGAAAGAGAGTTTCGTCAATTTCGTCCCAAAGACCTGCATCTCCTATCGTCCCAAGAAATGAAGACTGCGCATCAACACAAACGAATCTGGCATTATAGCCTGCTTCTCGATACCCTTTTACGAAAGTAGTCAATAATACAGGTGGAACAACGTAGTCACAGTCCTTGAGAGACACTACCTCAGGATTCCAAGTAAAGGTTCCAATCGGAGTCAGGAAATCTCCCTCCCACGTAAACTGATCCGGGTGGACATCACAATACTCCTCCATACCACCAAGGAGGGATTCTACATATGGAAAAAACCAGCCAGCCCCTCCAATCTTGGCTGGGCCGTTTGCCGGGTAATCCCAATCGTTTTCAGCTATCCATTCCAAAGCCGTGTAACCGATTTCACGCGGGAGGCCTGATAGGCAGAATATGTATCCAGGAGGGGACAGCTCTTCCTCATTGGCATCAACTGTAAACAGTACCATCCTGTCTGCTTCCAGGCGAGACCTCAACGACTGTGACACCGATCCTAGACTAGTGAAAAATAGGTCGGCGCCCTTCTCCTTGAGCCACTCATACCCCGGTATATCCTTGGAAGGATCGGATTGTCCATCATACGTGATGACGCGTAATTTGACACCATTAATGGCGTTTTCTTGGTTATAGTGTTTGACCAAATCTTCCAGCGCCATATCTATGATAGACATGGCTATTGCTGACGATCCAGTCTGGTCCGAAATATTACCTATGGTAATTTCGATATCTTCTATAACATTGGGTGTTTCAGTGGGTGTCTGGATCGCTGAAGTAGTCTGTACTGGACTATCCTCTCCATTGTCATCGCATCCAATAAATCCAGTCAATGAGAATAGTACGACCATAAGAAGGCCAATTCCTGCATCGCTCGAAAGTCGCATGAAATCACCTCCTCATTAATTAAGTTCCGTACTTAACCAACAATGGCGTGACAAAGAAGTAGTATCCACTCTAACCGTTAGACACGTGGGTGTCAAGCATCGTCCGTGCTCTTGATTACACTGGGTTCGAGTGACAAGTGGTTTTGGAGCACTTAGTCACTTCGTAGCTTACTACGAGTTGCCATGTCTATATGTATTCTGTTATACTAGCGAGTTTTCAGACGATAAGATATCCCAGATTTTGAAGGAAATATAAATGAAGAAAGATGAAAATAAGAGCGCCCTCTTTGATCCATTAACCATTGGTCAGATGAAGATTCCTAATCGTTTTGTGCGTTCTGCTACTGGCGAGAATCGTGGAAAGGACGGTGGTGTAACCGATGCGTTGGTAGATGTTTATCGTGAACTGGCAAAGGGTGAAATAGGTTTGATTATAACAGGGGTACTGTACCCGAAGATGTCGGGGAAGATATTTCAGAATATGATCGGCGCGGATGCTGATGATGCTGTTCCTGGACTTAGAAGAATCACAGAGGCGGTTCATGAGAATGGGGGAAAGATTGCAGCCCAGATCGGACACGGAGGAGGGCACTGTCTTCCTGAGTGGACAGGGACTCAGGCGGAAGGTCCGTCAACCATGATCAATCCGCATTCTGGACTCGAGGCGAGAGGATTATCGGGAGACGAAGTCCGCGAACTCGTCGACCTATTTGTACAAGCCGCCCGAAGAACAGTAGAAGCGGGATTTGATGCGGTCCAAATACATGCAGCTCACAGTCATCTCATCAGCCAGTTCCTCTCTCCGGTGACCAACAGAAGAGATGATGAATGGGGAGGATCGGTGGAGAAGCGCTCGAGGTTCTTGATGGAGATTTACCGAGGCATTCGAAAAACCACTGAGCCGAGTTTTCCCATTCTGGTTAAACTCGGGCTTGAAGATACTCATCCTGAGGGGAAATCCTTAGCAGAGGGAATTGCCACGGCACGGACCTTGGCAGCCGAGGGTATAGATGCGCTGGAGGTGAGCGAAGGTTTTGAATCGGAACCCGGACATCATATTCGGGGTGATGCCCAGCATCCCTGCTACCTGGAGCAATGCCGGCAAGTGCGCCAAGAAATCGATATTCCCATTATTCTGGTTGGTGGAATGAGATCATTACAGGATATGAAGTCTGTTTTGGAAAATGATATCGCTGATGCTGTCTCCTTGTCCCGACCTTTTATTATGGATCCTCATCTGATTCGTGCCTTTCGTCAGGGTCGAACAACGGAGTCCGGTTGTATCTCATGCAATGGCTGTGTCGAGGCGGGAATTATGGGAGGGCCTTGTGAATGTACACTTCTTTAAAGCAACCGTTACTTTGTCTTGAATTTCATCATTAGTCTGAATCATACAAATCTATAAAGCGAAAAGTAAGTTTTTGGAGCACTTGAGCGTTATTAATGAGTCAACTAGGATTTGTGCAGTAATGTAGTGTTCAGTATGCTTAAGGCCGGAGGTTCGAATCCTCTCTCCCCGACCAACTACCTTAGACATCCACTGAATTGGTTTTTCAATCCACCAACACCGAAAAGTATTCTAGAAATAACATTCCCACATCAGCTATCATTTAAACCTCTAAAACCACTCCTTAACCACTTCTTTCTAGGGTATAGCACATTTGTACGTCAGAATAAAAGCTCATACACAAGAGATTACCGCGAAATGACAGCGATATATAGATATGTTATAATTAGCCACTTTATTCAAAACAAGACACAAAGGCTGATGTACACCATGATCA
>CAZWIP010000103.1:0-11098 GCA_964634125.1 uncultured Dehalococcoidia bacterium
CCATACAGCCACTATATCACAAAGTGACTATTAGTGTTAACAGGCCCTAGTTATTGGTTAGATAGGATAGTGGAAAACAGTGGTATCGGCTGAGTGTAAAACCTTAATTGTCAGCTTCTTGTAGCTGCTCAATCCTGTACATCTCGATCAGATCGCATATCTGAGCTTCGACCAGTTCTTTCAGCTGATCTTCGGTCAGATCAGGGTCAATCTCTATTGTATGGAGTGCTCCAAGAAATTCTTCTATCCAATCCATCGATCTATACCCCTTATGAGTTATTATTTTATTTCGCTCGATTTTACGCATAGTGCTTGCAGTAGCTATTGTGGTATGCCAGCATAAACCCTTGCAGCCGTTGATTCTGGGTCTTAGGCAACTTATCCCCCGAAGTTTATGTTTAATTAGGAGATACTAGTTGTTTCTTAGAAGGTCGCGGCGGTGCTTTAATACATGACACTGTTCCATAGAGAATCCTCAGCACTAGTTCCAAGGCTACTACAAAGACAATGTAGTAGACAATAATTTCCCAATAATCAGGTATCTCGGCCAGAACCCCTGATGTTACTGACAGTGATAAATAGGACTTATTCACGAGATACAAACCAAGGATAGCAAAGGGCAGCATCTTGGCGAGGTCCTTGGACAGGTCCTCACTTATATATGCTGTGGTCCTTATGGTGCTGATCAATGCTACTGAAACCAATAGAACATTTTCTGGTTGCTGGTCTTTCCCCAGAAGGGACAGGATCACCACAATCACTGCAGTCCAGCAAATTGTGAGTATGGGAAAGAACAGTACATGCCGTATGACATAATAAATAGTACCAATAAATCGGTATCCCACCTGCTTATGCCGACTCAGGTTAGCTGTGATAATGTCTCGTCTGGCCATAAATCTGTAGAACACGAAGACAAATATCGCATAAACTGTTATCTCTCCCAAGAGAACTGCAAGAGGTTTCAAGATTTCAATAGCCTCTGATGTGGTAAATTCAAGTTCAGACATGTTCACCACCTCCTTGTTCGAGCCCCGTTGCTAAATGGGGCTCTCATGCTCTCATGGCTGCCTTCGATTCCTCCCCTGCCATGTCGCAATCCTTTTTTACACGAGATGCAAGTCCATTAATTCATCGTCGGTGAGACCTCGAACTTACTGCTGCCTCTGGCGAAATTCTTCTTCTACAGATTCCGTTACGCATCCTCCGCAGTCTATTCAATAGTAAAAACGTCGTTCAAGAGAATGTGTCATGCTACACTCATATAGGAAATTCGTAAGGGGGAGAGGTAACGCTGGGGCAAAAGGGTCTTATTCTGACCTAGTTGTCCACTGTCACGATTTCCACAATGACCTGACCCCAAAGACTAATCCTCCTCACCCCTGGCACGAATCCCTGTCCGTGCAGAATGGGATTAAACTAATTGTTCGTGCGAAGCTAATTCGATGTTATGGAAACCTCGGTAGTTTTGTAGATGCGGGGATTATGTCTTCCCTCTAGCCACTTCCCTTTAATGACCTGCTTTATAGCCATATGCTATAGTATTGGCAACGACAAAGAACGGTTGCTCGTATGAAGTGGCTCATCATACCCTATAAATTAAGGAGAGACTAGATAATGAAATGCCCAAAATGCAACACCGAGTTGAAGAAAAAATCACATAAAGGCATTGAGGTTGATTACTGCAAATCATGTAACGGTATGTGGCTTGATGCAGAGGAACTAGATGAGCTTGAAGACAAAGCATTTGATCAAGATAATTTGAAGGGTACATTAATGTTCGAGCATACCGTAGTCGAGCATCATTGCCCTCACTGCGGTTCTCAATTGAAGCAGTTCAAATATCGGTTACATGATCTACACCTTGAGTTTTGTGAGAATCAGCATGGCTTTTGGCTTGATGAGGGTGAAGAGAAACGAGTACTTGAGGTGATGAAGGACAGAAAGAAAGCCATGAAAAGAAAGTTTGAATCTGAAGCTAATTGGGATAAAACACTGAAGAACTTAAAATCCAAGTCCTTCATGTCAAAATTAGGTGATCTTTTCAAGTAACACTAATCACTACCAACAACACACTCAACTACAACCCAACTCCCTCGCCTCGGGCACGAACTCCTGTCCGTGCAGAACGCAATTGAATTTATTGTACATGCGAATCATAGCCGTAAGTGGAGATCTACTGGCAGTTTTGTTGCTGTTCGGTAGCAACCACATCATCTCCTCCCTTGCCTCTCCTCACCTCAAGAGCGTATAATGGCTCAAATTGTTATGAAGATACTAGCGATTCTAATGGTGATATCGGTACTTGCTCTTGCAGGAATCTCTTGTAGTAATAGTGAGTCAGACCCTGCACTTTGGAAAGAGCAACCTAATGAAAGAATCGTTTTTATGTCGAAGGCAGACTCACCTGAAGGTGAATTGTACCTGCTGGACAAAAGTGGGCAGATAAGCAGACTAACCTATAACAATCGCCATGAAAACAATCCAGCCCTTTCACCTGATGCAAAGAAAGTCGCATTTCACGGAGGCAATATAAATGATGTATTGACCTGGGATATATATGTCATTGATCTGGAAACAAAAGAAGAAATACGACTCACCAACAATGATGTCCTTGATGGACATCCCGACTGGTCGCCAGACGGCTCTAAAATCGTGTTTGCGTCATTCAGAGATGCTCATGGTAACTCTTCTGGCACAGCGGATATTTATACAGTAAATATTGATGGAACAGGACTAACGCAACTTACTAATTCGTCGTGGGAGGACAACGACCCTGAATGGTCGCCAGACGGAACGAAAATCGCATTCAAGTCAACGCGTAATACTCAACAAAGTGCCCGGGAAGAGATATATATTATGAACGCTGACGGAGGTAATGTGCAAAGGTTAACGACAACCAGCGGATGGCAGTCAGACCATGACCCAAGTTGGAGTCCTGATGGCAAGACCATTGTATTTAATCGCTATGAAGGTAGCAGGCCTGTGACAGACATATACAATCCTGCTGTTCTCAAAGACTACTGGCAGGAGATTATTCCCTGGAACATATACAAGGTTGATCTCAGTGGAGAAGTTTTAAAATTAACGAATGTTGATTACACTTCCGGGCTTCCTGTTTTTTCTGTTGATGGTTCCAAAATCCTGTTCCTCAGGCTCGATTTCAATCTCATCAATAGCCAGTTGGCTGGTGCTGATCACCGGTTAATCTTAATGAACCCTGACGGCTCTAATCAGGAACAATTAATTCCTGATAACAGACATACACCGACACTGGAGTACTTTGATTGGTGAAAACTGGTCATTAAGGAAGTCTGACAACTCATCAAACCAAGACTACGTGAGGGCATATCCCCTCACGCTTGGCACGAATCCCTGTCCGTGCAGAATGCAATTAAACTAATTGTTCGTGCAAAGCTAATTCGTAGGCGGAGAAAAACTGGCAATTTTTTCCTTTGCGTTAGGGAAGCCTCTTGGTTACGACATTGCTATAAACAACCGGTATTATGATAGGTTGTAAACATTTCCGTAATGTGACTCGTTTTAATTCGCTATACTACAATGCCAGCAATAAATAAGATGCCATGGTATGGTAGGAAGCAACGGGGTCACTCGGTGGATAAAGCGATGGGCTTGGAGATGAAACGAAGGCTAATCGAGATGGAATCGTTAGGAGAGTAGCTCTGATATTTCTACTAATTAAGAGGAAGTATCCCCTTCCTTGAAGGAGAGTTTGCACTCAGACTGGCTTCTTGACGCCCCTCGTATTTTTTGCCACTGTTTTGAGGTTCATCCGGTTGATTTCCAGATTTCTGGTTCAGTCCACCAACTAACACTTTTATGGCAGGCTTGAATTTAACTTGTCCACTACCTGTGACTATCACGGATTCTTCGGCATCAATATCCAATGTCACTACCGTCATCTCACCATCTCCTATCTCAAAGGAGCTGACTAGCTTCAGTTTGTCACTGGGGACATCGGCTTCCTGTGTTTCACCATCGATGGTTGCAGAAACGCTCTCAACGTCCAATCGTATTTGTGTGTAATGCCCGGATTCGATTTCCGTGCTCCCTAAAACCTCTTCGATACCCCTTAATGCAAGCAGTTCGAATGTTTTGCTCTCATCAATTACAGTTTTCCATCCGGCTTCTTCATTTTCAGTTCCGCTTTGGTGGACCTGGATATTGTTGACGGTCACGTGAACTGCTGATATATCGTACGCCGGCGCGTCAGTTACCCTGAATTCAAGAATGCCGACAGAGGCAATTACTGTTGGTTCCGACGTAGTGGGTGTTGCCTCTGGAGTTTCTACCGTGGTAGTGGGAGTTGTGTCCGGAGATATTGCAGGGAAGGATGTCGGAGACGTATCCGGAGATGCGGTTGGTGACGTATCGGGACTAATGCTAGGAATCGATGTGGGGGAGCTTTGAGGCGTCTCTGAAGGCACATCGACAACGGTGGTTTGATCATCGTTTCCCGTCATGAATATAGTCGAAAGACCGAAACCCAGGAGTATCACTACGAGGGCAACTGCAACCGGAGCCCAGAGTCTTGGTTGTGTGAACAGATTCTGGAAGAAGGAAACTCGTGGTTTGTGACGTTCAGCGGCAAGTCGAGCCCTTTCTTGTAACAGTTGCTGTCTCCCGCTTATCTTTGCAGATGCGCTGGGAACAAGAGCGCTTTCAGTATGTAACTCGTTGATTGCTCTCAGTAGTGGTTCGAGTTCTTCTGCATACTCGGGATAGAGCCCAAGGCATTCCTCAACGCTCGTACCGCTGTTGAGCCGATCAATACATTCATCCAGTATCCGGTCCATATTCTCGCTCATTGTATGTCTTCCTTATACAACGCTTGGCGAAGTGACTCGATTGCTGCACGCTGCATCTCTCTAACAGTTCCCGGCTTTTTGCCTAATATTCTGCCACATTCGATTGAACTTAGATCCGAATGGAAACGAAGGGCGATCACCTCTCGTTGCGCCGGAGTCAGGTGTTTGAGAGCCCTCGTAACCCTGGCACGCTGATCATCTGATACGGCGACCTCTTCCGGATCGTTTGAACCTGCTATCGTTACTTGATCGAGATTCACTGTCTGTTTTTTACTCACTTTCCTTAAATAATCAACAACGATGTTGTGGGCAATCTTGAAAACCCAGGCCTCCATTGGTAGCCCTCGCTCCTGATAGGAGTCTAGTGACCTCAAAGCTTTCACAAAGGTTTCTGAGGCCAGATCTTCTGCTTCGTGCTGATCTCCGATGCGGACGAAAATATATCGGGTTACCTTATCGTAAGATTCCTCATACAGGCCTACGAGTGATTCTTCGAGCCGCTGTCTCTCGATTTCCTTCTTCGCCATCAAGTTTCCTGTCAGGGATATCTCCCGGATTCTGATGACTCAGTATACCATCCGGCATTGCAAATAGGACATTTTCGAGAGAATTCTTCCTGTTTCACTTATTAAAACGAAATGGTCACAGGAATGTCAGCAATATGGGTATTTTGTACTATTCTGCCTGACATCCTGGCATTCTTGGCGTTGTTGATTATGCAAATACGAAGAAAGGAGGGCCGAGATGAGGAAATTTTACAGAATTATGTTGGCATATTTGATACACGACCTGACAGTTATAAATTCCTTGCGTTATAGGTTTCAAGAGAATAAAAACAGATATTACGGTCTTGATTGTCTTAATATTCAATAATTCCGCCAATCTATGGTGATGAAAGGAGGCGAAGGATGACTAAATTATTTGGAGTGATGTTCATTTTGGCACTGGTGGTGGCTGCAGTGGGGTGCAGTGATGGTTCAACACCGGACGAAACCGTTGAACAACTGGTTCCTGAAACATCGACACCTGCAACGGCGGCATCGGTTCCTGCCCAGGCAACTGAGTTGGAAACTCCAGAATCCGATGAAACGGCTGATAAAGATGGTGCAGTCCCTTCAGAGGTTTCTGCCGAAACTCCAGCAACGATTGATAACCAGGAAGATCAGTCCCCTGCACAGTCAATACCTTCAGTCGAGCCAGTTCAAACTACACAAACGACCCAGCCTGAAGTCTCCTCGCCTTCAACATCAACCATGGGAACCATCGAAGTACTGGTAATGGACGCACCCCCCGAATATGAGATAACAAGAATAGACGTAACTATCTCTGGGGTTGAAGTGCATCAGGCGGTAGCCGAGCAAGATCAGGACCAGGATCAAGATGGTGACGGTGAACAAGTCAAGAATAAGGATAAAGAAAAAGGGAATTTCCAGGGAAAAGGCAATAACGATGACGTCCAACAGGGTGCAACACCGGACGATGGATCTATCGATGGATCCGATGCTGTCGTTGAAGAAGATTCAGACGAAACCCAGGACAATGCTGGCTGGATATCGCTAGACATCGATGGAACATTTGACCTGTTGAAGGTTCAGGGTATCCCGGCGGCCTTGGGAGAAAGCTACTTGGATTCTGGCAAGTATACGCAAATCAGGGTGGCCGTTGAATCAGTTATAGTGCACTACTTGGATGGATCGTCCTCTGAAACTCAGCCAGTGGAGGTGGTGGCCGAAGTGCCAAGCGGCAAATTGAAGTTCGTGCGTCCTTTCAATATCGAAGCGGGTAAAACCACATCTTTGCTGTTTGACTTCATTGCTGATAAGTCGGTCATCTTCACCGGCTCCGACAAAGTCATCTTCAAACCTGTGATTAAATTAGATGTATTCGAACCTGTATTCGAACCTGTATTCGAACCTGTGTCAACTCTCAGTATCACAACAGCGAGCTTGCCTGAGGGAACAGTGGACGAATATTACTCCGCTCTATTGGAAGCCAGCGGTGGTACTGAACCATACGCTTGGACTTGGTCTGGTACCCTGCCTGGTGGACTGGGACTTGATGCTGCTAACGGAGTAATCTCCGGAACTCCAACGGCATCAGGTGATTTCACTTTTACCGTACAAGCAAATGACAGCGATAGTCAGAGTGATACGCAAGAACTAAGTATTAGCATTAGTGCGGCTATAAGCCCGCTTGAGATCACCACTACAGGCTTGACTAGTGGAGAAGAGGGGATCGGATACTCAGATGCATTGGAGGCTATCGGAGGGATTACCCCTTATACTTGGACTTTGTCTGGTACGCTGCCTGGCGGACTGGGACTTGACGCTGCTAACGGAGTAATCTCGGGAACGCCGACCGCAGCGGGTGATTACAGCTTCACGGTTCAGGTAGATGACAATGATAGTCAGAGTGATACTGGGGATTTCAGCATTCTGATTGGAGATGTAACTTCCGGATAATAAATCACTTTTGGCTGAAGTGACCGCTTCCCGGTCAAGCTCGTATGAGATATCTACAGTGGGCTCGCCCCCGGCACGAAACGCTGTCCATGTTGTGAATGCACACAAAAAGGACAGAGGATGAAGGGCGGATCTCCAGCACCTTCATCGCCGCTACCACGATGAATATGAACCGCAATACGATGTTCTCCATGAATGCACCTCCGTTCGTCCGTTGATACGTGTATTTTCCTGCCATTTTCCCACCATTCCCCCCCAAATGTAGTTTGCACCTTGGTAACCCATAGTGTCCTTTGATGCCCCAGATTACCCTACGGAGTTTTGGGCGGCGTTTTCACAGTACAAAATATAATTGAATTAACGGTATGGGTGACGCTATATTTTACGTGAATCTGTTCGACAATTGAGGGCAAGCCCGGAGGACAATCACGGATATTTTCATCATAATAGAAATTGATATTTACAGAGTACGCAAATAAGAGTACTCAAGGTCTCCTCCTTATTAATGAATCGCCCCACACATAAAAGTGGGGTGATTTCATTTGTATTTCTGTCTAACTGCCGTACCAGCTCCATTGAGCCTTCAACTAGGAACTTCTGAAGGTTATCATTCGTCTTGTAGGTAAATAGCCTTTATTAAAAGGGAGGTATTATTATGACTGCGTATTGCATGAAGTGCCGTAAGAAAGTGGAGATCAAAAATCCCAAGAAGATCACCATGAAGAACAAGAAGCCAGCGACCAAGGGTGTGTGTGGGAAGTGCGGAACCAACGTATTCAGGATCGGCAAGAGCTAGAACCGGTTCAACATATACCCCTGAAGCCGAATGCCAAATTCACTGTCTGGAACTGTGATGGTCATTGACTATACCATAGTTCGAGGTGGAATTTCGTTGCTTTGGAAGTGAGGTGTATGAATATGTTGAAGTCTCTACGAGAGAAATTCGGAGGTACGTCCACTATCTTTCGGGAATGAGGAATTGCAGGGCTTCAACACCCCAGAGAATTATGACGTTCTGATGGACAAAGCAAGAATGTTATACTATTGGTGCACTACCGGTATTAAATCTCTTAAGTAGGAGGTAGAAATGAAAAGTGCTTCGATCCTATGGATACCAGTAGTATTATTTTCACTGGCTTTAGTATTTCCTGCGTGTGGCGGCAAAAATGAGGAAACACCGAACATTCCAATTCATGGAGATACACAAGAGCCTCCGGAAAACGTTGTAATTACCATTGGTAATCTGACTGATAGGACAGGACCGTCATCAAATGCAATGAGCATAATAGATATGTCTTTCGAAGACTTGGTTGAGTATTACAACGAAGAGAATATAATACCGGGGGTTGACCTCAAAGTTGTCTCTTATGATAGTGAGTATTCTCCCAGTCGGTTCATACCCGGATACCAGTGGCTGAGAGAAAGAGGTGCAGACCTTATTTTTACGCCTCTACCAGGGGCACCACCCATACTGAAGCCGCTTTGTGATGAGGAAGAGGTGGTGCTATTTGGCGCCGCCGCTAGCTACGAGGGATATTTACCACCAGGGTACACTTTCTGTGGTAGTGTGTCACCTGACCATCTTATGTATACCTTACTAAAATGGATCGCCGAAAACGACTGGGACTATGAGAATAAAGGTCCGGCCAAACTTGGCGCAGCAGGTTGGGTGAGCCCAATGGTTGAACAATCTATGGCAGGAATGGAGGAGTATTGCACATCGCATCCTGAGCAATTCAAGTGGGTGGGTGGATACCTCTCCAATCTCAGCTTTGTCTGGAGCGCCGAAGTAGAAGCATTGAAAGATTGTGACTACGTTTACCCTCCAATGGCATCACAAGTAACTTTTGCCAAAGAATTTCGCTCCACGGGCAGTTCGTCAAAATTCATAGGGAATGAGCCTCACCTTGCGTATATGAGATTAATCGATGATGCAGACATATGGGATGAGCTGGATGGTATGTTGGTCGCTTCCGCTAGCAGATGGTGGAATGAAGAGGGGCAACTCATCGATCTGGCAAAAAGACTCCTGTACGATAATCACAGCGGATCAGCCGATGATGTCATGGAGGCAGGTTGCGGCTACTTGGCAGTCAACAATGTGTACATAATGCTCGAAATAATCAGGAAGGCAGTGGAATCCGTCGAACCGCAAAACTTCGATTCGCAGGCTCTTTACAATGCTGCCCAATCATACTCTCTTAACATAGACGGGATTGAACGATACAGCTTTAGCGATTCTAAGCGGTTCTCGACAAATTATATAGGAATGTATGAATTAAGGGCTGCCAGTAAAGACATCTTTAGAGCCGATCCGGAGTGGCAGGAAATAGTCCGGGAACTTTAGCGGAGTTACTACCTAGCCCAAAGCCATTTCCCGAACTAAAAGGATTTGCATTTTTAAGACATGGAAATCCCAATCTCATCATCACGCTGTTATATAACGCGACAACCAAATCTCGGAGGATGCCAATGGATCTTGCGTTAGAGGGTATTAAGGTTGTTGAGCTGGCTCAACTGGCTGCTGCACCGATGGCTGGGCGCCATCTGGCTGACATGGGAGCTGATGTGATTCACATCGAGCATCCAAGCAGAGGTGATACGTGGCGCGGTATCATGGCCGCTCCGGGAGATACATCAGAAATCAATTGGAATTGGGAGAATTACAGCCGGAACAAGAGAAGCATGACCGCCGACGTGTTTACAAAAGAAGGCAGAGAAATCATCATCAAGCTGATAGAAAAATCAGACGTATTCCTGACAAATATGAGGCCATTCGAGCTTAAGAAATCAGAACTGCAATACGAAAACCTCAGCCACGTGAATTCAAGGCTGATTTATGCTTCACTCACCGGTTTCGGGAAAATGGGCTCCGATAAAAACGAACCCGGCTATGACCACACAGCTTACTGGGCCAGGTCAGGCATAGCTCATATGGTGACGCCAAGTGACAAACCTCCGGATTTCCGTGTAGGAGCTTTTGGAGACAATCTCGGTGGGATGGCTCTGGCGTACGGGATAACCACTGCCCTGTTTGCCCGAGAACGAACGGGTATTGGGCAAGAGGTAGATGTGTCATTATTCAACCTGGGCGTCTACCAGCTCTCCTTTTCAATAGCCCAGACGTTGATGACAGGGCAGGAGCAACCAAGGATAGATAGAAAGGAAATGCCTAATGCATTGATGAATACCTTTCAAACAAAAGATGGAAGGTGGTTACTCCTTTGCATCTTGCAGCCGGATCGTTACTGGTCAGGCCTCTGTCAGGCGATAGGCCGCCAGGACCTGGAACATGACCCACGGTTTGAATCGTTTATGCCCAGAATAGAGAACCACATTGAGTTGCTCGAAATACTCGAAGAGGTTTTTCGGACACTAACTTTAGAGGAGTGGAAATTCCGCCTGTCAGGTTTGCCATTCGCACCCGTACAAAATCTTTCAGAGGTTATTGCCGATCCACAAGCCGAAGCCAATGACTTTTTTATCCCATTTGATCATCCTACCTATGGAACCGTGAATATGGTGGCGAACCCGATAAAGCTCGGTAAAACCCCAGCGACGATAAGAACGCGTGCACCAGAGTTCAGTGAACACACAGAGGAAATTCTACTCGATCTCGGTTATGATTGGGACGATATAGCAAGACTTAAACAGGAAAGCATAATTGCTTAGTGATTCTCACTGAAATAAGAATGGTTGATTACGCTTCTTTTTTGTTCCGTTTTCAATTGAATTAGGGAATTTAGGGTAATATGCTATTAGGGCTATCTCCTTGACTGGACCAACCACAATATGTAGTATCGGGAGGTG
>CAZWIP010000104.1:0-10887 GCA_964634125.1 uncultured Dehalococcoidia bacterium
TCCATTTCAATGCCAGTCACACACCTACGCAGTCATCTCTTTTGCGAAAGCACGAGCACGTTCAATGCGCGAAGCATCAGGTTGCCCCTTTGTTGTTGGTCCCAGTTCCCCAAAACCCTTAAGCTTGGGATCATCGCTACTCTTGAGCATCTCCATGATGTCCGGCGCTAACTCACCCTGACAATTGAAGAATCCGACTATCTCAGCACCTATTGCTGCTTTCTTGCACTCTTCAAGCCAGGGTAGTAAATCTTCTGAGTCCTCCGGAGAAGCATGAGTAGTAAACAAGGCCACTTTTTTACCACTTACATTTTGCGCCATGAACTGTTTCGCCTTCTCGGCAGGTCCGAAGGCCTGGATGGGGAAGCCAACGAAAAGCAAATCATAACTATCAACATTTTCGATCTCTGACAGTTCCTTGATCACCTTTTCACCCTGTATCACATCGAACATAGCTTCGGCAACTTTTTTGGTATTACCCGATTGAGACATGTAGGCTACCAATATTTTCATTTCTTTACCTCCTCGTTTATTGTTTTAATATACGTTACATTTTAAGAACAACGAGGCCATTTGATTATCCACAGACCTCCATTCTGGCATTTGCCATCAGGCTCTTTAATATTTCTTTGAGTAGCTTGCCCTCACTAATTCCGTAGTACGACCCTTGAGGGTCCCCCAAGCGAGGCCAAAACCTCGCGTTATGTCCTAAACTGCCCCGTAACCTTTTCCCTCAACAGGCCACACTCATTCTCGCTACTTGTCAATTCACATCTACCACTATTATAACTCACTCAATACTTCGCGCTCGCTCAGTTTGAATTGGAGGCAGATTGCAAATTACCTTTTTCCAACCTCGGTTTGGCTTCCGCCGACCGAGGAAACGCTTTCTTACCCTTCCGCCATTTTTTCCCGTATTCCGGATGTTCCAGTGCAACCAACAGTGCGCTATTCAACTCATATAAATTACTATCGAGACCAACTTTGTCCAGTGCGTCTCTGAATCCCAAAATCGCAGCTCTTGTTGATTGAATAATCAGGGGATGCCCTACTGGTGGTATGCTGACATCAGAAGGATTTTCAAATGAACGCCGGCATTGTTCCTCATTTAAAGAATGATGTTTGTGACACATCGCCGGACGCACAGTATATACTGAACATTCTCCATCCATCAATAAAGAACACTCAATATTCCTGGCAAAATGTTCTTCGCGATTAAGCCCCCCAATTGCGGCCGCTGTGCCGCGAAGTCGATCTATCAACTGCTCTATCTCCACATCAGAACGTTTTTCGTGTATGAAACGGGAGATAGTGAACACCTCGTGGGCTCTCGCCTCCACTCTGAGATAGCAGCAATAACAACAGCCTTTCTTGCATGCAATGTTAAGCTGATTATCTATAACAATCCGGTCGATTCTGTTGGAAATACGATCATAGAATTTAACTACGGTGTCATGGATGTTCTCTGGAGACTTGCTTCTTTTCAGGTATTGAATAATTGAGGTATTTTCGTCTTTGTAGATCACATTCATAGTCACCTCTTCGGCGCTTTTTGTGATCAATCACTAAGTCTAATCTGCTTCACAGAATATGCTTTTGATTATTCTTGAAAAAAGCCCTCGGTCTATGGACTAAAGACTTGCTCGTACCATTGTGGATCAATCCTGAACAAATCTTTCTGATCTGCATTGATTTTATATATTCCATAATAGTTCTGAGCATAGCGTTTGTTTTCATCAAAGGAGGCAAACTCTTTGGTTCCATCCAGTGAGAATGTAAATGAAGTTGCCGCATTATATAATGCTTGCGAATCGAAACTTTCAGCACCGACGGTTTCTACTGCATTTCTAATGATTTCCAACAGCATGTACTCCTGTTGGATTGATAGATATCCGGAACCAACTCGGCGTGTCTCTTCCGCTGTATCAGGATGATTCTCCATTAGAAGCTGATTAGCTAAATCCACAATCGTACCTTTTTCGTTGAACCACTGTGACGACCTAATGAATAGCGATCCATCAATTTCATTCCATAGGCCTGCATTATCAATAGATCCAAGAAATGCCGCTTGAACATCAGTTCCAATGAATTTCGCTGTGTGGCCAGCATCTCTATATTGTCTGGCGAACATATGCATGGGCGCGGGTACGTAAACGTAGTCGCAATCCTTCAGCCCCTCAACTTCAGTATCCCAAACAAACGAAAACTCACTTAAGTATCCATTCATCCATTCATATTGGTCAGGATGAGCATCAGCATAATCCTCGATCGCTTCAAACCAGATTTTACTATAACCATCTAACCAGGCAGCTCCGCCGATCTTGGCCGGTCGTCCTTTTGGAAAATCAGGATCGTTTTCTGCGATCCACTTCAACAGGGTATAAGCCTCATACTCCGGAGTTATTCCCAAGCTAAATACGTATCCACCTTCCAATTCTTTCAAATCAACGTTGGCAGTAGCTGCGAAAAGCATAAATTCGTCTTTATCCACAATGGGCTTAAGTGTTTCAACAGCAGGAGGAGCAGGGGTCCAAACAAGATCCGCACTCTGTTGCCTGAGTTTTTCATAACCCGGTATATGTTCGGTGTCTTTCCATTGTCCGTCATAGGTAATTATTACCAGCTTAACCCCTGGAATAAGATTCTGCTCATTGTAGTATCCTACTATGTCCTCCAACGCCATATCAATAACACCCAAGGCTCCGGAGGCTACACCGGTTTTATCAGTAAAATTACCAATGGTAATCGTCACAAACTCTACTCTCCCTTTCGTCTCCGCTACCTGCGTAGAGTCTGAATTATCATTCCCATTACTACCTCCACCACAGGAAGCTAATAACACAATTACAAGACCGAGCAAAACCAGTTTTGACACATTCAATGCGATTCTCATTATCGTTCCCCCCGATTCTCTCCGGTGACGACCAATGAAAATATCAAAGTTATAATCCTTAAACACCAAGCACTTCTCTTGTGGTTACTGATGATTCATCTTAAGATTGCCCACATGTTACACAACAAATGTGTCAATAGTCAAGAAAACGCAGTAATTATCATTTTCCCCCTGATATTTTGATAATCAAGTTGTAAAAGAACCATAAATACTTCACGCAGGTCGATCTTCGATAAACGGTGAACAGCCACATGCCCATTCTGGTTATCACTTACTCCGCTTACTGACGATTACCGTAGTCTTATAAGTGAGAACCGCTTCAACTGCCTGATTGTTCATCCTGATCTTGTAACGCACAACACCTCTATCAGGCTTGCTTTTGGATTCTCTGCAATCCATACATTCAATACCAACAGAAAGGTTATCGCCTGGTCGTACAGGGGTTGGGAAACGTACATCGTCCCAACCACCTCCGGCGATGATCGCGATTTTTCTTGAGCGTTGGTTGAGTAGCAGGGCACTGAGGGACATGGTCAAACATGCGCTTGCAATAAGCCCACCATGAGACGACGCATTTGCAGCTTCTTCGTCCAAATGCATCGGCAAGGGATCATACTTCTGGGCAAACTCAATTATGTCCTCTTTGGTTACAATGTAATTGCCAACAGATTCTTTTTCCCCAAGCTCAATATCTTCAAAATATACAATGCCCACTTAATATCACCTTACTCAGTTCAATTATTACCTGTTCTCAATGCTCTCGATAGCCTCTCTTGCAGCTTCCTTTACATGTTCGCGATAGTTGCCACTTGTCACCGATTCTAGTAATGCAATGTTTTCTGTAACTCCCGCATCTCCCAGGAAATACAGTATATCTATTTGCATCGGTTCGATCACCTTTTCGAAATTCGCCCAAAGCGGCATCACTGCTTTCGAGGCCAATTCTCTGTTTTTTTCCACAACTTTTTCCATTGCGGCCATTGCTCCGAGACGTATCACGAACCTATCGTCTGTCATAAATTCAACAATCTCAGGAAATACCACTTCACTCTCAATCATCATACGTGCAATCCTAATGGCATTCCCCTCTTCCAGCATCCTCTCAATCGCAGAAATACTAAAATCAGAAGGATCACGATTTAACAAGACCTCAACAATATCCTCCAACGGTGTCACACCAGACCAACGAAATTCATCACCGAACAGAACGGTTGGCAAGCATTGAATATCCTCTACTTGAGCGAGTTCCCGGAAAAGCGTTCCATCAATTATTTCCAGGTTGATTAATTCATTTTCTATAGTCAAACGGACTAGGTCTCGTACGCTTCTCGGGCAATGTGCACAGTTTTGTGAAATAAAAAGCCTTAGTGAAATCGACTTGTCTATCTTACGAATCTTATCTTTTATCACTTTGGGCATAAGCGTGAAGTTATCAGATTTAAACGCAAGTGTTTCAAGAAATGGATCAAGTTCATGGCCAGCCGGAATCGCGAAATACTGTAAATTCTTACTTACTTCGATATGTGGGGGTTCGGCGCTATCCTTCCAATTCTCTTCAACATTAATCTTTTCAGTTAATCCTGATAACTCATTACAGAACACACGCAATTGCTCGCTTCTCTTATCATTTGTTAGGCACAATTTGAGTTGTACAGTATCTGATAGATTTCTACTCCATTTGATAATCTTCTTTTCTTCGTGAGGTGTCATTTTTTCTACTTCCCAATCGATTCTTATTTAGCCTACATTATCAAATTATACAAGGTCAAGGGAAACAACTCTTGTCGATCGTCCCTTCAAGAGCTATACTTACTTCCGCAGAAAGTCGCTATGTATCAGGATACCATCGCAGCTATTTCCACTCCCATCGGGGAAGGCGGTATTGGCATTGTTCGTATGAGCGGGCCAGATGCTCGTTCCATTGCGCAAAACCTCTTCGATAAGACGCTCTCAGACCACCGAATAATCTATGGGCACATTCTTGATCCTGAATCCGCTGAGATCATCGATGAGGTCCTCACCGCTTTCATGGCATCCCCAAATACTTACACCCGAGAAGACATCGTCGAAATCAATTGCCATGGGGGAATAGTCCCTTTGCAACAGATACTGGGGCTTTTACTGAGTCAGGGGGCCAGACTCGCCGAACCCGGAGAATTCACATTGAGGGCTTTTCTAAATGGTAGAATTGATCTCTCTCAAGCGGAATCTGTTCTTGACATCATTCAATCCAAAACACATGCTAGTCTTCGTCTCGCAGTTGAGGGATTAGGCGGCAGGTTCTCCGAACAAATCCGAACCCTTCGCAGTGAACTTCTCTCCGTACTAGCTTATCTCACTGCTCGCATCGATTTTCCCGAAGACGAAGTCGAACAACAGGATGTCATCGGACCAGTCAAGAACGCCCGAGAGAAACTGACCAAACTCATCGACTCTGCTGATGCCGGCATGGTCTATCGACATGGTATTCGCACAGCCATTGTTGGACGACCCAACGTAGGGAAGTCCAGCCTTTTGAACCGTCTATTACGAGAGAGCCGCGCCATCGTTACTCCAATCCCAGGTACCACGAGGGACACTCTCGAAGAGATCGTCAACCTTAAAGGCGTGCCTTTCGTTCTCGTCGACACTGCCGGTATTGCCAAAAGCGCTGATCCTGTGGAAACCCTCGGGATAGAAAGAAGCTGTAAAGCCATCGAACACGCAGAACTTGTACTCCTAGTCGTGGATATGAGCGAACCGCTCAACGAAGAGGATATGGAGATTATTTATCTCCTGAAAGGGAAAACTGTTCTTGTAGCTGCCAACAAATCAGACCTTTCTTCCATTGCAAATCTCGATGATCTGCAGTTGCCCATTGTTCACACGTCCGCCTTAACCGGTGATGGCATTGACGAGTTTGAATCTAAAATGGTTGATATTGCACTGGGCGGAAAAGTCACTTCTTCTGATGCTTTCTTAGTAACTAATCTTCGACATAAAGAACTTCTGGAGAGAGCAGCTAGTCATCTGTCTGAAGTTCAGGCAAGTCTTGAGGCTAACATACCGGACGATTTCGCTACCATTGACCTCACCGCAGCACTAAACACATTGGGCGAGATCACCGGGGAAACGGTTACAGAGGACCTGTTGGAGACTATTTTCAGCCAGTTCTGCATTGGGAAATAGGACCATAACAGTCTAATCGCAGACTGAACCATCAATAGCTACGCTTGCAAAGGTTTTGGAGGTGAATCACCCGGGAGTTTTTTATTCTTTGTTTTTTGGGGTTGATTCTCAGTGATTTCAGAACTAGTTACTGGGATTACTGTTTTTTCAGTTTTTTTCTCTGATACAGGCACCTCTGAATCAAAGAGAGCCGCAAGGGTCTCGCCCTCGATGGTTTCATTCTCCATTAACTGTTCGGCGATATGAACGAGCTTGGCCCTGTTTTCCGTGAGTATATCCTTCGCCTGATTGTACGCCTGTTCGATCAGACCATGAACTTCCTGGTCAATCGCGTCGGCTATTTTGTCACCATAGTCGCGCTGTTCCGAGATTTCTCTCCCAAGGAAGACCATTTCTTCTCTCTTCCCATAAACCCGGAGTCCCAAACTTCCCAAGCTCCTATAGTCCTTGACATACACTTTGATGCCTAGCTTTTCTGTATCTATATCATTATCGTGTAGCAGATCAACCAGGCTCGGGCTATCTTCTTTTCTTGATTGAAAAATGCGACCATCTTTCAGTTTCAATAAAAGGTCATTGCCATACACTTCGAAATATTCGACATTCCCCGCGCGAGCCTCTTCCAGCACTGTACTGATTGGTACCTCTTCGTACTTGGACCTGTTACTCATCCCATAACGCATGATCATGGTTCTGGCTATCTGTGTCGCACGCTCCAGGTCATTGCTTGCTCCAGTGGTCGTATCGCTAAATATCACTTCCTCTGCCACATGTCCACCAAGCAATGTAGCTAGCCTATCATTGAACTGAGATCGCGACGTAGTATATCGATCTTCGGCTGGCAATTGCCGCGTATAACCCAACATCATACCTCGTGCTACTATCGAAATCTTGTGTACCTGATCAGCATTTGGCAAGCTGCGAGCAACTAGAGCATGGCCAGCCTCGTGGTACGCGGTGATTTTCTTATCTTCGGCTGTCATCACCCGGCTCTTCCTCTCTGGGCCTGCAATAACACGATCAATAGACTCCTCGAACTCGCCGAGTTCAATTTCCTTTTTGTCTCTTCGAGTGGCCAGGATAGCAGCCTCGTTCACCAGATTGGAAAGGTCGGCTCCGCTAAAGCCTGGGGTCTCCTTGGCAACAACTTCCAGATCAGCCTTCGCACTCAGAGGTTTACCCTTCGAATGTACCTCAAGAATCGCTTTGCGCCCATTTATATCAGGGAGATCAAGAACGACTCGCCGATCAAATCGACCGGGTCGAAGAAGCGCAGGATCGAGAACGTCAGGCCTGTTGGTTGCAGCAAGGACTATTACATTAGCATTAGTCTCGAATCCATCCATCTCAGACAGAATCTGATTAAGCGTTTGTTCCCTCTCATCGTGCCCACCACCAAGCCCAGCCCCACGATGCCGTCCAACCGCATCAATTTCATCGACAAAAACTATGCACGGCGCATTTCTTTTTGCCTGGTCAAAGAGATCTCTTACACGTGCGGCACCCACGCCAACAAACATCTCCACGAACTCACTACCGCTTATGGAGAAAAACGGTACGCCAGCCTCACCGGCAACAGCACGACTGAGCAATGTTTTGCCCGTTCCTGGGGGACCAACCAGAAGCACTCCTTTTGGAATTCGCGCTCCCATAGCCAGGAATTTCTCGGAGTGCTGCAGGAACTCCACAATCTCCTGTAATTCCTCTTTGGATTCCTCAACACCAGCGACATCAGCAAAGGTGACTATCGTCTGGTTACCAGCAAACATCTTAGCCTTGCTCTTGGCAAATCCCATAGCCTGATTCGGACCTGATTGCGCCCGACGCATCAGGAATATAAGTAATCCTCCGAAGAGAATTAAAGGTAAGAAATTGATCAGTAGCATGGTCCATGTGCTATTAAACCCGCTTTCGCTGCTTTTTTGGGTCACTTCTACATCTGCATCTTTGCCATTCCAAGTAATACCTTCTTCTGCAAACACTTGGTATATATCTGTATTCTCTCCAATTCTGGACTTGTATTCTGTTTCATTCCCCAAATCGGTAGCGTAAATTTTCTCGGCCTTTACTTCAATTTTTTGTACAGCACCATCTTTGATTTTGGTCACCAGATCACTAAACGATATCTCTTCCGCTCCACCCCCTCCGGTCGAAAACGATGTGAAAAATATGGCAAGAACTGCCACTACACCAATCAATATAAAGAATTTGTTTCTAAACAGGTTCATTTTACTATTATCCCCAAGCAATGGGATTATTTTGTTTTTTCAGATATATTCCACCCAATTTACTACACATACATTATATCACACTAACAGTTATGCAACAGGGGGAAAACAAGTAGTGGAAACATGGGGGACAGCCCTATTTAAGATCATTCAGGATACTTTCATCCATCGTAGGGCTGTGTTCTGCGGTCGGGAAGGTTCCCGCCTGCACTTCAGTTATGTACTCAGTAATTGCAGATCTAATCGTATCGCATAGTCTGGCATATTGTTTGGCATGTTTTGGAACAAAATCGGATATTAATCCCAGAAGATCATTAATTACCTGTACCTGCCCATCGCAATCTTTTCCCGCGCCAATACCAATTATGGGAACACTAACCTTCTCTGTAATAAGCTTTGCTAATGGGGCCGGAACCAGTTCCAACACGATTGAGAAAGCACCGGCCTCCTCAAGGATTTTGGCATCTTTAATAAGCTGTGCCGCTGCCTCTGCACTCTTCCCGACTGCTTTCGGGCCACCCAGTTGATGAGTTGACTGTGGAGTGTAACCCAAGTGGCCCATCACTGGAATCCCTGCACCAACAATACGGCTGACTTTCTCTGCAACCACCTCACCACCCTCGAGCTTAACTGTCTGACAACCGCCTTCCTGAAGGAATCGGCCGGCATTACGAAGGGCTTCTTCAACGGAGGTATGGTAGGTCATGAAGGGCATATCACCTACAACAAGAGCATTCTTTGCACCTCTGGAAACAGCCTTCGTATGATGAATCATTTCATCGATGGTAACCGGGATAGTCGAATCGTATCCCAGCATTACCATCCCCAGGCTATCTCCTACCAGAATCAATGGAATTCCAGCCTCGTCGACAAGCCTTGCAGTGGAGTAATCGTAGGCCGTCAACATGGAGATTTTCTCTCCTTGTTGCTTCATTTCCATCAATTTTCCGATGGTTATGCGCATGTCCCCCTCCTATTTTTCGAAAGGTAGAGTAACAGCCTGATACTTGCTTTTGGGAACTATCTAGTTAACTGCCACGCACAGATCTTCAGTGACTATCTCGTTGCGCGAATTGACAAAAATTTTCCTGGGATGGTAACCTCGGGCCTGTTCTTCCTGAACCCACTCATAAGCCAAAATAATGACCGTGTCACCCTTGGTAACCATCCGAGCCGCAGCACCGTTTATGCAAATCTCGCCCGGACCTCCCTCGATAGCATAGGTTTCCAGACGAGCACCGTTGGTTACATCCAGCACATGGACTTTCTCATACGGCAGAATGTCCGCCGCTTCCATCAGGGCTGTATCGATGGTTATGCTTCCCTCATACTCAATGTCTGCTTCCGTAACGCGTGCCCTGTGAATCTTACCCTTCATCATCATTCGCATGACTATAAGACCTCCACATATGCATTGGTTTCAGATTTCCTTAACAACAAACGAAGCTCCTCAGCTCTCGCCAAGTCGATCTTCCCTTTGTTCAAAGCTATTGGTATGGTCTGTAGCCCCATCTCGCGGTATGTATCAGCTATCTCAGGGGCCTTTTCTTCCATGGCATCAAGATGTTTAAGAACAGTTCCAATATCTCCACGAGCAATCGGACCAGTGAGGCAATCCGGTAACCCGACGTTCTCAATATTGTTAATCGTTCCACGCAGAAGCGGCAGAAGTGCCTTGGTTGCGTCTTCGGTTGATACGCCAAAGGTCTTCCACATATCTGTAGCCATCTTCATTAACGTCACTGTGTAATTACACGCAACCACTGCCGCTGCATGATAAAGTGCTTTGTCACCCAATCCAAGCATAACGAATTCGCCTTCTAATGATTGAGCCATTTGTTTGAGGATATCCGATAGGGGTTCTTCTGCTTCTATCGCAAACGTGGAACCGGGGAGATTATTGATTGCGTGAGTTACGCTCGCGAAGGTTTGGAGGGGATGAAAGCCGCCAACTTGAGCACCGTCGTCTTTGGCTTTTTGCAGCACGTCTAGAGAATCCACACCGCTGCAATGGATTACGCTCTTCCCTTTACTCCATGACAGTTCGCTGATAACTCCTTGAACCTCGTCATCAGGTGTGGTTACAAACACAATGTCCGCAGCATCAACCACTTCCTGCTTACTGTCATAGGCTCGGCATCCCATAACTGCATCAGCCAGTTTTTCCGCCGATTTTTTACTCCGGCTGGCTACTGCGACAACAGGGTACCCTTTCTCTTGAAGTCGAACGGCCAGTGCTGTACCTACAACTCCTGCTCCGATGAATCCCAGTTTTACCATCTCAGCTCCTCCTCTGGACTGGTTTCTGCAATTCTACTTCTACGTTTCTTAAACTGAAAAAGCCTTCTCGTTAAATACCGAGAAGGCTTTCATTTCTCTCAAAGCGCAGTCCCGGTCATTTTCTGATCCAAGCAGCTATCTATATTCAGTTTTTCAGTCTAAGTTTTTAAACCGCTTGACTAACCGCCTTTTATGGGTCGATTTCCAAGCATTACTATTTTATCAGACATTTTCCAGGTGAGTCAATGGCAATTCGGTAATTTTGTCAATAATCAAGAACTATAGGCCACTTTCAGGCCAGATTTTCAACAACTATAG
>CAZWIP010000105.1:0-10678 GCA_964634125.1 uncultured Dehalococcoidia bacterium
GTTAGACAAGTTGCTGACTCCCGGGGCAAACAAACGCCAGAATGCCCGCGGAGGGAATCTCGATAATCGGGCTAATCGGGCGAGGCTCCTCCTTGAAATCATGCAGGCTATCGGAGAACGTGTCGAGCCGGACTACCCCGTATGGTGCCGACTCGATGGCCGGGCATCTGGCATTGAGGAGGATACCACGGTCCAGGATGCCAAATTTGTAAAGCCAATCTTAGTGGTTTCTAGCCCGATCATTGTCTCTGTTGAAGTGATTCCCGTGATCGGGCCGAGTCGCCCGCTCAGAAAGTGGGAAAGCTCGGTGGATCTATGAAACATCACCCAGATAATAACGTCGTAGCGTCCAGCCACCGTAGCCACCCAGAATGTCTCGGGTAGCTCGACGAGTCTGTCTACTACGGTAGCAATCTGGTCCGGCAAGGCCTTGATCCCTATCATGGCTTGACTTCGGTAGCCCAAAAGGGCAGGGTGGGTGAAACCTACTATTCGGGTGATCTGATTATCGATCAGACGCTGAAGCCTCATCCTGATCACGGTGCGGCTTGTCGCCAGCTTGGCTGCCAGACTGGATATCGACTGCCGTCCATCGATCTCCATCTCTCTGAGGATCGCCAGGTCAAGGTCATCGATATCCAGAGATGGGTTATCAACCGCTGAGCCTTTGTCTGAAGCAGCCCCTGGCTCCCCTTCCACAGGGCCAGTCCCGGGACGCCCCGCGTACGCATAGGACAGCTTCTTCGATTCGGTGATAAACCATACCTCGGTGTAAACAATACCCTGGATGCGTCCCAGCTCTCTGGTCATGAACTCAGACAGGTCAGCCAAATCCCGAATGACTGCCGTTATCACGATATCGTAGGCACCAGCGGCAATGAGAACAACCTGAACACTGGGCAGGGCACTCAGCTTGTTGGCCGCCTCATGCAATTGGGCGAGTGCAACACTCAAGCCAATAATGACGCGCATTCGGTATCCAAGCGCCAAAGGATCAGTGTAGGCAACAATGCTGGTGATCTCTCGATCCAGAAGTCGATGCAATCTCCGAGCTACGTACGCCCGGCTGACGCCGAACTTCCGGGCCAGGTCCGTGACCCGCTGTCTGCCATCCACCGATAATTCCTGGAGAAGCAGAGTGTCAATTTCGTTCAATTGAACATCTATATTTTCGACCATATTGCTTCAGCACCTCTGGAGCGGAGTCTAACTCAGCGGCCGGGATTTGTCAATCATAATATACCTTCACGCTAAGTTATACAACCATATCGGTCAGCAATTATCATATATGCTGGTCAGTTTGTATATAGATACTTATTTTTGGTTGACAATTGAGACGCGGCATGTTACGATGACACATCACGATACTAAAAAATGGAGGGTTATTGAATGAAATGGTCAACAACAATCTGTTTCATCGTTCTGGTGGCTGCACTGGTGGCGCTACCCCTGCTGGCTGCCTGCGGCGGCGGTGGCGATGACGAGGAAACGCCTGCCCCCACGACGCAACCGATAGCGAAACCTGAGGGAACGCCTGCCCCCACGACGCAACCGATAGCGAAACCTGAGGGAACCCTAACGGTTGCCACAACACAGGTGGCCAGTGACTTCGAACTGGGGCCTTTTACACGGGGTGCAACCACTACCAGGACAGTCTGGACACATATGGCAGACTACCTGCTCCTGGAGAAGCATGATGAGTCCGGATATGTTCCCTGTCTGGCGGAGGAATGGGAGATTGCGCCGGACAAAAAGAGCATCACTTTCAAGCTGAGGCAGGGCGTGCAGTTCCACGACGGCTGGGGCGAGTTGACTTCCGAGGACGTGAAGTTCACCATTGAGACGGCGGTGCATCCCAAACTGTCAAGGTGGCAGGTGGCAAAAGCAAATCTGGGGCCGTTGATCGACCGAATAGAAACCTCAGGTCCCTATGAGCTTACCATATACTTCACCAGACCACAGGGAGAAGAGATACTGCATTTCATGTGCGTCAACAATCAAACGTCCCTGGGGATTGTTTCCAAAGGATACTATGACGAGGTGGGTATTGCCGAGGGCAATAAGCACCCGATCTTTTCCGGGCCCTACCAGCTCGATGAATTCACTTTGGGGGACAAGCTGGTGATGGAAGCCATCGAAGACCACTGGCGAGTGGTGCCGGAGTTCGAAAACCTGATATTCAGGGAAGTCCCCGAATTGATGACGCGGGTGGCCATGCTCAAGACAGGCGAAGCCGATATCATTCAAATCACGTCGGACCAGGCGGTTAGCCTGCAGGGAGACGGATTTGATATCGTAACCGTTCCCAATGTCGAAACCTTGAGCCTGGCATTGATGGGGCAATGGCTTCCATCGGTGGAGACTTATGATCCCGACCTGCCCTGGCTGGACATCAGAGTGCGGGAGGCCATGAATCTGGCTATTAACCGGGAGGAAATAGCCGAGCTGCTCTACCATGGAATGGCAATACCGACCCCGGACTTCAATTATATGCCCTTCGGTGAGGCCCGGGAGCCGTATCCTTATGATCTCGATCGGGCCAGGCAACTAATGGCCGAGGCGGGATATCCCGATGGCTTTGACGCGAAGATGTGGATTTTCAATTTCGCTGCCAGGGCCGACCCGACAGATGCAATGATAGTAGTGGCGGCATACTGGGAAGAGAACCTGGGCATTGACCTTGAGATAGAGTCCATGAACATAATGGCAGTTTATGGGGATATCGTTAATCGTAAGACCAACGGCGTGGTTGCCCCATTTATGCTCGAGGCGAGTAATGAACCTCACTATGTCAGGGGGCATGACACCATGACATACAGCAAAGGCTCCACCTTCCCCATGTATGAAAGCGCTGAATGTGATGCAATGGTGGAGGAGTATCTGGCAGCGTCCAACCCGCAGGAACAAGAGACCTTAACGGCACGGATAGCTCAGTACCTTTATGATGAATACGCGTTCGTGCCCCTGCTGCTAATGGACAGCCTGTGGGCCAAGGGGGACAGAGTGGCAAACTGGGAACCTGCTGCTATGAATTACCTCGAGCTGGAATACGCTACACACGCAGAGCCTCTGGGTACATTCCGGCTTTTCGAAAAACCATAGTACGAGAGGCGAGATGAAATGGCCGATTGGAAGCGATATTAGAAATCGAAACCCAATCGGCTGGTGTGATGGGCCCTCTTCTGTATCAGATCGCGTCGATAGGCTGTCCCGGAGAGGAATATTGTACCCCTCCGGGATAATTATTCCAGATTTGAAAGCTGATTTAAATAAGGCTTATCGACTGCGCGGATAATTCACCTAAATTGAGAATAGCGCTCTTCAGTGTATGGTGAAAATTAGATGAATGTAAAGAAGATATTGGTAAACGGAAAAGTCGTCACCATGAATCCTGATGCCACTGAGGCGAGCGCATTCGGGATTATAGGGGATCGTTTCTGTGCTGTTGGTTCTGATGATGAAGTGAGGAAATATGCTGATGACAGCACACGAGTGATCGATCTTCATGGGAAAACCGTGATCCCGGGATTCATCGAGACCCATAACCACCTGTCCTGGTTCAGCATTTTGACCCAGTGGGCGGATTGCACCTCCCAGCGGAATATGACTATTGAAGACGTGAAATCCCGCATACAGGAAAAAGCGGAAATTGCCGGACCCGGAGAGTGGATCCGGGGATATGGTTATGATGACACCATGATCGCAGAGAATCGGCATCTGACCCGGTATGACCTGGACGAAGTCTCTCCTGAGAATCCTGTCATGGTGATGCATGTCACCGGACACCTGGCTTATGTGAACTCAAAAGCTATGGAACTATCCGGATTGGGGCCTGAGACATCCCAGCCGGAAGGCGGGGAGATTCATAAAGATGAGAACGGAATACCAACCGGTTTACTGAAAGAGATGTCGGCCATGATGATGGTTGGATCAAACTTTTTTCCCGAACAGAGCGACTCGCAAACAAAAGAACTGCTACAGGCCGCAATCGCCTATGTTCACCAGGCAGGTGTCACCAGCATCCACGACGGAGGGATTGCATCAGCCCAGTATCTTAAAGCCTACCGGGAGATGGAAGCAGAAGGCAACCTGAATTTGAGGGTCTACGCAACCATATTGGAATTTCTTTATGAAGAGCTTCACAAGATCGGACTGGGAACGGGATTCGGTTCTGAATATGTAAAGCTTGGAAGTGTCAAGCTCCTTCAGGACGGATCGATCCAGGCACGCACAGCAGCTCTCCAGGAGCCTTACCATGACAATCCCGATGAAAAAGGTGATTTGATCATGTCCCAGGAGAGGTTGGATGAGCTTGTTCAAAAATATCATCGGGCCGGAATTCAAATTGCAGTCCATGGAAACGGAAGTGCTGCCATTGAATCGATCATCATGGCCGTGGAAAAAGCGCAAAAGGCCTTTCCCGGACAGGATCACCGTCACATGATAATACACTGCCAGACAGCCTCTATGGATCATATTGTCCGAATGAAACGGCTTGGTATTGTCCCAAGTTATTTCGTAAATCATACCTATTATTGGGGTGACCGACATTATTCCATGTTTCTCGGACCTGAGCGGGCTTCTCGAATAAGTCCCCTGGCCTCCTCACTCAAGGAGGGACTGATATTTACTCTCCACTCAGATCTGCCAGTAACGCCTATAGAGCCTCTGTTTTCAATGCATTGTGCCGTGAACCGGATTACCCGTGAAGGGATGGTGCTTGGGTCTGATGAAAGGATCTCCCCCCTTGAAGCGTTAAAAGCCTATACCACCTATGCGGCATACTGCAGTTTCGAGGAAGATATAAAAGGGTCAATAGAAGCCGGGAAGCTGGCCGATTTCGTCATCCTCTCCGAAAGCCCCCTTGATGTCGAGCATAAAAAAATTAAAGATATTGAAGTGCTCGGTACGGTGGTTGGGGGGGAAACGGTTTTCGAAAAGGTGTAGTATTCGACTTCATATTGAAGAAAGCATAGCTAAGGAGAAAAACCATGAATAAAGTGAAGATGACCCCAAGTGAAGCCCTGGTCGAAACAATGGTCGCCGAGGGGGTACAATATGTTTTCGGTATTGTTGGTTCCGCATACATGGATGCCCTTGACCTGTTTCCAGATGCGGGTATCCGTTTTATCCCCGTAGCCCACGAGCAGGCCGCCACCCATGCGGCTGATGGTCTGGCCCGCGTAACCGGTAAACCCCAGGTCTGTATCGGTCAAAATGGACCTGGCGCGGCCAACTTCGTTTCTGCACTGGTGGCCGCCTACTGGGCTCACTCACCGGTGGTCGCAATTACACCCGAAACCGGCTCAATGGGTATCGGTACTGGAGGGTTCCAGGAGCTGGACCAGATGCCGATGTTTGAGAAACAGACCGTCTACCAGGTCAGGGTCAACCAGCCTCAACGCATGGGTGAACTGGCCCGGCGTGCTTTTTACATGGCTAAGAATTTGAATGGCCCGACGCAGTTGAATATTCCCCGCGATTTCTTTTACGGCGAATGCATGGACGAAATCTATGAAACACCGGTAATCAAACGCGGTGCGGGATCATTTCAAGACCTGGAAGCGGCTGCCAAGCTCATTGTTGAATCCAAATATCCCGTGATCGTATCCGGAGGCGGCGTATCCCAGGCCGACGCTGTTGCGGAGGTCACATCCCTGGCCGAGTACATCACGGCTCCGGTTGTCAACAGCTATCTGCACAACGACACCTTTCCTGCCAACCACGAGCTAGCATGCGGCCCGATCGGCTACTGTGGTTCAAAGGCAGCCATGCGCACCATCAAAAAGGCCGATGTGATAATAGCCCTGGGCACACGGCTCGGGCCTTTCGGTACGCTTCCCCAGTACGGTATAGCTTACTGGCCAGAAGATGCCAGGCTGATCCAGTGTGATGTCAATATTGACGTCCTGGGTCTTTCCAAAAAGGCCGATGTCTACAGTTGCGGTGACGTTAAAGAGTTCACTGAACTGTTGGTGAAAAGGATCAAGGAGCTTGTCCCGAACATTGAAAAGAACACCGGGCGGCTAGCGGACATCCAGAAGGAAAAAGAAATCTGGGACAACGAACTGGCCGAGTGGAGTTCCAGTTCACAGTCGCAGCCCATGCATCCACGCCGCTTTCACCGGGAGTGGACCCGTGTCCTGCCAAAGGACACCATTGTTGCCACGGACATCGGCAACAACTCTTCTATGATTAACGCCTATCTGAGGTTTGAGGGGATCCGTCAGCATATTTCCGCCCTGACATGGGGCAACTGCGGATTTGCTTACGGCGCGGCCCTGGGCTGTAAGATCGGAAAGCCGGACGTGCCGGTCATTGCTTTCCAGGGTGATGGCGCCTACGGCATCGGCGGCCTCGCGGAAGTCATGACAGCCGTAAGGGAAAACATCCCGGTCATCGTCATTGTGGCCAACAATTTTGAATGGGGTGCGGAGAAAAAGAATCAGATCGACTATTATGACAATCGCTTCGTGGGCGCCAATCTTCGGGAAAACCCCGACTACGCCAAGGTTGCCGAAGACATGGGCGCTCTGGGCTTCAAGGTTGATCACCCCGACCAGGTCGGAGATGTCATGAAGAAAGCTATCGCCTCTGGAAAACCTTGTGTGATTAATGCCATCCTTCAGGGAGGTGAGGAAGTGCTGGCTGAGCCTTTCCGCAGGGACGCCCTCCAAATGCCTGTGCGTCACTTGGAGAAATACGCTCACCTGAACGCCAAGTAACTCGGCAACCAAATAGTTACCGGGGAGAGCAGTTTTACCTGTTCTCCTTTAATCCATCGACGCTTCACACCGAGCAGGGCAGTTGTTTGCCATTCGTCTCAGGTGGAGAGATAAATACTGGGTGTAAAAATGATAGATCTGAAAAATATTGCCTCAAGCAAAGAGGATCTGGACCGCTATGAGGTGGAAAATAATTTCCAGTCTTGGTCATATCAACCGGCTCAGTCGCCACCACGAGTGGTTTCTGCCAGGGGGGTACGGTTCACCACCGAGGACAGGAGAGAGTGGCTGGATTTCAGCTCCTGTTTTGTCAGCCACAGCATCGGGCATCAGGACTCACGAGTAATTGAAGCCATCTGCAAGCAGGCCCGGACCCTGACCTCTTTTGCCCCCAGCATGTCCACCAAACCTCGGGCTCTATTGACCAAAATGCTGGCTGAAGTAACACCGGGAGACCTCTCGCGTTCCTTTGTGTCTTTAGGTGGCACTGAAGCCAACGAGGCGGCGGTAAAGATATGTCACCAATACACCGGTCGTCGCAAAATCATTACCCGCTTCAGGACTTACCACGGCGGGACAACGGCCTCCATGACGCTATCGGCCGGTGACTCCCGGAGTTGGGCCCAGGTATTGGGGGGAACGGATATTATTCGCGTGCCGCAACCCTACTGTTATCGTTGTATGTTCGGCTTGACCTATCCGGGCTGTGATCTGCAGTGTGTCAAATACATCGAAGAGGTAATCGAATTGGAGGGTGGCGGTGAAAAGGTGGCCGGTATCATCTTTGAACCCGTGACTGGCGCGAATGGTATTATCGTCCCGCCTCCTGAATATTTTCCCGAGCTTCGCACAATATGCGATAAATGGGGGGTCCTGATGATCGCGGATGAAGTGATGACCGGTTTTGGCCGTACCGGAAAATGGTTTGCCATGGACCACTGGGATGTAGTGCCGGATATAATGACAATGGCCAAAGGAATGACCTGCGGTTATTTTCCCTTGGGCGCCACTATCGTGCGGGAGCATATCGGCAACCGATTCAAAGAGCAGTTCTTCAGCCATGGCGCCACATACGCTGGCCACGCACTGGGATGTGCCACAGCCCTGGCTGTCATTCCCATCTATCAGGAGGATAACCTGATCGAGGATTCCGCTAACCTGGGTGAATATCTCCTGGAAAAGGCTATGGAGTTGAAAGAGAAACATGCTTGTGTGGGAGATGTTCGGGGTTTGGGACTATTTGTGGGGCTGGAATTGGTGAAGGACAAAAAGACCAAGGAGCCTCTGACTCCGGTAGACGCCAAAATTCGTTCAGGGATGAATCCCAAACTTGAGATCGCTAAAAAACTCGGGGAATTGGGGATGATGGCCATGGCTGCCAACCCGGTCAATGTCATCGCTATGGCGCCACCGTTGATCATTTCCAAAGATGAAATCGACGAAGGTGTCGCCATTATGGACAAAGCCCTGGAAGTGGGCGATGTTTATGCTCAGAAATAAAGTGTGCAGTTCACCGTAGCCTCAACTGAGCGTTAATAGATTTCACTAAGTAAAAATGGTACTTTCCAGTCTATTTCCTGTTTTTGGCCTGATCCTGCTGGGTAATCTGCTGAAACGTTATAAACTGGCAGATGAAACATTTTTCAAGACATCTGACAGGCTCGTCTATTTCATCTTTTTCCCGGTGCTATTGTTTTGGAAAATTGGAGGGGCTCCAATAGATGACTCCGTTAATTGGGACTTGTGCATAAGTGCTCTCGCTTCCATAGCCGTCATTTACCTGATAAGTGCAGCAGGAATAAAGGTTTTTAAAGTATCTAATTACAAAGCCGGATCGTTTTCTCAAAGTTGTTACAGGTTCAATACCTACATCGGAATGGCTATCGTCTTCAATGCTTTGGGAGATGAGGGCATTAAACATTTTGCCATCCTGATAGGGTGTGTCATTCCATTTATCAATGTTCTGGCCGTTTCTACTCTAATTTGGTATTCAGGCAGACGTTATTCATTCTGGGAGAGGAGCCAGTTTGCAGCAAAGTCAATCATATCAAACCCTCTTATCATTGCATGTATTGCTGGCATAGTGTATTCAAGGTCGATAGATACTTTCCCCACATTTTTGGAAAACGCTTTCAGCCTCTCTGCTTCGATGGCACTGCCGCTTGCACTAATCTCAGTAGGAGGAGCATTGACATTCAAAAGCCTTAAAGGAAATTTTTCCCTGTCGTTGGTTGCCTCAATAACCAAATTACTGTTACTCCCTATAATCGGTTACATATTTCTTAAGGTGTTTAATGTGACAGGAGTCCCCTTTGAAGTAGGAATAGTATTCTTTACCTTGCCGGCGTCGGCAACAATATATGTCCTTTCTTCTCAACTCCATAGCGATACGGAACTAGCTTCGGCCTCCATTGTACTCTCCACCATTTTGTCCTTTGTGTCTATGTCCGTCGGGCTATTAATACTCTGAAAAACTAATGATGCTGTCTGAAGATTACCTACTCATTAACAAATATGGCGGAATCCAATATCATGGACGTATACGATAGCAAAATGCGATGCAGAAAAAAACGCTCAAACCATAATATAGTGCAAAGTCTTATCCTCCAAAAAGGAGTATATTATGGTGCAATGTTTTCACCAGGGTCTCTTAACGAGTGCCCCCTCTTTTATCGCACAGGAGAAAATTCATGAAAGTCCTGGTCATCAACTGCGGAAGTTCATCCATCAAATATCAGCTCTTCAACATGGCCGATCGGACGGTGCTGGCCTCCGGTTTGCTGGAACAAATCGGGGAGACTGATAGCTGCCTCACCCATCACACCCGTGATTCCAAGGGTGATATGGGGAAAACCATTCAAACGGAACCGGTTGTAAGCCATCAGGAAGGTTTTCAATTGATCGGGACGGTTCTCAGGGAGTCAGCGGCACTGGAGAATACCAATGAGTTATTCGGCATCGGACATCGCGTAGTCCATGGGGGAGAAGCATTTAGAGAACCAACGCTGATCGATGAGAAGGTGATTGATGCCATTCGTCAACTGATCCCTCTGGCCCCTCTGCATAATCCTGCTAACCTTCTTGGCATTGAAGTGGCCTTCAAGCAAGCGCCTGAAGTTCCTCAGGTTGCCGTGTTCGACACCGCCTTTCATCAGTCAATTCCAGTTCATGCGTTTCGATATGCGCTACCTCAAGAGCTATATGAGCATCATCGCATCCGCAGGTACGGATTTCATGGCACATCACATTATTATGTGTCTAAACAGGCTGCAAGTTTTCTGAATAGGCCAATCGAATCTTTAAACCTGATTACGCTCCATTTAGGCAACGGAGCAAGTGTTACTGCGATTGAAAAAGGCAAAAGTATCGATACATCAATGGGTATGACACCGCTGGAGGGATTGGTCATGGGAACCCGCAGTGGGGATATTGATCCAGCGGTTATCTTGTATCTTGAAAGACAGACCGGCAAATCAGTAGATGAGGTGGAATCTCTTCTAAACATAAAAAGTGGGTTGAAAGGCATTTGCGGAGTCAATGATATGCGTGAAATCATGCGTCTTGCAGAAGCGGGCGACGAGCAAGCCAGGCTGGCCATCGACTTGTACTGCTACCGTATCAGAAAGTATATTGGTGCCTATTATGCCGTTTTAGGTCAGTTAGATGCCCTGATCTTCACCGGAGGAATCGGTGAGAACGCAGCTACTGTCCGCGCCAGCGCATGCCGGAGACTAACCCACCTGGGTATTGAGCTGGATGAGAGGAAAAACTCTGCAAAATCGGAAACAACAATCGAGATTCATAGCGAGAACAGCCTGGTAAAGATTCTTGTCATCCCTACCAATGAAGAGCTTGAAATTGCAGAACAAACCATAAAGAGGATACAGTCGATGTCTGAGAACAGAACGTAAAGAGCATCTGGTAGGTCACGTTGCTAGAATTCATTGACATGT
>CAZWIP010000106.1:0-10475 GCA_964634125.1 uncultured Dehalococcoidia bacterium
CGGCAGCGATCCTATCATTTTCTATTACTATGTTGAGCGGTGTGAATATCTCCTTAATTCCATCCCTGACCACTCTGAAATGATCAAGGATGGCCTGCCTTCCGTTGAAAATATTGTCCGGATTTTCAAAAACGATGTCCTCAGCATAGTAGAGGTCAACTGCCTTTTCGAAGTCTTCTGTATATAATTTAAAGTACTCCTGCATTTCATCTCTATTCATATAACACACTCCTTTGGTGAATTGGGGTACACTGAAAAGCTATTCCAATACTCCGGAGACGACCAGTTCCAGAAATTCTTCATCAGACATGCCAAGAATTTCAGTACAGACATATTCGTTGTGTTCGCCCATGCAAGGTGCTGACATTTTAAGCTCTGCTGGTGTATCTGAAAGAAGAAATGCTGGGGCTTCCACAAGATGTTGCCCCACTTCAGGATGCACAACCGATCTGAAATGGTGGCGGTGTTCAAGTTGGGGGTCCCCGACCAATTCCTCTGCATTCTGTACAATACCAGATCGTACACCTGATCTCTGCAAAATACCCATGACTTTCTGGGGTGAATGCTGTATGGTCCATTTCCCTATGAGTGTTTCCAACTCATCCTCATTTTCTTTTCTGCTTTGAATGGTGGCCCATTTTGGATTGGCACTCCAATCTGGATTTTGCATCGCTCGGCATAGATTGTGCCATTCTTCGTCGGAGAATACAGCGATAGCACACCATCGGTCATCTCCCTGGCAGCGAAAGGCACCGTGGGGACAAGCCCACGGGTGATGATTGCCGACTAGCTTTAGGTCTCTATTATTAACTTCGTAATCCAGTATCGCTGATGCCAATGTTGTTACCCCGGCCTCGACCTGAGAAAGATCGATGCACTGACCTTCCCCAGTTCGACGACGATAATCAATGGCTCCTAGAATGGTGATAATCGCGTATAGTGAACCAAGATGATCCGTATAGGGTACCGTTGTGGGACCAATCGGTGGGCGATCTGGCCAGCCAATCGTCGGGGTGAATCCAGCCAGTCCCATTAAAAACGGCCCTAATCCTCGCAAGAGGGCGTGAGGACCCTCCTGTCCCAGACTGCTCACCCTGACCATAATGATATCTTCTTTAATCTTTTTCAGGTCTTCGTAGCTCAGTCCTCGTTTCTCCATTACCTGAGGCCTGAAATTCTCGACGACGACGTCTGCCCAGACTACCAGTTTCTTAGCTATTTCCGGCCCTTTCGGGTGACTTAGATCAAGAGAGATGGAATACTTGTCATTATTACACCAGTTGAATATGCCGCAACGGTTGATACCTGAAATACCTTCGGCCATGGGTACATAGGCCCTGTTGATGTCCGGATTCTTCAGGGATTCAACCTTGATAACGGTGGCACCGTGCTCCGCAAGATACTTGGTGGCATATGGTCCTGCAGCCACCCAACTGAAGTCCAGTACCTTAAGTCCTTCCAGCGCATGCTTCTGTTCGATCTGTCTACCTCTATGAATGATAGATTTTTACACGGCAGATCTTGCCATCACGAAAATCGTAAAATGCACATACCCTCTTGCTAATGGATTCCCCTTTCTTGAGAGGTCTTTCGGGAAAATTAAGCGCATCTTCATAAGCTTGAAGCTTTGCATTCAATTCGGCAGCTAATCCACCATCTTTCACAAAAACGTTGAGAGGCGTGAGAACTTCCCGGATTCCCTTTCGGGTTGCATTGAAGTAGTCAAGCAGTGCCTGAGTCCCCGAAAAGCTATTCTTTGGTGTTTCGAAAACATCGTCCTCCGTATAATAAGTATAAATAGCGTTTTCATAGTCTTCAGCGAATGCTTTCAGGTATCCTTCCCACTTTTCCTGGTTCATGTCATGAACTCCTTTACTTACTGGGTCTACAGGTAAGGATTGCTATTCAATGCCAAACACCTTTTTGGCGTTTTTGCAGTACATCTTTTCAAGTGCTTCAGGTTTAAGTCCATTGGCTTCCCATTGCGAGAAAAGGAAATCATGGGCAAAAAGAGGGGAGTTCGAAGCAAACATGAACTTATTCTGAAGTCGACCGTTCATCTCTTTCTTGATTTCTGATGGTATATACTTTGGAGCGGTTCCCTGGTTCTCCGCATACACATTACCCTTGTGCAATAATATCGAAATCATTTCCTCATGCCATGGCCAGGGGCATCCGGCCGAGATGATGGTGAGATCCGGAAAATCAGCTGCTACGTCATCAATATAGGGGATGGGTTTCTCCCGTCCGAGATGATGGCCCCCTCCTCCCGGTGCACCGGCACCCGCGGCAAGATGCCCAATTTTAAGTCTGACGGGTACTCCCGCATCACAACACAGGTCGTAGTAGTTGTAAAACGTAATGTCATTGAAGTTGGGATTCCAGTCCATATTCATCATGTAATAGCCTATGAAGCCAAGTTCATTAATACATCGTTCCAGTTCCTTCAGACCTTTGTATCTCAGATTGGGACTGATCGAAGCCCACACCCCAATGACAACATCAGAATGATCTTTCTGGAATTGTGCCGCTCGATCGTTTGTTTCCCTTATTTCCCCGATATCCGAACTGAATATTGTCGGCAAAGGGATCATTGCCTTTACATCAGCATCTCGTAGAAGCTGGGCCATTTCTTCATCCGACTTGCTGGTGTCAAGCTTTTTGCCCAGATATTTTTCGAGTTGTGCGATCATCTCAGGAGGGATCAGTGATCCCCACGATGTTGATGCCTGACACTGGATATCTATTGCTTTCATGATGATTAGAGTTCCAGACCGAATATCCGCTGAGCATTTTTGTAATACATCTTTTCAAGCACTTCCGGTTTGAGCCCCTCAGCTTCCCATTCGGCAAACACTCGCTCATATGAAACAAACGGGTAATCAGAGGCAAACATGAATTTATCCTGCAACCGTCCGTTCATTTCTTTTTTGGTCTCGGCAGGCACGTATTTGGGAGCCCAGCCATGGTTTTCAGCAAATACGTTCCCTTTGTGCAGCATCACCGATATCATCTCGTTGTGCCATGGCCATGTGCAATGCCCCGAAATCATGGTGAGATTTGGAAAGTCAGCAGCCACATCATCGAAGTATGGGATGGGCTTCTCAGTTGCCAGACGATATCCTCCGCCTCCGGGAGTGCCAGCACCGGCGGCAAGGTGCCCGATGTTGAGTCGCACCACTGTACCAGCTTCTGAGCACAAGTCGTAATAGTTGTAGAATGACTTGTCGTTGATAGGAACGCCGGCAGCAAGGCTTGCCATGTAATACCCTACAAAGCCAAGGTCTTTGAAGCATCGCTCTAGTTCTTTGAGTCCTTTCCATCCCAATCCAGGGATAATAGACGCCCATATACCAACTATGACATCGGGGAAGTTCTTTTTGAATTCGAAGGCTCTATCGTTTATCTCTCGAATCTCTCCGATGTCTGTGCGATCAATGGTGGGAAGAACGATCATGGCTTTAACGTCAGCGTCTCTCAGTAATTGAGCCATTTCCTCATCGGTTTTATCATAGTTTAGCTTCCGGCCCAGGTATTTCTCAAGGTAAACAATGTGCTCATCGGGGATCATTTGACCCCATTTTGTGACTACCTGGCATTGTAAATCGATCGCTTTCATTTGATACCTCTTTATCGTTAATTCAGATCACACCTGACTGCTTCAGTGCTGCTATCTCATCCTCAGGAATGCCCAGTTCCTCAACGTAGATGGCAGTGTTGTGTTCACCGATAAGCGGGGCGCGGTGTTTTTCGTCCGAAAAGTTTTGAGTTGATTTGAATGGTGTTCCGGGATATTTCAAGCTGGTTCCCAATTCCGGGTGTTCAACATCGACCCAGAAGTCTCTTGCCTTTAATTGAGGATTATGCGGCAGATCTTCAATAGTGCTGGCAGGAGTCAGCATGATTTCCCGCTTCACCGCTCCCTCAAGAAGTTCTGTCTTGGTGTGAGCCATGAAGAAGGATCCAAATCCTTTTTCCCATTCTATTGCTTGTTCCTGGGTCACATCGTTCATGTCCATGGTCCAATTGACCGATCGCAAATCACCAGCCATTCCTTCTTCTTCCATCCAGTCGACCAGCGCATACATAGTCTTACCCATCGGTCCAGCAACAAGTCTCCAGTTGATATAGCCATCACGGCAGGGCCAGATGAGTCGAAAGGAAGCGTTGCCGCGACTTGCTCGCGGACCCTCACGATGCAAATGTACACCAGCTACATCCCAGAACGGAACGAGGCTATACTGGAACCATATCGCAGCCTCATACACCGATACGTCAACATGTTGACCCCTGCCAGTTGCTTGAGCATGATGAGAGGCAATAAGCGAACCGGCCGTGGCATGAAGACTTGCCATGATATGGGATTGGTCCACACTGATTCGAAGTGGAGCGCGGTCCGGATCTCCACACTGAAACATGAATCCTGAGAGGGCCAGCGTTACGATATCCGAGACCTTGTATTCTCGATATGGACCAGATTGACCAAACGGTGTTATCGATGCCATGATGATTCGAGGATTGAGCTCGTTCAAGTCCGAGTATCCCAGCCCCAGCTGTTCCATGTACCCCGGAGGGAATGACTCTATCAGGAAATCGACTTTTTCGACGAGTTTTTTAAGTATTGACTGCCCTTCCGACGACTCAATGTTCAAGGTAATGCTTTTCTTGTTCGTGTTAAAGGCAAACCAGTCCAGGTTTTTTTCAGGATCGGGTGTGTCTTTGTAAAAAGTGCCATAATTGCGAGAGGGATCGCCACCCGGTTTTTCGATCTTTATAACTTCGGCACCTAAATCGGCAAGCAATTTGCCGCAGAACATACCATATTCGTTCGAGAGGTCCAGAACTCGGTAAGGGCTAAGCAAATGCGTCATGTTCTATTCTCTGGGTAGACCGAGGCCCATCCATGCAATGATGTTTTTCTGAATCTCATTTGTTCCGCCAGCTAAACTTGGTCCAAGTCCGTGTTGAATAATGTATTCGAAGCGCCCTCGCAACTGTGCCCACTTTGATCCTTGCTTCAATGTGGCATATAGGCCCAAAACTTCGAGTCCGGTGTGAGCTACCCTTACCATTAGCTGCGCCGCATAGCACTTGCCTGCTGATGCTTCAGCTGGAATGAGCTCGTGTTTACTCTGCAACCACGCTATGTAGTAAGCGAACTGGCGTGCCGTTTCCACTTCCACTTTCCGTTGGGCCAGTTTGTGTTTCAGCGTGGGACTTCGCGAGATGATGTTTCTGCCAAGGTCTGTTTCCTTGCAAAACTCAACGATATCATCCAGGTCTCGCATTGTCTCGGCAATGAAGGATATGCCAGATCTTTCAAATTCCATCCCCGCCATGGTAACGTACCAGCCGTTGTTCACTTCGCCAACAACATTGCGCTTCGGGATACGAAAGTTGTCAAAGAAGACTTCATTGTACGAGTGTTTACCACTCATATGATAAATTGGTCTGGCAGTGAAACCCGGACGATCAGTTGGCGTAATAAAAAAGGTCAACCCTTTGTGCTTCTTAGCATTCTGATCAGTTCGTGCTATTAGGAACATATGATTGGCTCGATGAGCTGCGCTGGTCCATATTTTTTGCCCGTTGATGACAAAATCATCGCCATCTTCGGTGGCTGTTGTTGTGAGTGAAGCCAGATCAGATCCAGCATTGGGTTCGCTAAAGCCTTGACACCAGGTTGTTTCACGATTAGCAATTCTGGGTAACCACTCCCGTTTCATCTCCTCGCTGCCATACTCAAGGATGGCAGCAGCCAGAAAATAAGGCCCTTGATCGATTCCCGGAACACGATAGTAGGCTCTTGTTTCGTTGAACACCACCTGGTCCACATGCCCTAATTCCGATCCACCATACTCTTTGGGCCATGCCAGGGAAAGCCATCCCTTCTCACCCAGTTTTTTTCCCACCCTTAGGTGATACGCCCATCCATCGTCAGTTTCCAGATTTGCGCCACTCCCACCCAACCATCCCTCCGGTGCATTCTGTTCTTCTTGACTGAAGAACTCTTCAAACTCTTTTTTGAGCGCTTGCTGGCGTGGTGTTAGTGTGAAGTCCATATCCGAAATACCTTGAAATGAAATCTGCCTGTTTCAAATGTTGGGTTATTGTTTACCATTGCTTCCGAGATAGGCATAGGAATATTTTGTAAATTCAAGATTGACCATTGTTTGTGTGCCCTTCAATCCTGGGATATTGCCCAGATCATTTTTAACAAACCTTGATAAGTCCCTCGGTTCCTTGAATAGCACCCAGGCCATAATGTCATAACGTCCAGTGGTAATGAACACCCAGTGTACATTTTCGAACGATCGTATCGTCTGAGCTACAGCATCTACTTGGCCAGGAAGCACATTGATTCCAATTGTTGCCATCATGCGATACCCCAGCACTGGGGGGAAAATATGAGCAGCAATCGTGATAATACCATCATCCAGAAGTCTCTTCAGCTTCCTGCTCGCGGTGACTTTGCTCGTTCCAATAATCCGGCCCAGGTCAGCACTGCTCTTTCTGCCATCTGCTTCTAGTTCCCTGATGAGATTCAAATCCTGTTCATCCAACTCAAAGTGAGAATCACCCTTTATAGCAAGCTCTTCCTCAGGAAGGCGGTCTGTAGAGCCCAAGTATCTGTATGAGTATTTCACAATTTCCAGATTCATGATCGTCTCAGTGCTTTCCAAACCGACGACATTACCCAATTCATTCTTTATGAAATTTGAAAGATCCTGTGGTTCCGGAAATAGCGCCCAGATCATTATGTCGTAAGGGCCTGCTGTAATGAACACCCAGTGTACATTCTGGTAGGATGCCAATTTATCTGCTACTGCATCCACCTGACCGGGCATCACCTTCATCCCCATCGTCGCCATGACTTTATATCCCAACGCAACAGGGTTTGCCACAGCAACAATGCTGATGATGCGCTCATCGAGAAGTCTCTTCAGCTTCCTGCCTGCAGTAGCTTTGCTGGTACCAATTATCCGGCCTAGCTCCGCGCTACTCTTCCTGCCATCCACTTCCAGCTCTCTGATGAGCCGCATCTCCTGAGTATCTAGTTCATATATTTTCACTTGGAGACATGCCTCTCTAGATATTCAATCCGATTTCAGAACCTTCCCTAATAGCGTCCACTCCCCTCTTTGGAGCATCAGCATCACCGATAACGTACACTTCATCAACTTTAGTTTGGATGTCTGTTACAAAATCATCTCTTGATTTGACTCCCAATGCCAGTATGACTGTGTTGAAGCCTTCCCATATTTCCTCATTCCCCTCACGTTCCACGATTATCCCTCTATCAGCTATTTCCTTGACCTTTGTGTTTTTGAACTGCTCCACATGATGCTGTTTGAGTCTCATCTGGAGATGATACCTAATTGTCCCCCCGATATCACCCCCAACATATTTCAACATCTCAACCACTGATACTTTCTTCCCTTGCGCTGCCAGCAACTCAGCTGTTTCGAGTCCGGTAGCGCCCCCGCCAATGACAAGCACTTTTTCGCCAATGCTGGCTTTCCCTTTCAACACATCCCATGCAAAGACTACTTCTTTACTTTCAACACCGGGTATTTGGGGAATTACCTGAATAGCTCCGGTTGCCATTACGACAGCATCCGGTTTGATACTGTCAATAGCCTCCGCTGTGATTGTCTTTCCCAGTTCCACCTTCACTCCATTGGTTTCCAATTCTCCTGAGAACCAGTCAATGAGATCCTTGAAATCCTGCTTATGTGGAGGACGGGACGCAATAGCCCATTGGCCACCGAGTTCAGTGGTTTCTTCGTACAGGGTTACCTCGTGACCTCTCTCGGCGGCAATCCGTGCGGCGGAAAGTCCAGCGGGCCCTCCACCTATGACCATCACTTTCTTTGTTTGAGCAGCAGGCTTGATTTCAAATTCCTTTTCCCTGCCCACTGCCGGATTAACCGTGCATGTCATATGACCATCATGGTCCGTGTCAAGACAGATGTTACAGGCGATGCATTTTCGAATGCGGGCTGATTGTCCATTGCGAGCCTTGTTTGGCAGTTCGGGATCAGCGGCCAGAGCCCTTGCCATAGCAACTAGGTCGGCTTTTTCAGAGCGGAGTATCTCTTCAGCAAGATCAGGATTGTTAATGCGACATGAAGCCACAACTGGGATGCCGACTACACTTTTCACACCCGCAGCCAAATGGGCATAACAACCTAGCGGAGTATCGTACGGACCTATAGTGAGGGGATATGAACCGATTGCTCCTGCCGTAATACTTAGAAGGTTCACTCCTGCTTTTTCCAGTATGGGAACAATGGCTTTTGCTTCTTCAATCGTAGTTCCACCTTTTATATGGTCGGCCCCATTCATGCGGCAACTGATAACAAAATCATCGCCCAGTTTCTTGCGAATGGCCTGGATAATTTCAACATGAAACCGTGATCGCCCTGTTTCATCGCCTCCGTATACATCTGTACGTTGATTAGTTCGTGGAGATAGAAATTGGCTTAAAAGGTATCCGTGATTGGAGTGGATCTCCACCATATCAAATCCCGCGTCTCGTACCCTTCTGGCTGTCTCGGCAAATTTTTCCACCAGCTCCTGAATTTTCTCTACCGAGAATTCAGCAGGGGGTATGGGCATTATGAACCGCTTGGAAGTATCAGGTTCGGGCGGCCAACCAGGATAGTGCAACTCGACGCCGATTTTTGCGTCGTTGGCATGAACTGCTTCTGTCAGTTCTTTCAATTTAGGAATATATTTGTCGTCATGGCCAAAGAGATGAAATCCGTCATGAATGGTATCAACCATACAGGCTTCCAGCACAATCAGCCCAATCCCACCTTTAGCACGGGCGATATAATATTCCTTAAAAGCCTCCGTAACCATACCTTCTCGGGCAAGGCGTGTCCCGATGGGAGACATAACCAGTCTATTCTTCAGCTCAAGGCTTCCTACTTTTGTTGGCTCAAAAAGATGTGAAAACTCTGCCATATCTCAGTCCTTTCCAACTCCATGCGTGTGTTGCACAGTGCTCTACCGCCCCCTCCTTGTACATTGTCGGCAGTTAATCTAATTCAGCCACTTGAGGGCGGTAATACAAACTATTTTACAATTTAACACTGTATATAAAAACATTTGCTTTGTCAATACTTTGTAATCCTGTACTTACTAAGGGTTGCATAATGTATCAGTTTATGCTATTGTAAGCAATCAAAGTTACATTTTACTAGTGAAACACCAGCGGCGAGAGTGGAAGATTCCGTCAGGTTGCTGGCAGTTTTATGAAACACAGGGAGTTGAAAACATGCGGGTGGAAAAATATGATGCAGTGGTAATCGGGTCGGGAATTGGGGGAATGTGTGCCGCTGCTTTGCTGGTGAAAGAAGGGTATAAAACCCTGGTTGTGGAGATACTGGATCACATGGGAGGACGGTTTTCCACAGAGGAAGTGGATGGTTTCAAACTGAGGACGGGGGGTTGCGGTATTCACTTCGAGGGAATGGTCCCGAAAATATTCAAAGAAGTGGGCGCTAAACTTGATATCCGCCCTAACAAAAGCGAATTGTGCTACAGATTGCATGGGGTGGACCACTGGGTTTCGCTGGAGAGCCGTGGGGTTAAAGCTATGCTGGATATCCTGGGCAAGACAGATGTTAATCGCACGAGTATAATGGGAGGTCTGGCGAAAGAGATAGCCGGCGAAAAAATACTGGGTGCCTTTCAACGAAGCAAGGATAGTTCATCTAAAGAGAAAGGCACCGTTCGCGAATGGCTCCTCCGCTATACTGACAACCAGGACCTGCACAATTTCTTCGACATGACCACAGCCAATATGGGTATGGGTCGCTCTTACGAATTTCCGGCTTTGGCATTCTTCTATTTTATGGCAAATGTAGGAGGAATGGCCGATACAGGAGTGGCTCCCCTCGGCACTATCCAAATCTACGATGAACTCTCAAAAGTAGTAAAGACCAATGGTGATATCTGGCTGAGCAGTCCGGCCAAAAAGATACTGACAAAAAAAGGATCTATTACCGGTGTAGTGGTCAACAAGGATGGTAGTGAGGAAATTGAGGTATCCTGCAAGGCAATCATAAGCAATGTTGGCCCACAAATGACGTCCCGACTTGCCGACTACGAAGGATATGACGACAAGTATCTCACTGATATGAGAGTGAAAATGAGACCTGTGCCGGTAACCATGTTTGCTGTCGGTAGCGAGAAGCGTTTGTGGCCCCCAGAAGGTAAGACCAGCGGGCATCTAACCCCTCTGGGGATGAGGAGAATTACTGCTTGCATGGCTATAACGGAATCATGTCCTGAAATGGCTCCTCCGGGACATCATTTGTTATATTTCGTAGCTACGCCTCCGTCTACGTTGTGCCCCATGAATCCAGAGGTGGAAATTGCAGAGATCAAGGCAGACCTCGAAGAGATGTTCCCCGATTATGAAAGGTACGGCAAAATAATCAAGATGGAGCCTCGCAATGTCG
>CAZWIP010000107.1:0-10415 GCA_964634125.1 uncultured Dehalococcoidia bacterium
GTTTTTATCCCGGCTCTAACATTGAGAGTGGTACAATAAATGGGGGCAGGTCAGTCACCTCCCCGATTAAGCGCTACTGGCACCGCGTCACAAGCATATACCATTTCCTCCGGGAAATAACCGCCAGGGAAATAGCCGATGATCTTTTTCCCCTGTGCTTTCAATACTCCCAGTTCAGCTGGTCGATCTTTCATGCATTGGGATATCTTCTCCAATGTCTGCATATACGTACCTCCTTTGCCTGAATCCAGTGTTCACTATGCCACCCCAGGGAATTTTACAACCTACCCGATAGGCTAGATAATAATAACCGCCTGCCGTTTGGCTCAGTCTTAGATCCGGGTAATGTTATACCTGTTGGTATATAAACCTAAAGAGAACCCTTTTTACCTCGACTGGCAACATAGCGATCGCGTACCGAGGTCCACTGACCACCAGTGATCATAAAGTACCTTCTGAAGTCCTTCGCTTTCGGATAGACAGTAAAAGCATAGATCTGATTCGGGTTCAAGTTGTCCACTGCGTAGACTCCAATGTGGTGGGTTGAAAGATACTCCTCATTTTTCGATATCCATCGTTCCTGCTGAAGCAATGAAAGGCCCAGGGAATCCTGGAATGCAGGGATCACTAAGCCATATTCGTGTTCGCTGCCATGCTCATGGCGAAGCTCAATCAGGTGCCTTCCTTTCTCATACGCTGCGCTATCACAACGGATAGATATGTTTAGAAAGAATATTTGCTCTCCTCTCTGAAAACAGATGTCTACCATTCCGGATTGCTCTACGGGAGAATACCCTTTGTCCAGCAGAAATTGAGAAAAGGCTTCTTCCAGATATCCGCCGGCTTCGGCTTCGTTTTGAAAAGTTGACGTTTCACGAATAGGTAAAAGATGTTCTTTGAGATGAACATCAGAGGAGACTTCCCTGACCTGTTTTCTCGACTTGTGATCCACCTTTGTATCACACTGGAACAGTTCCGATGTCTCCTCTCCTCGATCGTCAACATAGGTCACGTTCAACAGTGCCACCACACCACCGGAATGGTGTTTTTTCTCAAGGATTTCGAGGTTCCTCACGAGCCAGTCGTCAGGCAATGGCAGTACGATGTGAAGCCCTTTTCCAGTGAAGGTTTCGTTCACCTCTTTCACTGTCATCATGTGCGATCCTTGTGTTGTAGGCTTTTCAGCGAAGCGTTATTCTTTCCCTCAAGATGTCGGACCACTTGAAGCATGAACCAGTTCCGCTAACTCTTCCTGCCATCTTGAGAGTGGTGCATCCGGAAGGGAGTAGGTGGCTTCCTCAATATACACATTGCCGAGCGATACTGTCTGGGTATTCTTGACTGCACAAACAAGCTTTTTCATAAGCATCGGACTGTACCCTATAAAAACCAGGACTTCCGGTTTACCGTCAATGACAGGATCCTGCCACTCGTCATACTGCATGTAATTGACTATTTCAGCCGCCCATGCTTTTCTGGTATCGATCCCCCTCTCTCGAAAACCTCTGACAGTATTGCCTGTTGCAGCTACCGGGATATCAAATGTTTCTGCAATTTGGGATGCATAATCAAGCAGGCTTTTGCTGCTAAAATTGATTTGCTCACATAGCGCACCGGCCACTAAAAGAACTTTCTTGTCATTACTCAGATATTCTGCAATCCACGAAGGAGCTTTTACACTCATTTGTTCTCCCCCCTAAGCTTTTCGGTTCGGATTCCTAAGGTTCAGTGATATCTCTAATGGCTCTGGGAAGCAACCTGTGCAATCTGGAATGAAAAACACCGAGTTCCATGCCATAGCATGCTGCCAGTTCTTCCAGTGTCATTAAATCCCCATCACGGTGCTTAGCTTTCTGGACTCGTCCTTGTCCTGTTTCCCATCCATATTGTTCTCTCAGCAGCTTGAGCATTTTCAAACGGTGACGAGTAGGCATTTCAAGATGAGATCTGACCAGAAGGTTCCAGTCGTCCGGAAGCTGATCATAGAAAATCTGATACAGCTCAATCATGGTATCCAGATGAGTCGAGCGACTTTCCCTGAACTCAGATGGGCTCATAAAAAGACGGGAAAGCATGGTGATCGCTTCCTCTTTCGTTTCTACAGGAACAATGAGATGTTCGGGTGCGGGTTCGGTTTCCCGTTTGCTGCCATCCTCTGAGTGATACACCCACCAGCGGCTCCGGTCATGCCGGTTTCCCATGGCGTATCGATTCCATTCCAGTCCCGATGCCGGACCCACCACTACTTTGTATCCAAGACGCGCATAGGCTGCACCTATGGCGTACATCCGGTCTGTCAGTGCTCCCCACAAAAGCAGGGTCATGCCGCTTCTGAAACTGGCATCAGCAATCTCTGGCATCGAACCATAATGCGAAATACCACCGGCTGAATTCATAATCATATAGAAAGTGCTGGCCAGCGCAGTGGCACTGCAGCTACCGCAGTTCACGAAGGCTCTGGCTTCGATACTGGATACAAACTCCTGGGAAATGAACTTGTTCTGAGGATTCTGATGCCGGGCTATCTCAGCCGCGCCACATCCTGCGGTTATCACAATGCAGTTACGTCGCGTTAATTCATACCCGATCCATGCGATCTCTTCTTGTGGCGCGTTTCCGCACCCAAGCATCACCACTATACCAGGGGCATTACCCCAGGCCACTGCGAACGCTGACTGTAATAATTCCGTTAAAGGAAGAACGCCTCTACCGGCTCGCATAACGAACTTGTCAGTGCCCGCCCTTTTTCTTTCGGTTGCTACGATGATATCGCGCAATTGAACCCCACTGGGACAGGAATGCTCACACTTGGCACAAAAATAACACCCCTTCTCGACTTCTGAAAAACCTTCCCAGTTCCCTTCTTTGAGTTGTTCAACAGCCCTGGAAATTGGCAGCGTATTGGGACACGAGCTGAAACAAAGGTCACAATCGCCCTGGCATTTTTTTGCTTCAGCAATTGCTTCGTCATCGGACAGAACATAAGATTCTTCTCGTTTTGCTTTTTGAGCAACTTTTACAGCTACCTCACCAGCCTTTGAGACATCTCTTAACCAGACTGCACTTTCTCCGCTAATAAGAGCGTCGACGATTTCATCAACCGGTTGAGCTGTTCTATCCACGAGATCTCCCAGCGACTGAGAGCTTGCCCAAACCAGTTTTGCATCCACACGTTTGACCTCGCCGATAAGGTCCAGTGACATACATCCAGTGGTCGCCAGTACCACATCAAACATCCCGTTGCGAATAGCCTTCTCGGCTTTGGCCATTGGAGCGATGATCCTCATTCGACTGTAGAATCTGGCGGCATCGTCACCCGCAGCTCCGATACTGCAAACCTCAATTTGGCCTGTTAGTTCATTTTCCTTCATGTAATTGATGGCATTCCAGGCTGGCAAGAAATTATCCCCCAGGAGTGCAATGGTTGGCTTCTCTGCTTCAATAGAGGCCCAGCCACCATCAGTGGTCGCGAGTGGCCAGTTGTCCAACTCGATCAACGGTTGATCTGCCGCTGTAATGAAGTCATAGCACGATACTTTCACCATCTCAGATACCGCCTGCGCCGCCATCAAAACAGAACCTGCGTGCATTGCCATACCTTCAAATGCCGCTGCGCTGCCTGTACCTGCATGACTCGCCCATAACAACTTGGCCAGCTGGGTCTCACAATATGACTGGACCTTGTTCAAGTCACCGAGTGTTTTCACATGAATGCCGGTCAGAATACCAATTGGAGGAGCTTCATCAGATATGGTCATTACCTTACCAAAACTAACTTCCTTTTCTTCACCCCATACCTTGATCGCTTCATACAGTATCTCATGGGCAACTTCCATCTGACTGGCGCAACCACGGCATGCTTTTCGCAAACTCATACGACCCTGCCATGATTCCAACGACAGGCCGCATCGACCAGTGCTTTCACTCAATTTACATGGTCCCAGTTCACAATCCGAACACCCGTCTTCACAATACGTGTACAATCGAGGATAACGATACAGCAGAGCAGAGTCCCAGTCCGCTATATCCGCTGCATCCGGAAACATGTGAAGCCACGCTCCAAACTGTCGATACCGAGATTCAATGAAATCCTCCTCCAGCACTTCCGAAACAATATCTTCAACACCTCGAGGATCACGCACCACTTCACGGAGATCGACTTCAATAGGCCCGATATGGGCGATATCCTTGTCTTCCATTGCCTTCCTCCTTGCAGGAGCCCCTATGTCATTTTGAGTCAAAACCAAAGAATCTTATTCCACAACTGTAGATCCTTCACCCCATTCCACTTCATTTAGAATGACATGATGGCACAGTTCAACATCTAAAAGATATGATTCAACCTAGAAATTCCGCTTCTTTCATACAGGTCGGGCAGACTTTATATTTCTTCACACCAGGTTTCAACGGGCTGGTCAACTCCCCACCGATTCTCTGTGTGGGAGACATTGATTCGATTCTCACTTCTTTAACACAATCGTCACATAAAGGAATATCACATTCGTGACAGGTTACTTGAGCTTCGTTTTTCTTACATACTCCGCATGTTGCCATGGCTATCCTCCCGTTTGCTATTCAATCCGGCCAATTCTCACCTGGTGCGGGTAGGTCCAATGGTTGAGGTTCACCATCCTTCCAGTATTTTTCAACAATCGGGTGCTTCTTGTCCAGAAGGAATTTCTTCAAATCTTCAGGGTCTACAGTATCCTCCTCTGTGGCTATTCTGTCATATACTTCTTCCGGGATTAATTCAGCAGCATCGAGTTTCATTTGGGCCGGCATCCAGACGATCCTGTTCCAACCTCCGTCACCTTTTAGAAAGGTCGTAGCACCCAAACCTCGAACCGATATGCCCTTGAATCCATGATTTTGAGCACCGCCAGAAATCATACCCGCCAGTCGTGAGAATTTAATTCCCAACGGGGTTTCGCCCATGTAACGTCTGTTTGCCAGACCAATACCATCGACCTCAGGAATATAGAATGTAGCTGCTTCAAAGCAGCCACAATTTGTAGTGGGATATCGTATGCTACTGTAGATATTCGCGTGTTTAACCACACGGTTAGTTTTCTCCTCAATGATCTGATCCACACCAGCATAAGTACCCATATCAGGATCCAGACATTCCCCTTTCGGTATATCAAAGACAAAACCCCCAGGATCAAGTTCAACCGTGACTTTAGCCGAATTATAGGTAATGATCCCGCAATAAGGAACCGAGCTGGGTATCAGAACGCATACATGATTCGGTGCCAGTGATTTACAGATCGTACACCCATAGAATCTATCTACATCCTCATCATCGTAGAATTCGACCTCCCGCAACACTTCAAGCTTGTGTTTGCCCCATTGGAAATACGGTTCAGTCATCTCAATTCCGCCAACTTCAGGTGTTCCAACTACCCACAAAAATGATACCTTATCAACTTCCGGCACCAGTGTCTTAATCGTGGCATAAAGGGCTTGACTCAATTTTGCGAAGGTCAATCTACCAACCATACTCTTGTTGATCCGCACCCACAAACCATCGGCAGTACCGAACCACATCCAACCTTCAATCGCCTGCATGGTTGTACCCATCTGCCGTTCGATATATTCTCGATGAGCAGGGGTCAGCGTCGAGCTATACACTTGGATTACTACCCCACCCGGAACTGAAGTACCTGGTTCTACTTCATCAATATCGGGGCCAATTAGAGTTACCGTTCCGTCTTCAATTTCATCGGGATCTTCTTCCACCAGGAACAGGGCGAACATCCTGTAGTCCCACTTCGGCCCTCCCAGCTCAAGCTGCATATCAGCTTTTTTTACTTCGCTCAGCCATCTTAATCCAATCCCGACGTCATCCAGTCCCTCCCAGAGATCATCCTCCCCAGTCGGTATGTTAAAGTTCCGTCCTGCCGGAAGCTTCAGAGCCGCTATCTCGTCTTTTGTACTCATTGCTCCTCCTGTTCTGCAGATGATGACTTTGGGGAATTTTTCATCCCCGATCACTAATGACATCTAATTCGAGCTTACACGTCAAGCTCACAATATACCAGCTGCCTCTTCATGCACTTCATATTTTACCACCTTTACGTCTTTATGCATATAGATATTAACATATTATTTGCAATACGGTCAATATACTTGACAAATTATTTGGTATATGGTAAAAGTTTTAACATATTGTAATATCCAAACAGACATGATATACTCCCATCATCCGGTCTAATGTCATCAATCATGAAGATGAATCACGAGCAATCGGAAGGGGCCAACCTGTTCACCTTTACACCTGAATCAACATTTGTATTCTATATCAATATATTAAGGATAAGAAAAACTGACTAAGGAGGTTCCGCAGTATGAACAACGGCACGCAGTATGTTGTAGGAGTCGATACTGGTGGTAGTTTCACTGATGTTCTCGTAATTGATAGAGATGGAAATACCACTATCGGGAAAGCAGAGACGACCCCGGGCGAACTGGGGATGGGGGTGCTTAATGCGGTCACAAACGCAGCTGAAAAGCTCGACCTTTCTCTGGAAGGACTATTGGAACAATCATCAGCTCTAGTGCAAGGGACCACAATTGGCACCAACATCCTGATCAATCGCAACGGCGTCAAGACAGGCATGATCACTACCAAGGGGTTCGAAGATACCACTCACATCATGCGAGCCAGCGGACGAATCGATGGCCTGAGCCCGGATGAGGTTCGTCATCAAGCGGCTTGCGCCAAGCCGATCCCTATAGTGCCGAAGACACTTATCCGGGGTGTGGCCGAACGTATGGATTCTTTTGGGCAGGAAATCGTTGTGCTCAACAAGGCAGAGGTCGAACAAGCAGCCAAGGAGCTAGTGGCTTTGGGATGCGAGGCCATTGCCATCTGTTTCCTCTGGTCTCACCTTAGTCCCCAGCATGAAGTACAAGCTTATGAGATAGTCAAACAGGTGGTCAGCGAGGATATTTACGTGGACATGTCCCACCAAGTGGGGCCGCTGGTTCGGGAGTACGGCCGATTTAACACCGCTAATATTGACTGCTATATCGGACCTATCATGGTCAAATGGTACAAGGAACTCGATGAGACCCTTCGATCCAAGGGATTTGGTAAGGAATTGTTGACTGCCCAGGTATGGGGTGGTGTAATGCCGTACAAGGCGATGTTACCCATCGGGACTATCAACTCTGGCCCGGTCGGTGGAGTGATTGGGTCCAGGAGAATTGCGATAGAAGTCCTAGGTATCAACAATGTCGTGACCACCGATGTCGGTGGCACGAGCTTCGATGTCAGCGTGATCGCTGAGGGGCGCCACATCTATGCACGTGAAAAGCCAATCATGCGCTACCGCGTCAACATCCCCATGATCGACGTGACCAGTATTGGCGCTGGTGGCGGTACCATTGGGTGGGTTGACTCCGCCGGCGGTCTGAAGATGGGGCCAGTAAGTGCCGGCTCCCTGCCCGGACCTGCTTGCTATATCAAGGGTGGAACCGAGCCCACCGCTACGGATGCTGATCTGATGCTGGGCACTTTCAATCCAGATTTCTTCCTGGGCGGGCGCGTGAAACTTGATAAAGACGCTGCTACCACAGCCCTTAAGAAAGTCGGGGACAAGATTGGCATGGATCCCATTGAGGTTGCAGCGGCAATGGTCGAGATTCAAGGTGAGCACATGGCCGATCTCCTTCGCCTGGTTGTCACCAGAACTGGTTATGATCCACGTGACTTTTCCGTCTTCTGCTTCGGTGGTGGTGGGCCTACCCACGGCGCCATGTACGCCCAGCAACTGGGATTCCAGTCGGTGTATATGTTCCCGCAATCGTCTGTGTGGTCTGCATTCGGGTTATCATCTGCTGACGTATCTCGAATATTTGACAAGTCCGTATTTTATAGAATGCCCATCGAGGCTGATGAGCTAACGAGCCTGTTTGACGATCTGGAGAATACGGCACTGGATGAGATGCAACGGCTTAAATTCAAAGCCGAGGATGTCGTTCTGACCCGAGAGGTAAGCATGAAGTTCGGTCGGCAGGTAAACGTGGAACGCATCCCTGTTGCACGCCAGAAATACGAAACTGAAGATGTCCAGAAGATCACCGATGATTTCATTGAGTTCTACCGCAGTGTTTATGGCGAGGGTGCCGGGTTTGTCGAGGCCGGTATGGAAATGATGTCTCTACACGTTACAGCGACCATTCCCGCTGTTCGCCCGGCCATCGCAAAGATGCCCACGGGACCTTCTGATGCTTCCGGCACAATTAAGTTCAAACGCGATGTCTACTGGCATTCTCAGGGCAAGTTCGTATCAACGAACATCTACGATGGCGATCAACTGAAGCCCGGCCACCTGATCGAGGGCCCGGGAATCATAGAGCTCGAAACCACCACCATCATGGTACCCTATGATTCCGAGCTTCAGATCGACGAATACGGGTTTTTCAAGGTTGTCTACCGATAGGCGTACCAACCAATTCAGAAACTACGTTGGAGGAAAGTAACATGGTAATGCAACAAGAATCACAACAAGGCCAGAAGATGTTATATGAGTACACCACACCGCTGGGAGGCAAGAGGACCGAAGTAGTTGGCGGCTATATACCAGCAATAGATGACCTTCAGAAATACGAAAAACTAAACCCGGTGGATTTCGAGATACTCTCCTATCGCATGCACTCCATTTGTAACGAGGCGCGGCAAGCGGTGCTCAGAGTGTCCGGATCACCTGTTGTCGCCGAAGGGGGTGAATGCCTCTTCGCGGTCTACGATCCGTGGGGATATACTTCATCGATGGCATGCGGACTCCTGCTTCACCTGGCAGGAACCCAGAACAACGTTAAAGAAGTCATCGAAGTCCAGGGAGAATCACCCGGAATCCGTGATGGCGATATCTTCATGATCAACGAGCCGTCGGTGGCTGGCTACCATGCTTGCGACCAGTGGTCGGGAACGCCTGTTTTCTATGAGGGTGAGCTTATTGCCTGGCTCGGAGCGCTTACCCACACCGCGGAGACAGGTGCTATCGAGCCTGGCGGTATTCCGGCAGGAGCACGTTCCCTTCTCGATGAGGGTTACCGAGTTCAAGGAATCAAGGTTCAAGAACAGGGAAAACTGAACATGGCAGTGATCAACGGTCTGCTGCGATCCAGTCGGGATCCTGCCTATTATGTCCTAGATTTGAGAGCGAGAATTGCTGGCCTTAACGTGGCTAAAGAGCGCTTTACGAAACTCATCGAGCGCTATGGTATTGACAGGGTCAAGGCAGGACTCCAGCAGAATATCGATCATGGGGAGGAGATGGCCCGGGCTAAATTGAGAAGTATCGCAGATGGTATCTGGCGATCGGTCTGTTATTTGGATTGGGACGTTGGCCCGGAACCGAAACTCATAAAGATAGATTTGACCATGACAAAGCAAGGTGACCAATTGACATTGGATTTCGATGCCCCCGGACCGAACACTGGTTATTACAATTGCTATCCGCCGGGAACATTTGGATTGATTTTCGTAGCGATTGCCAGCCAGCTATTCTGGGAAACTCCTGGTAATTGGGGTTTTATAAAGCCAATCACCACATACATCCCCATGGGAACTTGCCTGAATCCCCCATATTTAACCCCAGTAGGTCTCTGTGCTATGTTACCGGTGACGGAGGCGGTTACTATGAACATTGGCAAGATGTTCTACACGAATGAGAAACTCTGGCCGGATATTAATGCTCCCTGGCAACGCAATAACTCCGCAGGTATTTTCTGGGGAGGCCTCACCCAGTACGGGTATCCATCCGGTTCCCTCTTTAGTGAATCCTGGGGATCAGGCACGGGTGCTGGTATCGACGAAGGACGCCGCGATGGATGTGATTCCGGTGGATTGATGATGACCATTGAGTCCTCCATAACCGATGTCGAAATGATGGAGATGCAAGCCCCCTTTATTTATTTATATCGAAGGGAGGGTATCGACACGGGTGGACCTGGCAGGTGGCGAGGTGGTGTGAGTACATCATATGCCACCGTGGCTCACAACAGCCCATTTGTTGTCCTGGGCTGGACGGCCGGTGGCAACTATGCTGACAATATTCAAGGGCTTGATGGCAGCTACCCTCCGACAATTGAGTATTCTGGCCGGATATACCAGAACGTCAATATTCAGGAGGAGTTTCAGAATGGTCGGATACCACAGACAATAGAGGAATTGGATGAGCTTATGCGCACATCAGAAGGAGCCATGGACGAGGTCAAGCAGCCGCGTCCGGCTGCGCCTGTTACAGAGAAAGATATCTGCGTGAGCACATTGGGTGGCGCGCGTGGTGTTGGTGATCCATTGGACCGTGAGCCCCAGAGAGTGCTGGATGATATCCTCGGAAAAAAAGTCTCCCTGACAGCAGCTAAAGAAGTATATGGAGTGGTAATCGATCCGGACAAAATGG
>CAZWIP010000108.1:0-10396 GCA_964634125.1 uncultured Dehalococcoidia bacterium
CTTAGCCCACGCATAATACGTTCCCGGCTTGATGCCTTCCCGGCGGCAAAGTTCAGGGTTGGGAGGTGTACCGAGAATACGTGGACAAAGCCTCGGCGGTTGATATTACCCATCGTATCGCTTGGCGCGAACTCCTGGATGATGCTGCTAAACACAAGTTCCAGGCTGTGTTGGTTTTTAAACTCGATAGGGCATTTCGGTCTGTCAAACATATGCACGACACCCTTGATACATGGGAAATGCTAGGAATCGCCTTTAAGAGCCTCAGAGAGCAATTTGATACCGGCACAGCCCTAGGCAGGCTACTACTGAATCTTCTGGCCTCTCTTGCGGAATTTGAATTGGAACTCATCAGAGAAAGAGTTAAGGCTGGCATGGAACGGGCAAAGAGGGAGGGTAAGAGAATAGGGAGGCCGAGCGTAACTGAGAAGCGAGGATTCAAAACCAAATTCAAGTTAGTCATGAAAAAAGTCTCTGCCGGGGAACTCTCAAGACGTCGAGCAGCTGAAGAACTTGGCATCGGTTATGCCACTATGAAACGGCTGATTGATGGCAATTACTGTAGTTAGCTACACCGGTGTTGGTGTTCCAAAATGGGTATGTCACCCTTAGCTATAGACGAAGGGCTTGTCGTTGTCCAGGGAAAATGTCTTGGTTTTCGGGCACTGCTCACCACACTCTGTTAGCAGAGCCTACGGTATCGGGTCGTACCAAATCGGTGACGTTACCGCTCGTTCTTGGATGACGGTTTGGTACATTTCGCCAGAGCATATATCGGCTGATTCCCGAACATCTTCAGGCAAAGCATTGCAGTCATACTGGCGCCAACTGCACGTCGGGTTTTCGACCACACGAGCGTAATAGAATGCCGGAACACTTGGATCGAAATCGGGATCCGTCCATTGGGTACAAAGGGTTTCCCATCCTTTGCCTATCGTCGCACAGGTGTCCTTATCAACGCTGGCCCCATTATCTGGATCACCAGCCACTGTATATATCTTCTCGTGATCCACGCCATTCACGTCCACCCACCCTTTGATGATCTGGATTTGTTGCAGATCAGTGCCAGGGTGACCTTCCACACCAGGGTCTTTCTCGGCCCAGACAATGAGCGTAGGAGCACTCTTACCGGTCGGTTTGCCCGGCAAGTCTCCTCCCATCGGTACGCCTCTCTCGTATCCAATGGGCACAAAGTCGGGGGCTTCACACAGGTTTTCCGGATAGTCCCATCCGCCAAAGAAACGAACAGTTATGCGAGGACCACTGGTACTGTAGGTTTCGCGGTTGCGAAATGCTTCAAATAGAGCGTCCCGGCTGTTTTCCACTGCCCATGCAGCCGTCAGTCCGCCTGCCCCATATGTGTGTGGTAGGTAGGCAATGTTAACATACTCTTCGTCCAGGGCCAGCCGTTTCTCAATGGTATCATCTGCTCGGCCTACATGGCCCGGGAAACTGTATTCTTCCACTTTGCCTGGGATTCCATTGTGACTATCTGTTCCGCCGACCACACCAAATTTGTAAGGATTCACACCCAACCTTTTTTCTTCCTCAAGGCCCAACTTCAAAATGTTCCGTAGATAGTCGTACCTTGATCGGCATCCCATACTTGTATAGCCGATCATTCCTGTGCCCTCGCCGCAATCCTCAAACTCCGGCCACAGTTTCTCGAAGTCGCACAGGGGATCATGTTCTGTACCCTCAAAACCATTCTTGCATTCGGAATCCCCTTTATGCTGGTAAATCTCGATCAATGGCTCCATCTGTGCCCGAAAAGCCGCCCACTCGGCCTGTTCCTCCAGACTCATGTCCTCAGGATAATCCAGGACAAATTTATTTCCCGAGGCCCAGTTTGGGTTATGTGGAATGGCGATGCAATCGCAGTCACCATCTGCATCAAGACAAATTTCTTTCAATTCAGTCCAGAGATCCTCTTCGGTATGAGTTTCGAACATAGAAGGCGGCAACTCAGGGACATCCGCGGTTCGAAAGATGACATTGCGATTGTTGTCAGAGATATTGACAATCCCCGTGTATTCGTAGGCCGGGAAGGAGGTAAAGGAACATGCCGAACTGCGGTCATAGGCGTCTTCCGCCACCTGTATAATACTCTGCCAAATCTCCTTGGCTACTTCGCCACAATCAATACCGGGTTGATCGCATATTTCCGTAAAACGCTTCAGGTCTACTTCCGCCAGCCGCCTGCCCCATTGTGAGCCGCCCGTGCGATACTCCTGGCAGAATTCGCAATCATAAACACTGGAACTTGGCTTCGTACAAAGGTAAACCTCGGCCAGAAATTCATGATGATCAGTCAAGGCCGCGAAATCCAGCGGCCGTGCGAGTTTGACGATTCGTGTTCCGTTGCCTTCCTCGTCCAGTGGGGCCAGAGCCACTTCGCCCCCTTTGGCGAACTCATAGGCCTGGGTAGGGGTTGTGCGCGTACGTATACGTAGGCGTCGAAGGACAGGCGAGTGTGTGCGTGTAAATCACCGAAATATAGGTTCTTGTTCTCATTGCGACAATCACAGGGTTCTCGTTGCTCAGTGTAAGTGACCAATGTTTCATCGTTTACCATCTCCATTGGCTGTGTTGGGGTCTCAGCCACTAGGGCACTGGTAGGCTCTTGAGTAGCCACTTCGGTTGGGACTACCTTGGCTTCGGTCGCATCCTCTCCGCTATCCTTGCAGCCTATGACGCCCAATGACGTAATCAGCAATACAATAACTAGCCAAAACACCAGAACTTTGTTGGTCCTTTCCATAATACCCTACTTGTTGATGTTCTACAATTTTGTCAGTAGTTAACTGATCAGATTCGTTTATAGATCGAAGTTATACACAAGACAAACCTTGAGCCACGAAGTGTAACTTTTGAGTAGCAGAGAGAAAATCCTCCTCAACGTTCGGAGTCAAGTTTGAATTCCCATATGCAAGCAGGTTCATCCTTGCTTGCACGGGGGGGGACTTTGATCGGAGTAACTTTAACGTCGGGATTGATGCGCTGTGCCGACAAGGGAAAACCCACTCCGTCAAGGTCATCACATGCATATTTCAAAAGACTCATGTCACCTATAGCTTCACAGTAGTCACATCCCCAACACGTCTTCACCTTTAGCAGGCCATGCGTAGGGCTTTTCATCTCACATTCAAACTCCGGAAACATCGCTCCCGCGCCTGGTCCCATCTGGTAGAATTTAAGAATAGATTCGATATCGGTGCCGGTGATATCCATCACCTCCCTGATCTTTTGGACATGTTCCGGTGTCATGGTCAGCCATACATCCAAATCAATTTCCTTCGCTGTCTCTTCTCCCAGTTTCTCGGCGACCTTTGCCATGTACACGATGGTATGCATAATATATAGCTCTGCCGTCGCTTTCCACAACTTCACAAGTGCTTCGCTTGAGAAGTCCTCATAATTGATGATTGGGTTCATTTGGCCGCTATAATTGGCTAGTTTTTCCACTTTGCTTTGTACTCCCTTTTCTGATTTGTTTCGGCGATTTCGTATGTTCAACTACTCATAGATGCGTCAACGTGGCGGAATCGTCACGGTGCGCATGGTTATGCTTTCACTTCCTCGTTCGACAACTACAGTGATATCTGTGGAGTTTTCAACGTATTCCAGGACTTTGTGCCAAGCTTCAAAGGAATCGACTGGCATTCCATTAATTTCTTTAATCAAATCATCTACCTCAAGTCCAAGTTGATCCCAGAAGCTTCTGTCAGAGACCTCTTTTACCCGAAGTCCTATCATCTCCTTATCGGGACCTCTAACGCCTCCATAATCCGGATTTAGCCACCCCTGCTGCAGCAGATACGCACGTTCCCGCAATCCCATGGCATACCACTGCGCTCCGACGAGTCCTGGGAACAGCGTGCCCCTTTCCGCTAGTTCCATTAAGGAATCGGTTCCTTGCCGGATTTCTTCATCTGTTGCATCCCTGTAGAGAGGGGTATCATTCTCTAGGCGAAGCTCCATCTGCTGTATATCCTTCTCAAGGATGACGTGATCGCTTCCGATCTCTGAGAGAACGAATTCGTCATGATCAGGCAGCTTGTCGCCTATTTTTAGAAGGTGAATCAGAAAGGTGTCTCGATCCTGAATAGTGGCCGCTGACAACTCTTGTAGCTGGGCGACAAATCTTATCGATATGAGCCGGAAAGGATAACTCGATTCCGGTTTCGTTGGTTCCACTGTTTCTGTCGGATCTTCTGTTACCGGTGGTTCCACCGTTTCTATTGGTTCTATTGACCCCTGAGTCTCTGTCGGCAGTGGCGTTTCAGTTGGTATCTTGGTCTCATCATCATCGCCACAGGCTACCAGCAATAGCAGTAATAGAGATACCAATATGATGATTCCTGTTCTACTTAAGATTTTCATTGTTCAACCTCCAAGCATTTATCAGTTTGTCAGTTGTTGTAGCATCAGTTCCCCAATCGCAAGAAACCCATCCATTCGCGTCAAGATTACCTTTGTGCGGCCAATTCAGCATCGTGTATTCTCCTCTTGCGTATTTCCTATTTGTATAGGGGGCTTGAAGTCCTGGGGAGTAACTTTACGAAGAAGCCGAAGCTCCAGAAGCATAAAGGCGGCTTCCTCACGTGTCAGGCCCTGCTTTTTACGGAATTGATCGAGACCACCGTTCAGTCTTTCAAGTTCGGATCTGAGATCAATTCGCCACCCGTCATCTTCAAGGACAAAGTACTGCTGATAGCGATCCGGCTCTTGGTTACCAACCAGGTATAATCGGCCATGTGCGCTATCACCGTCGATCACTATGTCTTGTAGCTCATCACCAATACGGAGTTCGGTCGCGATGAACTGTTCCCGCACCGCTAAACCCAGCACCTCAACCGAGCTCATTCTGCACAGTTCATCTGCATCTACAAGTGCCCGAAGCAGTAATACTTGAATCTGCTCCATTAAAGGATACTCTGCAATTTCTTCATAATCGCTATACATGGCTAGATCGCGCAGTTCACCATAACGTGCAATGTCATGCTGGCTTACAACTGATTCAAGTACTCGTTCATCCTTTGTAACCACAGCATTGATCCACGCATCCATAGTGTTTTGCACTGCCTTTTCTTCATGGTGATCTTTCGAATCACTGCCTTCGCAACCAACAATGACGCTCAACGGTATCACTGCAATGACGATCCAGATTCTCAATAAGCACTTCAGGTTCATCTCATCACTTCCATAGTACATGTGCTTAGAATGACGATGCCCATCGCTAATCATTACTGTTCTGGGTATGCAGGACCTCACAGATGATGCTTAATCCATGCAGAGCACTTTCGCAGTACGACCTGGCTTGACTGATCTCTTCAGTGGTCGGATCTTCAGGCTGATCTCTCAATAGAAGCTCTCGCGCTGCTCTGCAGTCGGCAGCCGCCTTATCTCCTTGTTCGTGCAAGTCATCATGCTCTGCGGAGCTGATTTCACCGCGAGTAAGCGCCTCATCCAGGTGTTTATCAAACACTTTGTCCAAATTCCAACTGGCATAACCCAAGCGAGCTGCGGCCTCCTCAAGGTCGCATTCTGGTTGTTCACACAGGTTTTCAAGAGCCCACTCCACGAAAAATACATTTAGATCGGCCTGGTTCCATGCACCGTCTCTAAACGACTCTGGCTCATATATGGCGAAACCACCAATTGGTTGCCCAACTTGCCACCGAGCAGGAACTATGCTTGAAGGTAGATCAGGAAGCACATTCCCTTGTAACAGGTAGTAGTACATCCTGGCAAAGAGTTCAGCTTTCTGTACCACGTAACGCCCCGAGGTTGTCAAATACCCGTGAGCTTCTGACGTTCCGGGAACCGCCAGAGACTCGTCCCAATTCTGTCCCGGTACCAACTCGCCGCTCCTGAGATCATAGTTAATGGGGAACATCAGATGGGGGGTGTGTTTACCTAAATCAAATTCTTCAGCAATCTTTTCGCCAAGTAGAAACGGGTAACCAGCCTGTGCTACAAAATGGGCCTCCAGTGGCCCATAGTGGCCCCCGCCCAACAAATTTGCATCTGGCCTTCCACTCCATAGAAGAGGAATTGACTCAATATTTGGCAAGTACTGCGCGGCAATATCGGCGAGTGGTTCCATGTTCATTTCTACAGCGAAATTTCCTTCAGCAGTAACACATTTGACAGGACTCCATGTGCAGTACCATCCATCAATTGTGTTTGCCGGTGAACCAAAATCATAGAACTTAACACTGTTATCTTCCGGCAAGGAAGCACCGGTTTCAACATCGGTTAGGTTCATGCGGCCAAGATTATCCGGCGCAGCAACGCGAGTGTAGTCCGGTGTAATCGTGGGGGATCCACCAGCATCGGTGCCGATCAAACGCTCCCATGCCTTTTCGACATCCCATTTCCCATTTTCAAAAACAAAATCATAGGCTATTAAACGTGACTTGTCTGGAGATCCCGGAGGTCCGGCATATGTGAAGATATACCTGGAATGCTCGCGTGAGCGGCCCGGAATTGGCGGGGCAACAGCAACGGTGTTCGGCTGCGGTGCTGTCGTATTAGCACCATATGACAGGCAACACATTTCGTCCAATTCGCCACTCCTGTCTATTTCCCCTCCATTAAACAAACGGAAGAAAGTGGCCCCCTGGTGGCACGGTTCGGCATCGAAAGGATCCGGCTCCTTCACAACCACGGGATCACCGGTGTTGATGTCCAGCCAAATATGCCAGCCTGACGTCATGACAGTTCCCACAAATCCCTCTGCTGTCAGGCGTAAATCATTCGAGGCCAGCTTGTTATCGCTGTAATCAGAAAAGCGCGAAAACCATATCACGTGGCCATCATCCTGATCCAGCTTCCAGATACCGGAATTGTCACTAACGTACAAATTTCCTTCTTGATCAACCATTGGTGCTTGGATGCCTGCGCTTGGGGCTACGGTAAATCCGTTGTCCTGAGGGCCCATCCACTCCTCGGTCTTCCAGACGAGTTTGCCCTGTTGATCATGGGCCATTACACTCGATGTACCGCCTCCACGCATTGAACAAGAAATTATCAAGCCATTGGGCGCATCTGCGGAAGCAACAGGCTGCAACGAACCTATTGGTGGTGAGTTGGGTTCGGTCCAAGATAGATACTCACTCAACGCCACAAAGCGCTTGCGTACAAAACTTCTTACTAGTCCCGATCCGGAGTTTCTGTTATCAGCCCAGCTACCCATATAGTTTGAATCGATCGACCTCGGATCCACCTTGCCATGCTCTTGAACGCCCCGATCCGAGATGTCGCTGCTTACATCAGGAACCAGTAACAAGCCCGTGGGTACCAGCAGCAATAAACTCATGCAAAATGTGAATAGTATCCGTCGTCGTGCCAGGGTCATCATCATCCTTCTCGTTCTCGAGGTTAGTCCGAACAATGGTGCCAGAGTGGTGTCTTCGGCTTTCATAGTCGATCCTCCTTTTAGGGAATATGCCTTATCTATCCTCAATGATGGATCCTGTATATCGATGTGGGTCAACTAATGCTTGAAAACATAGTACATTTGCAAACTATTACTATTAAAGAATATTTACGATCTTGACTTTTATAGTTTAATTTTGTATCCTGAATTATGAAAAAACCTATAGCCTAGTAACTAGTAGGCAAATATTACCAAAATAATTCTCCTTTGTCAACACAGGTTTTTTTATGGCATAGAAAACATTATTTGCAGCTGGTGGCCTATAGTTGAACTTATCATGCAAAGGGGGCTATAACACAAATGGTAAAAGGTAATCGAAAAGTTAAAAAAAACACTCGCGAGAGAATAATGGACGCGGCTGAGGATTTGTTTGCGGAACGAGGCTTTGAAGCTGCCTCGCTTGGTGATGTCGCGGATCGAGTTGGTATCCGCCAACCCAGCATATTTCAACATTTCCCTACCAAGAAGGACCTATATATTGCTGTCATGGTTCGTGTTATGGACCCGTGGTTCGAAGCGCTCGAAAAGCTTGCGGATGAAATTACAACCGTGGAGACTAGCAAGGCTATGACAAGAAGGTGGGTGACCTACCTGGCTCGTCATCCAAACCTAGCACGGCTGATCAACCAAGCAGCATTGAATAATGATTGGCAGTTGGACTTGATAGTGGAACGGTGGTTCAAGCAGTCTTTAGATCGTGTGAATGAATTCAACCTCGGGGCATCAGACTATTGGCAACATAGTCCTGAGAAGGCCCCATGGATTGTGATGGCACTCAATAACATGATGATTGGGTATGTGACCATATCCCATTTATATGAGAAGCTCTTCGGATTCGATCCACTCTCTGAAGAAGCCATCGAGACGCAGGTCGATTTCTTCTTCACATTTACCGAAAGGGGTCTCGTAAAACCTGAGTTTCATGGACAAGACCGATTGGCTAAAAACCAGGAGTGATGGCTTCATCTGGAATAGTGATTCTTTGGTAGCACGAGACAAAGGCCAAATCAGAGATGCCCTATTCAAACAAGGGGGGACACATGAACGAAAAACTATCGGACTACAGTTGTGAGCTCCGTCCAGTTCTGAGATATGAGGATTTTTCAAGTGAAGCATTGGTCCGGTTGTGGATCGCCACTGCCAAATCCTATATTCTGATTGATGCCATATGGATGGATGCGGTAAGAAAAAGATATGGGGATGAAATAGCTCGTGAATTGGATATGGAAGTATGGCGAACGGTGACTCCACACGATGTGCGGAGAATTACAGAAGCGATGAATATCACGGGCAAAGATGTGGCCGCTGTACTTAAGTTCCTTCAAGTGGAACCAGGTGCTGGAGCGGTGTTCCCGGAGTGTGAGTGCGAACTACTCGATCCCAATCATGGCATCCTGACTGTTAAGCGGTGTCTGGGCTTGGACTATTGTGAGAGACATGAGTCGTGGGATACGCTCCAATACGCATGCGAAGTCCTCGATGCAGAGTGTATTCCGCAGGCCGCCCATTGTATCAACCCGGACATAAAGGTTATTCCACTCAAACTGCCCCCTCGTCAAAGCAAAGATGAACCTGCTTGCATATGGGAATTTAAACTGGATGTTCAATCCGGATGAGAGACACCAAAGGAGCCACCTTTTTCAACGCCTCGTGATACCGGTGGTAGTTGTAGTAACTGACGAAGAAATTGATCTCCACCTCAACCCGAGCTGGTGATACCATTAAACATGAGTATTCAGAAAAAGACTGTACATGAATTAAAGGAGGTGAGAGTTCTGTAAAGTCCAGCCAAAATGGATCCAAGAGTCTGGACAGCAGAATGGAATTATGTATAGTGAAGCACCATCCAAACAAATTCAACAATAAGGAGGAGAAGTGATGAGAATCTCAAGTAAACTATGGATTTTAATTCTAGCTGTTCTGTTATTAGCATTACCGTTGCTGACCGCTTGTGGTGATGACGATACAAAAGAACCGACAGCACCCGCAACTGAACCAACAGTTCCCGCCACGGAGCCAACAGCACCCGCAACTGAACCAGCCGCTGGCAGTCCCACAGCTAAACCTGAGCCGACCGCTGAACCTGAACCCACTGCAGAGCCAGAGCCAGAGCCCACCGATGAGCCAGCCGCATGTATTGCAACAGGTGCCTCCTGGGTCTACAACGTGAACAACCTTGATGAGAATACTGTATGGACGGTAACAGTCACCGGTTGCGAAGCCGTGGATGGTGCAGATGCTTATGCATCCGAAGCGGCCTTTGATGTGATCCCAAATCGCGAGGTTTTCGCAGCCCAGCTCGGAAGTGCGCTTGGTGTGACATTCAATAACGAGTCTGTATGGCGGAGTTCCAGCAATATGGAGATCGTCCAGACGGAATCTTCCACTACAGTGCCCTCGATGGGATTGACCGTAAGTTCAGTAGCCACATTTACTTTTGGAGGCACTTACGGAGCGCCACTCTCTGAGGGACAGACATGGTCTTACACAAAGTTAACTACACCCAGCCTGGGAAGCCCCATGACCGCCGAGTTCACTGTTGAAGTTGATGCAGCCGAAGAGGTCACTGTGGGAGCCGGAACTTACAATTGTTATCCGGTAGTACACACATCAGCTGACGGCGTCAGGACTGAATACTGGTCTGTTGACGGCGACCTCCTCACACCCGTTAAGGTAGTAGATAGCACAGTCTTCACTTCTACTGAAACTCGTGAGCTTGCGTCCTACACACCTGCATCATAATCCACGACTCATCATATAGAGTGAATTAGGAAAAAGCCCTGTTTGATGTTTAGGGCATTGGCTTGTATTATATGTAAGATTGTTACATATCGGAGGGGCTTTGTCGCACTATTCAACCTAAAATAGATGAAAAGTGTAGTATCCTTTCTTCTTTCTTTGGAATTATATTACGGAACATGTTTTGGGCGCAGCAACGAAGAAATAATAATA
>CAZWIP010000109.1:0-10289 GCA_964634125.1 uncultured Dehalococcoidia bacterium
ATTGTAATATATTTTCGATGTTTTGTCTAGTATTTAATTGCCGGGTTAATAGTATCCTTAATGCCATAACCCATCTAGGAATGTTCAACCTGATCGAAGTGAATACAGGTGACAAAGTCGATTTTTGGATACTGACAGACAAACCTTTTGATCGTTCCCGATTTGAACGTAAATATACCGAAAAAGTTATGGGCCTGCAAATCGTCGTCTCAAGTCCAGAGGACACCATCCTAGCAAAGTTAAACTGGGCGAAATTATCCGGGGGCAGCGAGAAGCAATTCATCGACGCTCTGCGTGTTTTCGAAGTGCAGTTTGAGAAACTCGACTTGACATACCTGGGTCTATGGGCCCAAGAACTAGGGGTCGAGCAAATGCTGGACAAACTGCAAGATGAAGCGGAAACCCTATAGTCCAAGATAACAAACAGTTGGGAGACGATTCGGGTATCTACGGCGCAATAGTGTTCGCGCTAGACCAACTGAATTAAGGTTAGTCTTTAGCAGCTACGGAAACAGACGGACAATATATCGAAGGTGTTCTGAGGGAACCACCAAGCCATCGGGAATCACTGCCAATGACGACCCCTTCCTTCAACAACTCATATACATTACCGGAAACCATCGTGTTTTTTACACGGCCCACGATCTGTCCGTTTTCAACCTTATAACCTAAAAGACAATTACCGCTAAAATCCCCACCGAGAATATTGCCCTGAGTAGCCCCCATAAGTTGCTCAACAACCAGACCTTCCTGTATATCAGAAACCATCTCTTCAAAGCTTGCTTTCCCCTCATCAACGATGAGAGCACTGGTAGATGGACTTGGCAGGCTCCCAACAGATCTACTGGCGCTGCCGGTACTCTTGGCACCAGCCTCACCCGCCGTCTGTAGATCATATATAAAGTTACTCACCGTTCCACCCTGAACCAATGGAGTACGCTGTCTGGGAACTCCTTCATGATCGCAGATAGAACAGGCCGGACAGTAATCGATGGTGGCATCATCCCAGAGTGCGAAATCACTTACGAATATTTCCTCACCCCTTCTTTGGCCCACCGGTGAGGCTCCCCTTAGCACTGTCTTGCCATTGAAAGCTACCGCAAGCGGAGAAATCAAAGCACTGGCAACGCCATGTGGAGTGAATATCACCGGGACATTACCTGATAGAGACGGAGCAACTTCTTTGGCTCTTTCCAATTGTTGGAGTACAAACTGTACTATGTAGTCAGGCGAAGTAACCGGATGACAGGAACTTTCATAGTCACCTACAAACAGCATGTCCGTTCCACGCACCAGCACTCCTTCTATGGCGATACTGAAAACGCTTTTCTGATAGTTTACTTCTCCCCCTCTTGAATTTCTCAAAATTACGTTCGAAGTGCGCCTGCTCACCGATCCTTCGCAGACGATTTCCGGCTCCGCTCTTTTTATCCTGTCAATCATTGATTGACCTAACTCGACCATTGCCTCTTCGGAAACCGCGTCAACTTCAGGATCAAAGACTTGCACTGAAGGGTATTTTTGAGTCCCAGGGAATTCAAACTTTGCCTCAGCACCAAACGGAGCCATATCCAAAGCCATCTCAACGAGCTCATTTTCGCTACCAACTTTTGTAGTTGCCGCAAACCCAATCCGGCCTTCCTTGATCAGCCGCAATGCACTGCCAGTAGACTCCTTTGTCTGCACCTGTTTTAATCTATTCGCTTCAAAAATCGCTTCCGTGCTCTGGCTAGATACGGAGAATACCTCCGCTTCCTGACTCACCTTTTTAGCTTGCTCTAACAACTGTTCCAATGCTTACCCCCATCTGAAAAATACGTGGGCTTTTAGTAGCTTAGATTGTACCCTAGCACAGTGATACTCTACAAGGGCCCCACTCAACTATATTTCATAATCTGATCCAGTCAACCTACCAACGTTTGACAGAATACACAAAACACGTATAAAATCTTTCTGTCATACGTAATCAATACCTTTTCAGCAAGTTCCCATCTCGATCGTCCAACATATACAAATAGGTATCGCCAAGATGTGGATCAGACGAATTCTCGCCATTCCCTTGATCATCCTCTTTTTCGTTTTCTTCACTGTTGCATTTGACCTCAAAGGGAGAGTCGATGCCATTGCTGAAGGCACAATCGAAGTACTCACTGGCGAGGAGACTTATGAACATGTACTGGATACTCTAATTACACCTATCATTGAGGATAACATCGGGACAACCGTTGACCTCCCTTATGGGATCATTTTGACCCAGGAAGAGATCTCTGCCACAGTTAAAACGGTAATGCCACAACCCTGGGTAGACGCACGCATGCGAGATATTTTGAACAGTATCGCCTCATATGCCAAAGGGGATATTGATTCGATTGATTTGGCAATTGATCTCGCTGATCAGAAGATACAAGCCATGGAAATCCTGGGTGACCTTGCAGACCAAAAACTGGAAAGTTTGTTCAATAGTCTTCTAACGTGTAGTCCCACAGAATTCGCTTCTCAACTTCAAACCATGTCCTCGCGGAACTTGCCAGACTGTCGCCCTTCCAGTGTTTCGTATTCACAATTCAAGAGCGCCCTAGGCACTGATATTGATGCAATTATCGCTGACGCAATCAATGAGTCGATATCAGAAGAGATACCGGATGAGTGGATTTTTACCACTGTAGACCTGCAAGAATCGCTAGGTGCTGAGAACGAAGACTTTCTTCAAACAGCTCGTCAATACGTCTCGGATGGCTGGATATTTACCGAAGTTGACTTCCTTGACGAACTTGAACCGGATGAGGAAGATCAACTCAACGATGTGCGCGACTGGATAGGGAATGACTATACACTCACCCAGGAAGATATCCGTGATGAGATATCGGATGAAGGTAGAGATACAGAAGCGCTTGACGCCTTCGATGATTCACGCCAATCAATAGATACCTTCAGAACGTGGCTATGGGCCTGGTGGGTTCTTCCTATATTATTCCTAATCAGTATTGGATTCCTGGCTGGCCAAGCGTGGCGAGGGCGGTCCATCTGGGCACTTGGTGTTCTGTTAGGGGTTTCTCTTGTTATTCTTTTGTCGGTGTCAGCAGCCTATTCTTTTGGTGGTGAATCCGAGATCCAGGATGCAATCGATCAGTCTGATCTAAATGGAGTAGAACTGGTAGCCGCTGAGAAAGGTCAGCAGTTAATTGAGAATATCGCCGACGATTTCGTCTCTTCAATACAGAGTGACACCATTATCACAATGATCTTCTCCTTTGTTTTCCTGTTCGGAATTGTTACTTGGGGTTATTATGATGATCAACGCAATCGCGAGGCTATGCCTGATACTCCGAACACCCCCAACCAGAATCATGGTGAGTGAGTAAAACAGACTCTCAAAGGTCATATAGCGTATAAAAATGGCAAATATTGAACCCAATCAACAAAACTCCACTGCAGATAGTCAAGAACCAAAGGCCTGGATTTTTGACATTCAGCGCTATTCCATTAATGACGGTCCGGGAATTCGAACCACTGTGTTTTTCAAAGGTTGTCCTTTAAGATGCCTGTGGTGTGATAACCCGGAATCTCAGTATCAATTGCCCCAGCTTTTCTATTTTGAATCGCTGTGCACCAAGTGCCACCGATGCGTATCGGTCTGCCCTAATGAGGCTATTTCTGTCGGCCCGGATGACTCGATAATCACCAACCGGGAACTCTGCAATGCATGTGGGACTTGCACAGAGGTTTGCCCCAATGAAGCCAGAGTTATAACTGGTAGGCTAATGACCGTAGACGAAGTTCTGGAAGTGATTAAACAGGATGCACCTTTCTACCGCAATTCCGACGGTGGAATGACCGCCTCCGGCGGCGAAGCTTGTGCTCAACCTGAATTCCTCATCGAGCTGTTCCAACAATGCCAGGAAACCGGGATTCACACCACTTTGGACACGACCGGTCATGTGCAATGGGAAACATTGCAGCGAATACTTGAATATACAGACCTGGTACTGCTGGACATCAAGCACATTGATCCAGCAAAACACAGGGAAATTACCGGAATAGATAACAAATTTATACTGGAAAACGCTCGTAAGATATCTGATAGCGGCAAACCCATGTGGGCTAGATTCCCCTTGATCCCCGGATGCACCGATAGTGATGAAAACATCTCGGCCACAGGCGATTTCGTGCTCAGCCTTGATCTTAAACAGATTGATATACTCCCCTACCACCGGCTGGGCACCGGAAAGTACCAGAGGCTTGGAATTGAATACCCTCTACCGAACGCAAAACCCTATACCGAAGAACAGCTTCATAAAATAAAGGCTAATCTCGAAGCCAAAGGACTAGAAGTCCGGGTGGCATAGCATAAAACAACAAATGGACACTACTGAAATATCTGAACAACTCAAGCAAACCGTTCTCTTCTCCGCCCTGAATGATTATGAACTCAGTGAAGTAGCTGCCTTCGTCAGAGAGCGACATATATCAGCCGGAGAGATAATCATCTGGGAAGGTGATCCTCCAGACTGGCTTTATGTTGTTGCGAAAGGAAAAGTAAAAGTTCTCAAGCATGCTTCATCCGGAAAAGAACTGATTTTGGCGATATTCCCCCCAGGCAATGTCTTTGGAGAGGTTGCCGTTTTCGATGGAATTCCGTATCCCGCTTCAGCTATCGCTCAAGTTGACACCACAGTTCTGGGTATCAGTAAAAACGATCTTCTATCTTTTCTGAGCCAGAACCCCTCTGTAGCACTGAAAATCATAAACCTGCTGGGCGGACGTATACGCGACGCTCATGACCGTTTGCGAGACATGGCTGGTGAGCGAGTAGAGCAGCGAATTGCCAATACTCTATTGATGCTGTCTGCCAAAATTGGCTCCACTCTCCCCTTTACCAGGCAGGAAATCGCTGATATGTCCGGTATTACTACGGAAACCGTTATCAGGGTAACAACCCGGTTAAAGGATCAGGGGATTATCAGCACTACCCGGGGGGAAATCACCATCCTTGATGAAGACAGACTCCGCCTTTTCGATGAAGACTCCCGATAGGCTAAGATTAACCTCAATTTCGGTAAAGTACCATTAGGAAAAACGTCCCAATAATCTTGACAGACGTTACCTCCGATGGTAGAATTATCAGTATTCCGATGATATTCATCGTTTCCATAGTACTTATCGTAATACTAATGATATAAAGGTTGTCTCAATGCAACTGACTACAAAAGCAAGATATATCATCAGGGCTCTCATAGATATGGCAATCAATTCTAATGAAGGGCCAATACTAGTCAAGGATATTTCTGAACGGCAAGGAATGTCCGCCCGATATCTAGAGCAATTGCTTCTTGCACCCAAAGCAGCAGGGATGATCCGTTCCACACGTGGTGCGCACGGTGGATTCACGCTTGCACGGTCGCCGGAAAAAATAACCCTTCGTGAAATTATTCAGATAATGGAAGGTTCAATCTCACCAACCGAATGTGCCGATGACCCTAATATATGTCCCAGTGCCGGTTCATGTGTGACTCATGAAATCTGGGTAAAGATAAAACAAGCAACCGATGAAATACTGGAATCAACTACCCTGCAGGACCTGGTGGATCGACAAAACGAGAAAGGCTCGTTTCAAGTTGATTGTATGTCTGAAGATACCACAAAACAGATCGAGGAGGGACTGGAATAGAGCAATACGTACTGTACTAAAAAAAGATGAAAAACTCAAAACATAATGGAGTAAAGGAGGAACGATTTGGATCAGAAACTAGTCAATAGACTCAAAGAAATCGTTGGTGAACAATGGGTCACTGATGATCCATGGGAACTCTGCGCTTATGCCAGAGCCTGGAGCTATGAGCTTCATCGCCGACCGGAAGTGATAGTAAATCCCGGTTCTACCCAGGATGTTGCCGAAATCATGAAGCTGGCAAATGAAACTCTAACCCCGGTGAATGTCCGCGCAGGCGGAACCACTAACACCGGTGCAGCTATTCCCCGTGAGGGTGGAATTACCCTCGACTTGTGCCGAATGGACAAACCTATTGAGCTCGATGAAGGTTCCCAGTCATTCTCAGCGCAGGGCGGAGTTACTGTCTATCGGATCATCAAAGACCTGGCCGCCAGAGGCTGGAAGATTCCGTGGAAACCCGAGTTCGGAAATGCGGTAACACTGGCTGCATGGGTAAACTTCAACGGTATGGGCGTCGGCTCATCGGTCTACGGCCGAGTGGGTGATTTCCTGCTGGGACTGGAAGTGGTAACACCTACCGGAGAGGTTGTCCACACCGGCTCTTCTCATTTTGGTAAAGCCGCCAAGTTCACCCGGTATCAGGGCACTGGCCCTGACTTGACCGGACTATTCCTTGAATCGCTGGGCACAATGGGTGTAATCACAGAAGTATACATGCGCATGTACAGAATTCCAGAGGCCAAGCAGCAGGTAGACTTTGCTTTCCCGGATGAAGACACCGTTCAGGAAGCAGTTCGTCTTCTGGTTGAAGCAAACATCTCTTATGGCATCTGTGTTACTGATGATCAGATGAGTATCACCAACCAGCTACCGCCAGCTCCCGGTAAGTGGATTCTTTCCATGTTAGCAGAGGGGTGGCAGGAAGAGGTTGACTTCCGAGTTAAGAAAGCTCACGAGCTTTGTCTGCAAGCTGGCGGAAGAGCATTTGTTGAAGGTGAGCGAACCGCTGAGTGGGGTTCAGCTGCCTCAATTTCTTTGCCCTATGATCCTTCACGCAGGCAGATATCCTGCGGTGGATTCCATCCCATTCACAAGACCAAAGAGATATTCAATCATTATAATGCCGTGGGTGAAAAGTACGGTCTCAACCGAGGCATGGGCTGGTGGGTAGATGGCAACTACTGTAACAACTTCCCCATTTATGTCTATGACGAAGAGACAGACATGGACAGGATTTTTGATATTATTCAGGAAGTCCACGATGGCTGGATCGAAGCCGGTTATGTACCCGATTATCCGGGACCTTTCCCAAACATGACCAAGCACATCGAGAAATCATACCTCGAACTTTATCGAACGGTCAAGAGATCTATTGATCCAAATAACATCATGCATCGTGGCATGCCACCGGATATGGAGGACTAAGGAGGCGTTATGGATTATCCGAAATTAAACGAATATCATCTGAAATTATGGAATGATCAGGCTTGTGGCGTCTGCCAGAGGGGTCCATGGACTCCCTACCCGCCGCGAGGCCCTGCTCCTAACCGACTCTGCCCCACCTGGGAGCACTATCACCGGATTTCCTATTCCGCTCAGGGCTGGATTCAGGCAGGTCGAACTTTACTCGAAGGCAAGCTGGAAATGGAACCTGCTTTCGTTGAGTATGTATACACATGCAGTCTGTGTGGTTCTTGCTGCAACTCCCGCTGCGTGGTCAACGGCGAACAGGTCGATATCATCAAGGCCTGGCGAGAAGACCTGGTAGACCTCGGTCATGGTCCCACTGAGCCCTGGAAGAAGGATGCTGCTGCAATCGAAAAGGGAGGCAATCGTTTTGGCCGTGACCAGAAAGATCGGGCCAAATGGGCTGAAGGCATGGACATCCCCAATACCGGAGAAATTGTCTACTTTGCTGGCTGCGTAGCCTCTTTCCGAGCACAGGAACTCGCCCAGTCATCCGCTAAAATGCTCAAGGCTGCCGGAGTGGACTTTGCCATTCTGGGCGAAAACGAATTCTGCTGCGGAAACCCGCTTGACCAGTCAGGTCAGTCAAAGGCCTATAAAGAGATTGCTGCCAAGAACGTCGAGGCCATAAAGGCGGCTGGTGCAAAAACTGTTGTCACATCATGTGCCTGCTGTTATCACAATCTGGCTGTCGAGTATCCCAAAGTTCTCGGTGAGCTTCCATTCCAGGTTGTTCATCAAACCCAAATAATCGCTGAGGCAATTAAAGACGGCAAGATCAAGCCGACTAAAGGTGTCGAAGGAAAAGTGACCTACCATGATCCTTGTCACATGGTCAGACTTGGGAGCAAAGTATACAAAGAGCCCCGCGAAATAATCCAGAGCGTGCCTGGTATCGACTATAAGGATATGCATGCCACCAAGAGAGTTACCCAGTGCTGCGGACGCAATCCCGTGGAGCAGCCGGAACTATCCATGCACACCGGCAAGGACCGATTGCAGGATGTTAGGGACGAAGGCGCAAATACTGTTGTTACCGCCTGCTCCTTCTGCGATTGGAGCCTGAAGAGAGCCGCCAGGAATGAAGGCGACGAGTCGATTAAGATCGTCGATATTAACACCTTCATACTGGAAACCCTATAAAACTATTTGATAATGAATACTGAAGGGCCATGTGACTCTAGAGTCACATGGCCCTTCTTTGACCCTGATTCAATTTCGATAAATGTAATAAATTTGCAACACTTTGTTCCGTCAGTTTTATGATTATTACATCCCAAAATTGATAGCATGTTTTTGAAAAATGGTTTTCCTAATATGACCTAAATCATAAACCCTACCGATTTGGTCATAATATACTATGGCCAAAGAGACAAAAAGCTCTTGAAAAAGTAAGGAGGAAAAGATGTTTTGCTATCAATGCGAACAAACAGCCAAAGGGGAAGGGTGTACCAAAGTAGGAGTATGCGGGAAACAACCTGAAGTTGCAGCATTGCAGGATTTGCTGCTCTATGCAGTAAAAGGACTTTCCCTGTATGCAGTAGAAGGGCGCAAAGTAAGCATCGTTGACCCGGAGGTTAACAAATTCACCTGTGAAGCAGTTTTCTCGACATTGACCAATGTAGACTTCGATGCCGAAAGATTCGTCTCATTGATCAATGAGGCTGTCCGGCTCAGAGATGCACTGAAAGGAAAAGTCAGTGCCGCTGGCGGAAAGGTTGATTTTGGTGAAGGGCCTGCCTCTTTCACTCCGGAAAATTCTATCGATGGACTGGCAGCCCAGGGTGAAAAGGTCGGGGTTCAATCCGATCCTAACGCCAACCCTGATATCCTCTCGCTTCAGCAGGTTTTAATCTATGGATTGAAAGGGGTTGCCGCCTATGCCGATCATGCCCGGATTCTGGGGCAGGAAGACGACAAGGTTTATGCCTTCATCCACGAAGCGATGGCCGCAACGCTCAACAAAGACCTGGGTGTAAATGACCTGGTTGGTTTGGTTCTGAAGTGCGGAGAGATCAATCTTCGCGCGATGGAGTTGCTGGATGCAGGCAACACTGGAGCTTACGGACATCCTGTACCCACATCAGTTCCGTTGGGCGCTAAAAAAGGCAAGGCAATCCTTGTCTCCGGTCACGATCTGATGGATCTGGAGGAAATCCTCAAGCAGAGTGAGGGCAAGGGCATCAATGTCTACACCCACGGCGAGATGCTCCCCTGCCACGGGTATCCTGAACTGAAGAAATACTCGCACTTCTACGGTCACTACGGTACCGCATGGCAGAACCAAAAGACGGAATTCGCCGAGTTTCCGGGCGCCATCCTGATGACCACCAATTGTATTCAGAAACCACAGGATTCCTATCAAGGCAGCATCTTCACCACCGGCTTAGTGGGCTGGCCTGGCGTCACTCACATAGCGGATAATAACTTTGCGCCGGTGATTGAAAAAGCTCTGGCGATGCCGGGTTTTACCGAGGATACCGATAAGGGTTCAGTGATGGTTGGATTTGCCCGCAATGCTGTGCTGGGAGTTGCCGATAAAATAATCGAAGCGGTCAAAGGCAAAGCAATTCGCCATTTCTTCCTCGTCGCCGGATGCGATGGGGCCAAACCGGGACGCAATTACTACACCGAGTTTGTAGAGAAGGTGCCTGATGATTGCGTGGTCCTGACACTAGCCTGTGGTAAGTTCCGCTTCTTCGATAAAGACCTCGGAGATATCGGCGGAATTCCCAGATTGCTGGACGTTGGCCAGTGTAATGATGCCTATTCCGCCATCCAGATCGCTTCGGCTTTGGCTGGCGCCTTCGAATGTGAGGTCAACGATCTGCCACTATCGATGGTCCTTTCATGGTATGAACAAAAGGCAGTAGCAATCCTGCTGACCCTGTTCCATCTCGGCATAAAGGATATCAGGCTGGGGCCGAGTCTGCCTGCCTTCATCACCCCAAATGTACTGCAGGTTCTGGTGGATAACTTCAACATCATGCCCATATCAACTCCTGATGAGGACCTGAAAGCTATTCTTGGTTAATCCTCTGGAGTGAGTTCAGGGTTATCAGACAGGATCAACAGGATAATAACACCCTGTTGATCCTGTTATTAACCCGGCAATTAAATACTAGACAAAACATCGAAAATATATTACAAT
>CAZWIP010000110.1:0-10186 GCA_964634125.1 uncultured Dehalococcoidia bacterium
TGGTAAACTTGGCTACCTAGAAAACTTGATCAAGTAAAGGAAAGGGCAAACCAGGGGAAACCTTGGGACGCAAAGCTACGGGTCTAAAGCTATAAGCTATGATCGCCATGCTGCCAAAAACACGTTTCCACTCAACGCCTTTGGATCCATGGTATCCGAGGGCGCTTTTTTATGTCCGTACAATGATGTTGCCTGACGGGAGGGTCTGAACAATGAAAGTAAAAAGTAAAAACAAGCCATCACCTGAAGATGAAGTTGGGCCTCCGATTTCCGTAAATCATACCGATGATATCCTGTACCAAATATTGACATGATACTCTCAGGTGCATTAGAGTAGGTTACCTGTTGTTTGTTGCAAGGTCATCATAGTCATAAAGGAAAATGGAACGATTTCAAATGAAAGTACTCGGCGTATGCGGAAGCTTGGTCAAAGGCGGGAATACGGAAGAATTGCTCAAGTATGCGCTACAATTGGCGCAAAAAGAAGGGGTAGAAACACAACTGGTAACGTTGGCTGATAAATCGATTGGAGACTGTGTTCACTGCAACTGGTGTTTGACCCGGCAGAAAAAAGGGCAATATTGCACCATCAAGGATGACATGGTATCGCTGTATCAGCCGGTAATGGAAGCGGATATTTTGTTACTAGCGAGTCCGGTTTACCTAGGTCGATTAACGGGGCCGCTGGCGAACTTTTTAGATCGGATTCGCTGTATCGAATTCGGCAATGCCTATACAAATTGCCTTGCCGACAAGATCGGGGCTGCCTTTGCCGTGACTTGGGGGCGAAACGCCGGGGTCGAAACAGCGTTGATGAGCATTACCGAGGCGTTTCTGATGCTGGACATCGTACCGTGCGGAGCGCATATGTCCCCATTCGGTGCTGCCACCGTTTCCAGCATCCACGGCACCGGAGAATTCGATTCCCAAGATAAACTGCAAGTTCTAAAAGATGAATGGGGATTGAACACTACCCGGATGGTGGTGAAAAGGGCGCTCACACTGGGGCGGATAATGAAGGCAGGGAAAACCTCGCTTAATTCTACTGAAAAATAGAAGGGTCACATATTTATAAGTAGCGGTTTGCACGTGAGACCCCGAATCCCTCCCGGCTCACAGCGGATGTCGGCGTGGTCTTTCCTACCAATCGTGGGTTCGTTTCGAGTTATTTGACAAGAGGCCCTTATCTTTGGTCACTTTCTCTGACTATCATTCTGGCCTCCGCGGGGATAGGGGGAGGAACTGGCGCAGCAACAATCTTGGTCACCGCGCTAAATTTCTCCGGACAAACCTCAAAGCAAGTATTGCATTTAATGCATTTATCCTGATCTATTACGTGAATCAAACCCTTGCCACCTTCAATTGCCTCTACTGGACATTTCCTGAGGCAAATCATGCAGGCCTTGCACTTTTCAGGATCAATGTAGTACGAAACCACCTCGCTAAACATTTGATCTATCTCGCTGTTGGTGTAGTATCCGGCGTATTCTTCTTTACTCTCAAGACGTGCCTCAAGCTTATCCCTTTTTACTATCTTTATGTAGGGTATCAGCTTTCTTACTTCAGCAAGTTTAGACGCAAGTTCGTCTTCGCTCAGTCCTTCAGCCTTGCCGATGGGTCCCAGTTCTCTAACTTGGCGAACGAAATCATTAGCAACGTCCACATAAACCATGCCCTCACCGGAAGACATGAATTCTATTCTCAACCTATCAGGGTTAAGACCTATGTGCTCCATTATTCTTTTGCATAGAAGCACCATGTTGAGCGCATGGTAATTTCCATGAGTAATATAGTTGCACTCATTCAAGATGCAACCACCAATAAACACCCCATCCATTCCATTTGCAAAGGCGCGGAAAATAAACTCCGGATCAACCCTGCCGGAACACATGACGCGAATAAGTCTCATTTCTGTTGTATACTGTAGTCTGGAAACTCCAGCCAAATCGGCAGCGCCATACGCTCACCAATGGCATACGAAGCCCAGGATTCTTGGCTTGAAGTCATATCCTGCACCCATTCTTCTATCCTTTCTCGCTTAGTTCTACCTGCTCTGTTTATTTGGAGACTTCTACAAGGGCTGGTAGCAACGCATCTATTTGACTCATGATCTCTTCGTCGGTGAAATGTTTTAACTGTATTGCGCTTGTGGGACACTTGGAGTTGCACAGGCCGTCCCCTTTACAGAGAACCGGATTAACACTGGCCTTTTTACCTTGTTTTGTATCCTTAAATTCTATAGCACCGTACGTACAAGCTGAGATACATTCACCACAGCCAATGCACTTTCTCTCTTCTACCTCGCAAACAGAGCCGGAGGCGACGACCGTATCATGCGAGAGAAGCGTCAAGACTCGGCCGGCAGCTCCATAAGCCTGACTAATTGCTTCCGGTATATGCTTGGGATAGTGCGCCGTCCCACACAGATAAACGCCATCCGCGGCAAATTCGACGGGTCTCAATTTGACATGGGCTTCCTTGAAAAAACCATCAGGCCCTAAAACGACCGTGAATAGTTGAGATACTTCCTTGTTTCCTTCCGGAGGGATAGCCGCAGCAGCTAACACAACGATATCGGCGTCTATGGCAATTTTCTGACCTAACACGTAATCCGGCAGGGTAACCCTCAACACAGGCTGGCCTTCTTCCTCAGCCGCTTCCACCTCGGGTTTTTCGTCAGGCTCGTAGCGGATGAACCGCACTTCCTGATTTGCCGCCTCCCGGTAATGATTCTCGAGGTACCCATATGTTCTCATATCCCTGAAGAGAATATAGATATCCATCTCCGGGTTTATCTCTTTGAGTTTCAGGGCGTTCTTCACTGACTCGCTGCAACATATCCGGCTGCAATAATTCCTTTCTTCATTCCGGCATCCCACGCACTGGATCATCACCAGACTATTCGCGTTGAGTACCTTTTCGTCTCCCCTGATGATGGAATCCTCCAACTCCAGGTGGGTCATTACCCTTTCGTCTTCTCCATAAAGGTATTCGGCAGGTTGATACACATCAACACCTGTAGCGATGACGGTTGCGCCGTGCAGTATCTCTGCGACCCCTCGTTCAGACTGCACCGTGGTTACGAAATTCCCCACATAACCGGTAGCCTCCGTGACGGAAGCGTCAGTGTATACATGCACTAATGGGTGTTGATATACCTTTCCTGCAAGATCACTCAGATATGCCTGAACATCCAGTCCTTCCAGGGTGTAATGAATTCTTCGAGCCATTCCCCCCAGGTCTGTATCCTTTTCCACAAGGTGAACCTCATGTCCCTGTTCGGCTATGGAGAGAGCACAGGTCATGCCGGCTATACCTCCACCAACCACTAACGCTCTTTTGTCTACTGGCAGATCAATTTGCCTTAACGGCTCGAGAAGGCGGGCTCGTGCTATCGACAGCAGGGTTAGGTCATGGGCTTTTTGGGTGGCTTCTTCGGGTTCTTTTGCATGGACCCAGGAACAATGTTCCCTGATGTTCGCCATTTCGAGGTAATACGGATTAAGTCCCCCTTCCCGAAGAGTATCCCAGAATAGAGGTTCGAGGGTCCTGGGGGAACAGGCGGCGACAATCACTCGATTGAGCCCCTTTTCCTCTATCATGTCTGTAATTTCCTGGGCAGAATTAGTGGCACATGAAAATAGCTGTTCCTGAGCATAGACGACATTGGGTAAGGTCAGGGCATATTCAACTGTGGAAGGCACATCGACCACTCTGCCGATATTGGATCCACAATGACATACAAAGACTCCTATCCTTGGCTCCTCACCTGAGACGTCCTTTTCCGGCGGATACACCCTTTCCTTGGTCAGCTTGTCTCTCCGGTAGTCAAGGAGCGTGCCGCATTGTGAGCCGGCTCCGCTGGCGGTGAAAACCGACTCAGGGATATCTACAGGACCTTGAAAGGCTCCGCTTATGAAGACTCCCGGACGGGAGGTCTCCATAGGATTAACAGGGTTGGTTTTGCAGAATCCGTGCGAATTAAGTTCAATGCCGAATTTGCTTGCTAGGCCCTCGAAATCAGCAGGAGGATTCAATCCGACGGATAACACTACCATATCGAATTCTTCCTCTTGTACCCCATCCTCGAAAGTAGAGTATCGTATGGTTACATTCTTGCTTTCCGGGAGCTCTTTTCCTATTGACACGTAGCTTCTGATAAACCGAACCCCTGGAAGGTTTGCTGCTCTTTCGTAGAATCGTTCGAAGTCTTTTCCATAAGCACGAATATCATTATGGAATATCGTACACTCTGCTTCTGCGTTGTGGTCTTTTGTCAGAATTACCTGCTTCTGGGTATAGGTGCAGCAAACTGCCGAACAATAGCTGTTGCCGCCCGGAATAACCTGCCGGGAACCGACACACTGAATCCATGCAACTTTGTGGGGATGTTTCTTGTCTGAAGCACGCAGTATCTCACCTTCATATGGTCCGGTGGCGCATAACAGCCGTTCATAGTCCATGCTGGTTACTACGTTCTCGAACGTGCCGTAGCCATATTCACCCCTCACCTTGGGATCAAATGGCTCCATCCCCGGAGATAGAAGTATAGCTCCTACCTGTATTTCCACCTTCTCCGGCATCTGACTGAAATCTATGGCGTCATTCTGACACACTGCTTTGCAGATAAAACACTTCTTCTCTTTAAGGTAAAGACAGCTTTCATCAATATATGCGACAAGAGGAACTGCCTGAGAGTAATATATATGGACGGCCTTGTTATTGGATATCTCCTGATTGAATGGATCAGGATACTTGACCGGGCAGGCTTCTACACAGGCAGTACAGCCCACACATTTGTCCTCTATTATGTATCTGGGTTTTTTGGTCAGGGTCACCTTGAAGGCCCCCGCTTCCCCTTCTACACTGTCTACTTCAGTATAGGTCAATACTTCTATGTTTGTCTGCCGGTCGACCTCGACCAGTTTAGGCGAGAGTATTCACATAGAGCAGTCATTGGTGGGAAAAGTCTTGTCAAGCTGGGCCATATGGCCGCCGATGGCGGGGGATTTCTCCACCATGTAGACTTTGAAGCCCGCGGTAGCAAGATCAAGAGAGGCTTGAATGCCGCTAATTCCACCGCCCACTACCATGACATCACCGAAATTATTACCTGCCAAACTTCTAAAGATCTGTTCAAGTTGTTCCTGTTCCATTTCTCTCCATTTCTCTCAAGTTTGATGTACCCGTTGTTGGGGGCACTATCGGTCGAGAGCCATGCCCGGGTTTTTGCCGGGTTAGCATAAATAAATACTTTATGTTCAGCGGCCAAGCCGCTCCGGGTGGGAATACACCGTCAGGCGGTTGCCGCGCGCATAGCCAACTAGTGTAATGCCCAGATCACGAGCAAGCGAGACTGCGCGCCCCGTCGGCGATGTCCGGGACACAATGATTGGAGCTTGCATCAGGGATGACTTGAGCAGCATCTCTGAGGAAACGCGTCCGGTGCTCATCAGCATTCCGTCCCTGGTTTTCAACCCCTTCATGAGGCATTCGCCCTGAATCTTGTATAGGGTATTGTGCCGTCCGATATCCTCAGAGACCAACAGCAGGTTGCGGGTGTCAGACAGCGCCGAAGCGTGAACGCCACCGCTGAGACGATACAGCTCCATTTGCTCCAGAAACTGCTTCATCTGAGACAACACACTGTCAGGGGAGACGACCAGATTGGAATCGACCCGTTTCCCCTCGTTTCTAAAAGCGACGCCGCCGCCACAGCCGGAAGTGAGGGTGCGAACTTGAGGTACTTCAAATTCGACGTTGCTCAATCGTACATCCACCTCTGATTCCTCATCACATACTCGCATGCTGGCTACATCGCTGATCCCCAAGATGATTCCCTCCGCATAAAGATAGCCGACGACAAGAAAGTTCAGCTTATGTGGGGTGCACAGGATTGTGACCAGCGCCTGGCGATTCACGAAAATTGAGATATCCTTCTCCACAGGCACATGAGTCGAGGTGTTCACCCATCCTGCATCCGAGAAGCGATCGCACCCCACATCCTCTGCGAGGTTTTGTAAATTCGATTTGGCAATAGTTTTCTGCATAGTGCGCTTCAAAGTTACCTAAATGACTTCCTGGATGATCTCGGTGATGTCTTTAATCTGAAGGGCTTCACCATCTTCTAAGGATAAGTTGCTATCCTCAAAATTGGTGATGCAATACGGGCAGGAAGTGACCAGCACTTCAGCCCCGACATCAATAGCCTGTTGAAGTCTGAGATCGGCGAATCTTTCACCCTTTGGAGTATCCATCCATATCCTGCCGCCTCCACCACCGCAACAAAGACTATCCTGACGCGAATCAGCCATCTCCACCAATTCTAACCCGGGAACATTTCCCAGGACCTCACGTGGTTCTTCATAAATACTATTATGCCGGCCCAGATAGCAGGGATCATGATACGTCACTTTTTTCTGGAATTCCTTGTTGAGTTTGAGCCGTCCCTCATTGATGAGCTGCAGCAAGAACTGGGAGATGTGAATGACCTCAAAGTTTACATTGAATTCGGGATACTCGTTTTTAAAGGTGTGGTAGCAGTGCGGGGAAGAAACAAGGATTTTATGCACTCCATTTTCTACAAAGGTTTTGATATTTTCCTTGACCAGACGTTTGAACACTTGCTCATCGCCCGTCTTGCGGATGCTTTCTCCACAGCAATTCTCCTCGGCACCCAGTATCCCGAAATCCACCTCTGCATTATTCAGTATGCTCACAGTGGCAGCGGCTACTTTTTTCAACCTTGCGTCATAGCTGAGATAGCAGCCGGGGAAATAGAGAAGCTCCGTCTCCTCGGTGAATGTCTTGACGGAAAGATCTTTTGCCCAATCTGCTCTCTTACTACGTTCTTCACCCAAGGGGTTGCCTGCGCCAACAAGGCTTGCGCTTACGCTGCGCAGAGGACGTGCCGTAGTATGGAAAACCCCGTATTGCGTGGCAATCCTGCGTAATGCTACCCCGGATTCTATTTGTTTTACATCCCTGGGACACCGCTGTGGACATTTTCCGCAGGTAGTACAACGCCATATATCCTCACCTTCTATCTCGGTCAAACCAAAGGTAGCCTCTCGGACCAGCTTGCGCATACTAAAAGTTCTAACCTTATTCCACGGACAAACAGTATCGCACAGTCCGCACTGATAGCAGAGCTTGAACTGATCACCACCTGCCTCTTTTATGGCATCAATTGCATCTTGGAAGGGTGCTACAATCTCCATCGTTCAATCCTATTCTTTCGCTTGAATGGTATCGCCCTTCTTGGACATCGATAGTCGGGCAAGGGTATCCATGACTTTCTGCATTCCGTGTTTGTTTGCCAGCGATTCCAACCCTATCTCTATATCATCCAGCTTTTCTTCTTCCTCTTCCTCTTCCTCCCTTTCCACATAAGTGAGGGCATCGGTTATGCACCACTTCACGCAAAGAGGCTCTTCCAGAGGAGGTTCATCTTCGCACATGTCACATTTAAGGGGCAGACCTGAATCAGGGTCCTTAAAAATATCCCTCGAGGGGCAGGAAGCCCTGCAGAAGGCACACTCGTCATATTCCTTTTCGTCAATGACATACACGCCTCTGCCCATACATTCGGCTTCAGTATACTCACCGGCCATTACCGGAATATACATATTTCGGCGCACATCAAAAATCACCCGAATATTCGACTTCTCCGGATTAGTGCTGCTATATCTTGGTTCAGCATGAAAGGCTGAGCAGGCTACCTCACATGCCCGGCAACCGTTGCATAAGTCAGCATCAATTTTTATTACCTTGACTTTTTTCATTCTTAAAATCCCTACCCGTTTTAAGCTTTCGCCTCTCCTACACTTGGCAGAAACCCTCTCTGTTCTAAATCTTCGCTAACATAATCCAAATCCAATTCATGTAAATACTCTTTGGTAGGAACCCCCTGATCATTCCACCGCCTGTATTTGTAATAATTATCTAAGAGCTCAGCTTCAAACTCGGGAAACCTTTTCTTCCAATGGTCGTCTGGAGGGCGTTCGTCCTCTTTCTTTAGACCTCTTCTGATATTGATAGCCCTGACCAAGTTTCGGTTTCTGGCAGCCAATTTCCATATTTTGTCTTCATCAAAATCAATACCGGTCGCTGCCGAAAGCATAAGTGGATAATTGTGAATATGATAAGGAGGCTTCGGCATGAATGATGATACACCAGCGCAGACCCCGGTGGCGTCATCAATGTAGTGCATCGCCTCCTGCCATTCAACAAGTTCATTTAATAAGTCAGTGTCTGGCCAAAATGGAGCTTTTTTACCCTCATCTCCCCACTCCAAAACAAATTGCTTAAACCTTTCCTCTTTTCCCGTCGGAATCTGCACCCAATCCTTTACATATGCCTCTCTATCTTCTTTGGCGAGTGGCGCCTGGGGGATCCCTCCTTCAACTTGGGTGATCGTTAGCTTCTCGCCAGTAGCATACAGAAGATAATACATGGGGTTCAGCGTTCCCAGCTTGATAAACATCTGCTCATTTTTCTTAATCGTATTATGATCATAGGCCTCTGCCCCTCTGCCAATCCGACGGGCCGCCCAATAGACTCCATCGGCCAGAACCTCTCCAATACCTTCTCGCCGGACAATTTTCTCCATTAACCAGAAGTGTCTCTCCTCGTTATCAGACGGGAATCCCGGCATGTCCTCGTCGGTTAAAATACCATCGTCGTAAAGCTCAACTGCGAAAGCCATAACTTGCGGCGCTGTGTATCCATCAACCCCATGCTCCTGAGCAATACCAATCATTTTAAAGCCAAAATCCAAGTCTGCCAGAGCCGCCATCGGATAGGTGAGTTTCGAGTAGCACTTCATTGGGAATCTACCAAGTGTCGGGTGTTTGATTATTCCCCCGCACTTCACCGGGCAATTATAGCAACTTATGTGCCGCTCCATGGATTGTAACTGGTCCGCCTCCCACTTCGCTGCATATTCCTCGGTCCAATGACCTTTTTTCCGCTCGCGGGCATTTCCCCAGGCAAAATTATCGATATGGAACCCATCATCGCTGTGTGAGAGCGCCTGGGGTCCAAGCGTAGCCAACATGGCATCAAACCCTGGAAGTGGATTATCTAACCGGTGTCGGTAAGTTTCAAGCATTTCGTTGCAAAGCTCCATAAATTCAAGCGGACGGGCAACATTGACGTCCCTAGTTCCCCGAACAGCTACAGCCTTTATCCTTTTGTCTCCCATAATGGCGCCTACGCCCAGTCGACTACAACTGGACTTCTCGACCTCAATGGATGCAAAATAGACCCTGTTTTCACCCGCCAAGCCAATAGAAGCTACCTGGACTTTCGGATCCTTCAACTCCTGTTTAATAAGGTCCGCTGTTTCATAACAGCCTTTACCCTGGAGATGGCTGGCATCACGCAGTTCTACCTTGCCATTGTGTATCAACAAATAAACCCAATCAGGGGACTTGCCGCGAAGGATTACCTTATCATAACCGGCATGCTTCAGTTCCGGCGCCCAAAATCCGCCCGCCATTGAAAATGCCATTAGATTAGTCTGAGGAGAAATGGTTGAAACGATGGTGCGATTGGCACTGGGAGATGCGGTGCTGACTAAAAGACCAGCGCTAAATATTAGCAGATTATCAGGAGAAAAGGGTTCAACTTCAGGGGGGACCCTATCCCATAATATTTTGGCGTTAGTACCTAGACCCCCAAGATAAAGCTCGGTGTCTCTTGGATCCGTTGCGACCCTCTCGATGTTCCCTCGGGACAGATCAATTTCCAAATTAAACCCTGTCTCTGCATACCTCACTTTTAACTCCCTTAGACGCTTATTGGTGCAACATCGACAAAATGTTGTCGATATGACCAGTAATCGTAAGTATCATAATCGAAATATCGAATCAATCTCAAAGTCCAAATGAAACAGCTTATGGCCAACAGCCATACAACTAAAGGCTAGCAGAAATGCCATGACCTGTCAATGTATTTCATTAATATGAAATTAATTGCATTATTACTGATAATAAGTTATAATGTGATCATTAAGATACCAAATTTTATCTCCATTCTTATACCTATTCTTTGAAAGAGAGGATTAAGGAGACAAATGCCGAGAAAACCAGGGCCAGTAACAGACAATCTCGATATGTGGCGTTGCGTATGGGAAAGATATACCAATCCCGGCACCACCCAAAAAGAATTTGCCGTCGCACTC
>CAZWIP010000111.1:0-10105 GCA_964634125.1 uncultured Dehalococcoidia bacterium
TCCATACAGCCACTATATCACAAAGTGACTATTAGTGTTAACAGGCCCTAGTATTCATCGAAGAAAACCGATTCGACAAGCCCGCGTGTGCAACGGGCACCAGGTAATTCAATTTCCAACTCCGCAGCCAGATCGAGACCAGCATCCATATCCTTTACCCCGATTGCGGCAAATCCGGCGAAGATGTTTCTGAATGATTCCTCATCACAACTGGCACGAACCATGTTGCGACCCTCGACAAAGTTCGCCATTACAGGAGTCACAACGCCGTTTACTTCACCCACCTCTTTTAGCAAATCAATTGATAAACCAGATGTCTGGGCCAGTCGGGTGCTTTCATGAATTGCCACGAAGGAAGCATATGTCATCAAATTGTTGCAGAGTTTCAAAGTAAGTCCTGCTCCAACATCGCCTGCGTGAATGATCTTGGCGGCAGATGATTCGAAGATCGGGCGGCAGCGTTCGATCAGTTCTGCGGTGCCACCGACCATATAGCACAGGTTCCGCTGATCGGCACCGATAGCGCCGCCGCTAACTGCAGCATCTAACAAGTAGATATCGTGCTCGCGAGCCTCATTTGCCAATCGAAGAAGGGTGCTCTTTCGAACCGTGCTATGAACGACTATGATTCTTCCGGGTGCTAATGCAGAAAACACGCCTTGTGGTGAGCGAAGAACATCATCAACATCTTTATCGTCGCGCACGCAGATGCAAATCACATCGCAAGAGTCTGCCATCTCTGCCAGGCTGGCACTCACCTTTGCCCCTCTTTTGGCGAGTTCCTCACAACTCGGCTGATAGATATCATACACGGACAAATCGAAGCCATCATTTGCCAGGTTAATTGCCATCGGTTTCCCGATGTTCCCCAATCCCACAAATCCTATTCTATCTGTCATGTCTGCCTCCATTCTACGGTTGGTTAACCGTCGGAACCCAATCGTCATCAGCCAATACAAGCGTTTTATCGGCAGCGCTCGCCCGGTGTACCGCATAGTAGTTTTTGCCATCTCTTTTAATTTCGCTGTAACCGAAACGTGTGATGCCATCGATTGTCAACGAGTAAGACTGTGCAGCTTCATAGATCGCCTGCGAATCCAGTTTCTCCGGACCCACCGCTTCTGCAGTCTTGGCAATGAGGTCAACTAGTATGTATAGATTCGACATTGCCAGGTATCCGGCTCCTGCCCGCATAATCGTCTCAGCATCGCCGGGGTGATTCTCATAAAGCAACTGTTCAGCAAGATCGACTAGCGTATCGTCCTGGCCCCACCACCGTGTCGCCATCGCGAACAACATCCCGTCAATTTCTTCCCAGAGATTTGCATCGTCTATCTGTGCCATGAATGCAGCATGGGCCCCGGCACCAAGGAACTTAGCAGTATTTCCGGCAGTTCGATACTCTTTTACAAAACTGATCATTAAGCCGGGTGGTATCACATAGTCGCAGTCTTTCAACTCATCCACTTCAGGTCCCCAGATAAAATTAGGAACTTGGGTAAAATACCCGCCTTCCCACTCAAATTGGTCCGGATGAGCCTTGGCATATTCTTCCGCCGCTGTGAGATATGTGCTACTCCATGCGTCATCCCAGCCAGCACCGCCTATTTTGGCTGGTCCATTGCTAATGTAATCCCAATCGTTTTCTGCGATCCATTTGAGAAGCGTGTACGCATGAAACTCAGCCCGGTCTCCCAGGGAGAATACGTATCCAGGAGGTGAGAGTTCTTTTGAGGGAACCGAAGCCGCGAATATCAAGTATTGGTCCTTCTCGGCTCTGGATTTTAGCGTTACAGGAGTATTTGGCACGCCGGTCCAGATCAAATCTGCTCCCTTATCTATCAGCCATTCATAGCCCGGTATGTCTTTGGAAGGATCCATTTGCCCATCATATGTAATCACTTCCAGTGTTACTCCGGGGATAAGGTTTTCCTCGTTATAATACCGAACCAGATCGTCCAATGCCAGATTGATGAAGTTTTGAGCATTTGCTGATGGCCCCGTCAAGTCCGAGAGATTTCCAATGGTGAAGATTACTTCTTCCATCGGCTCTTCGGTTGATGTTAGCTGTGTTGTTGGATTCGGTTCATCCTTTCCATCATCCCCGCCACAGGCTGTCAGCAGCAACCCAATTATGACTAGAATTGATAGTAATCTCTTCATAACTCATCCCCTCGCATTTCCCACTATTATAGATATCGGCCTTTGTTCCCGCAACTCCAGGACTTTCAATCAGAAACTTTCGAACGTTGCTACTCGTCTTGGAAGTAAGACAGCAAGACGGTAGACGGTAGTGCCAACCCACCATCATAATCACCTAATGGGGACACCTACAATTGGGCGCCCCGCAGAAAGTCCCCTTCGGATACTCCGGTAGGGGCTTTTTCAATTGGTTTTACGCAGTAAAATAGCGTTCAGTACGCTTAAGGTCGGAGGTTTAATCCTCTCTCTTCGCGCAGCAAAACAGCCTGTCAAACCATAATCATATCGATGAATGTCTCTACCCGTGTCATCAAAGGTCCAACCTCGACGGGATCATAATCCGATTCCACTTTCAGCATCCTTAATCCCATTTCCGTCTCGGTGACTTTGGTGAAGTATGCAGACTGGATATCGTACCCATCACGATACATCAATTGGTACCAGAGAATGCCGTCAACAGAGTACTCTTTGACCATCTTTTTGACAAAATCGACTCTCTCTCTGGTAGGTCTCGACCATGCCGGTGGTATCCTTCTGGTGAAGTATCTATCGCAGAGAGACTGCATCAAGTCTCCGTTGGTATTCACTGGTTCCCAATAATGACGCATCCCTTCGGCGAACTCTTCCATAACGATGGCGCCCCCCGCTGCTTCGGTCAGGTCGAATATCTTCTCATCACCCATGGCCAGTGTGGAACCGATCACCATTAACCGGGTTTTGGGGCGTACTCCTTCCTGCCCTTTCAACTCTTCATAAATCGATTCCAGACACTTTACAAGCGTAGGTATATCAGCCAGGTATGATGCATGATTCAACCATGCGAAGTCCCGGGCACTAATAGGCGGAGCTTCCGACTTTCTCAACTCACCGATCGCATAGAGCAATTCTCTCATTCGGTTGTAGTTATTTATAGCTTCCCTGAGTTTGTCATCATCGATTTCATTGCCCGTGACTTCTTCAAGTTTCTCTTTTAAAATATATAGACCGCCGAGGTAATATCCGATTGAGTCCTCTTGCTTATCGTGAGGAACGCCATACCTGAAAGTATCAAGGTTCGCGTAGAAACTGAATGAATCCGCAATGGCACGCACATTAACATCGGTTATTGGAGTTACCAGAAGATCGATGATTCGGTAAAGCGAATCCTCTTCCAGCATGCGATGCCCTATCTGAGATCGACAGAAGGTATCGAGCCAGCGGGGTAAGTAGGCGGCACTTTCAGTTACCGCCTTAGCACTCCCGCCTTTAACCATTCCTACTGGCAGCGCCCCTGCCGCATGGACAAGTTCTTCCGGCATAAAACCACCGGGTACATACCCGATTATCTTCGTACCGTTTTGTTGCGCCTGCCGTAATTCGAGAGGGCGTTTTGCCAGATGTTCTTTCAGTTCATTCATTGCTTCCATTTGCATCCTCCTCTTTCGCGTCAGGCCTTTTTTATGTTCCTGGACATCTTTACCGTCTCTGCGAAGGTCTCCATCCTGCTTCTGAATTGCCCTGCAGGATAATCCCGGGGATCATAACCACCCCATTCCAACACGATTGACGGAATACCCAGTTCATCTGAAATTTGCTGTTTGATCATGAGAGGAGGGATGGAATAGGGACGGCAACCAAGCGGATAGAACTCGATAGCCCCATCCAGATTGTATTCCTTGCATGAATTCACATTGTATCGAATGTTACTGTAAGAAGTGCATGGGGGGGCATTTCGATACACGGACTTGGCAATGATCTCCATTAGATCTTTATACGTACCCGGATCTTCATCAGGTTCCAAGTAGTCCAGTAACGCTACCGGCACTGCCAGGCCCACTTCCTCTATCATTTTGTAGACATCCGGTTGAGCCGGGAACCTGAAAGCCAGATAAACTCGAGGGGCGCCTTTCGGCACAACTCCCTTTCCTTCCTGTACCAGACGTTTGACCTCTTTTGCCAGTGCCGTTGCTGCCTGTTGAAACTGCTTTCTGCGTTGCAGAGTGGTGAACTGGGCAAAATAGACCAGGTCCAGGTTCAACTGACTGATGGGTTGGGGATCGGCGGCTATCATCGTATCTGCAATGGCCTTATGGAAGAAATAGGATTTGGCCATATCCTTGAATCCGGCCATTACGGCTTCGTCCGGGAAAGGCGCTTCGCAAACTTCTTCGATCTTGTCTTTGATCATATGCATCCTGCCGGCAACCAGTTCCACCTGTCGTCTCGATGGCATCGTGCCGTATTGCCAATCGCAGCAACCATCAAGGTAGACTACCGGAATACCATACATATCCTCCAGCAACTGATCGGCTTCAGCCGCCTGATCACAAATATACTGTGAAGTAATTATGAGATCAGGTTTTGGAATAAGGCCACTGGCTATCGCTCCCACATGCATTTGCCAGAGACCGCAGTGAGCTTTGGCAGGTCCCAATCCCAGGCTCTCGCCTGCTTCTAGAAATGGATCCAGCTTGCCGAAAACGCCTCCGATGACAATCATAAAGGTCTGGGATATGGGTGTGGCAAAGTGAACATCCTCGTAGGCAATCACGCCACCCATATTGAGCACACAGTTGGCACCTGGCCACTCAGAATAGATAATCTTGCGTTTTTCTTCACCGGCCATCATGGTATCGATGAGCTCCTTGACCCAAACCCCGAGCAGCATTCTCACTGGTTCGAGATCTACAGCATAGAACTGGTTGAGCCTGGATTCTGCTCGTTTAATGTCCTCTTGAGTGAGTCCCAGTTTTTGAAAAGCTTTCTCCACTCTCGGTTTCTGTTCCTGTATCTCCTCTGGTGAATATCCGCAAAGGCTTAAGAATTCATCATACATCGGTATCTCCTCATTCTCACTATTGACATATTGTAAAACTGTGCTAGCATGCTTATAAGCATGCTTATAACCTACTCTGCTTAATAATGCTTGTCAATGTCGTGATTACAGTATATATCGCAGGCTTTGCCTCCAATTCAGATTTTTACAGATACGAAGCATCAATTAACCGGCGCAGACATTATGACAAATAACAAAGACCAAATCAATACGACTGCCGAAGAGGAACGTCAGTTATGGATTCTCCTGAGTGAGACACAGCGATTGTTGGTGGCAGTATCCGAGAAGGAAATGAAGCCACTTGGTATAACACTGGCACAAAGTGGTGTTTTGTATGTTCTACACACAATGAAAAGGGAGAACATATCTTCAACACCGGCGGAAATTGCGCGGTGGTTGTCTCGCCGGCCCATTACTGTTTCAGCCCTGTTAAACCGCATGGAGAAACAGGGTCTGGTGACTCAAAAAAGGGAGATCAGCCCGAAAAGGATACAAGTGGAGATGACGGAGAAAGGGGAGCAAATGTATCGTGACATGATTATGATCAGACGGGCCGTCCCAACGATCTTGAGTTCTTTATCTCCAAATCAGCGAAAGCAGATGAAAACATACCTGGGAAAACTGACGCAGAAAGCACAGTTATTCCTGCTTGAACCACCATACTAGTGTTAAGTCAAAGAACAGGAAGAATGAGCCATATCTGAACTGATCGATCATATCAAGTACCGCTCATTACCAGTCGCATAGTATTGACAAATCGTGGTCCCGACAATTAGACTTGAGCACCAGTCAGTATTAACAGTGATGACTGTTCCCCCCAAGCGTGCGACATAATAAGTAGTCAAACAGGAGGTGAACATGAACAGACTGACAATCCCTCTTACCCTTCTGCTTCTATTAGCCCTTGTTGTTATCCCAAGCTGCAGCAGTGGCGATGATGAGGCAACCCAACCAGATATCCAACCCACTACTGTGCCAACTGCTTCCCCGGAACCAGTAGAAGACGTAATCATTACTATCGGCAACCTCACAGATATGACCGGAGTCGCATCAAACGCTATGCAAATCATAGATTCAGCACTGGAAGATCTGGTGGATTACTACAATGAGCAGAATCTAATCCCGGGGGTTAAGCTCAAAATCATTGCTTATGACACCTCTTTCGATCCTGCCAGAGACATACCGGGGTACCAATGGTTGAAAGAACGCGGTGTTGATCTCATCTATACTTCGGTGACATCAGCGCCAGTAACGCTTCTTCCTTTCATCGAGGAGGACCAGATTTGCATGTTTGCAGCCTCCACCCCAAGCGAAATACTTTCCCCTCCGGGGCGCCTGTTTATGCTGGGTGAAATCAACGAGGAACCGATCTACACCGTGCTCAAATGGATGGCTGAAAATGATTGGGACTACCAGACGAAAGGACCAGCCAGGATTGGTGGTGCCGCCTGGCAAGAACCATCTGCCGAGGCCTACTTAGGTGCAATGAAAGAATATGCTGAAGCTCACCCGGACCAGTTCGAATGGGTAGGTGGACATCTAACAAATATGAGCACTTTTACCTGGGGACCTGAAGTCGAGGCACTCAAGGATTGCGATTACGTGTTCCCTCCCACCATATTGACCAATTTTGTGAAGGAGTATCGGGCCGCGGGTCACGAAGCGAGGTTTTTTGGTGTGGATACTCACCTTGCGTTTTTTGGGTTAATACGGGATGCCAAGCTCCTGGATGAAATAGATGGGATGCTGATCGCTAGAATGCTGCGATGGTGGAACGAAGAGGGTGAGATAATTGATCTCACCAAACAGCTCCTGAACGAGAATCATCCTTCAAATGCCGAAAAAATCATGAACCAGGGTGTAGGATACCTCGTAATGGCAAACTTCGTTATCATGCTCGAGATGCTCAAGGATGCCGTAGAAACCGTGGGGCCGGTTAATTTCAATTCGGATGCGTTATATGAGGCAGCACAATCGTACACCCGGAGTATCGATGGTGTGGCACGGATCAGCTACAGCGAGACCAAGCGGGTTCCAGTGGATCTCTATGGAATCTACCGAATTAGTGCCGCTGATGAGAATGTCGTGAGAATCGGTCCGGAATGGTATCCAACGCTGAGGCAGCCTTAGTGGCAAACCGAAATCACGCTGCAACATCTTAATTGAGTCGAAGGCGAATACATCTATATCATAAATCGAAAGGAAGAAAAAGAATGACAGTATACGGATACGCCGGCAAAATTCTGCGAGTAGACTTGTCAACCGGAAAAACGACAGATATTTCCAGCCTCGACTATGCAGAAAGGTTCCTCGGTGGACGAGGGATTGCGGCCAAAATCTATTGGGATGAAGTGCCTCCCGAAACGAGAGCTTTTGATGCTGAAAACCGGCTGATATTCGCCCTTGGCCCGATGGCTGGAATCCCGGCATTGGGTGCTTCTCGATGGGGTGTTTTCGGGAAGTCGCCCTTGACTACACCGGAGAAGTTCAATTATGGGAACCTCGGTGGGCGTTGGGGAGCTGAGCTGAAGTTCGCTGGATACGATGGGATAGTTGTCCAGGGCAAATCAGAAAGGCTGGTTTACCTTCTGATTTCGGACGGAAAAGTGGAAATTAAGGACGCATCTGCTTTATGGGGCAAAGGCGCTATACAAACGAGGGATACCCTGAAAGCAGAGCTTGGAGACAAAACCAGAGTCGTGGCGATAGGGCCTGCCGGGGAAAACATGGTGAGCACGGCTACTTTGCTGGCAGATAATGACGCCAGCGGTTCCGGCGGTATGGGTGCAGTGATGGGATCAAAGAAACTGAAGGCCATCGCAGTGAAGGGAATCGGGAAAAAAACTGAAGTCGCCCACCCGGAACGGTTGCGCGAACTGACCACATACTTCAAGGGATTAGGAAAGGATAACGTCCCGGTATGGGGAATGGATTTCATGGTCTATGGACCCAAAACGAAGAAGGAGCCGTGCTACGGTTGTCTCGGCAATTGCCTTAGAATCAAGTACTCTGGGGACGATGGAAGAACCGGTAAATTCATGTGCCAGTCCCGTTTCTTCTATTTTGCATGGGCCCTGGGATACTACGGCGAAGAAAATGATGCATCGTTCCATGCTACCAAAGCCTGCGATGATTATGGCCTGGATACGTGGGCACTGCAACACCTGCTGGACTGGTTGTATGCGTGTTTCAATGCGGACATTTTAACCGAGGAACAGACCGGTATTCCCATGTCACAGATCGGCAGTACCGAGTTCATCGAGACAGTGGTGAGAATGATATCCTTGCGTGAAGGTTTCGGTGACGTTTTGGCGCTTGGCCGCGAAAAGGCGGCTGAAAAGACAGGTCCTGAAGCAGTGGCACTCATCGAACATGCCGATGCTTATGAACCTCGGATGTATATTACCAATGCCCTTATTTATCCATTCGAACCGAGGGAGCCCATCCAGCAGGTCCATGAAGTCGGCCTGTGGCTGGCCATGTGGTCAAGCTGGGCGAAAGGTACCCAGGGAGTCCACATTTCCACGGATGTCCTGCGCGGTATCGCCCGGCAGTTCTGGGGGAGTGAAGCTGCAGCCGATTTCTCATCTTATGAAGGCAAGGCGCTTGCAGCCAAACTGATACAGGATCGCCAGTATGTGAAAGAAACTCTCATGATCTGTGATTGGGTGTACCCCATGCTCGATATTCCCAACAGCGAAGACCACATGGGAGACCCTATGCTAGAGAGCAAAATACTTTCGGCTGTGATCGGGAAGGAATTCGATGAAGAATCGCTTAACCGGATCGGTGAGAGGGTCTTCAATCTGCAAAGAGCTATCCTGCTGAGGGAAGGACACAAGGCCCGGGAAGATGACAAATTGCCTGACAACTGGCACAACACTCCATTAAAAGGGCACATAGTCGATCCGGATTGCATCGTGCCAGGGAAGAATGGTGAGATAATCTCCCGAAAAGGAGCGATGGTGGAATGGAAGGAATTTGAACGAATGAGGGCCGATTTCTACCAGCTCAGGCGATGGGATGTAGCCACCGGACTCCAAACACGTGAGCAGTTGAAGGAAGTCGGGTTGGAAGATATCGCGGATGACCTTGAACGAAGAGGACTACTGGCCTGAGTAAATAGGAGTGAGAAATGATACTGGATCGATTTGCACTAAATGGAAAGGTAGCCATTGTCACCGGTTCGGGACGGGGGATCGGTAAAGCGATCGCACTGGCCTTCGCAGAAGCAGGGGCAGATATTGTATGTGCAGCCCGAACTCAAAACCAGATAGAGACCACAGCGGAGGAGGTACGTGCCCTCGGTCGTAAAGCGATAGCCATCCCCTGCGATGTTGGGGATAGTGATCAAGTGACTACGATGGTTGAAAAGACCATCGCAGAGTTTGGGCATATCGACATCCTGGTGAACAATGCGGGAGGTGGTTCCTTTGGTGGGATAAGAACAATGCCACGGAGCACCTTTGAGGCAGATATTTCACAGAATCTTACCAGTATATTTATCTGCAGTCAGGCTGTATCAACGCACATGCTCGTTCAAAAATCGGGTTGTATTATCAACATCTCTACCCGGGAATCTCAAGTTCCCGCCATGGGTCTTTCTGCCTATGCAGCCTCAAAAGCCGGTGTTAATTCATTCACCTTAACCCTTGCCTGGGAACTCGCCCCCTACGTTCGAGTCAACGCCATTCTTCCGGGAGCGGTGGTTACGGAAACGAACGCTCCCATTTTCGAACCTATCAAGGAACAGCTTGCCGAATTGAGTCCACTGGGTCGTCTGGGAACTCCGGAAGATATTGCACTGGCAGCACTATATCTTGCTTCCCCCGCCTCCGACTGGGTGACCGGCCGACTTTTCTCGATTGATGGCGGTGCAGAATGGTCCTATCATGTCATGGGTGCGATGGTCAAGGACCTGTTGTAAATTTGGAGGTGCCATGACAACTGCAAACAAAAAACTGATCCCTACCGTTTGCCATTCTGCTTGCGGTTCGGTATGCGGGCTGTTAGCTCACGTTGAAGATGGGGTATTGACGAAGGTCGAGGCTCAGGATATGCCGGACCCCAAACACCGGCACATATGTG
>CAZWIP010000112.1:0-10097 GCA_964634125.1 uncultured Dehalococcoidia bacterium
AACGTGCAAGAACTCTAATTCCAGCTATGATAAAGAACGCAAATGGTATACCGATAGAGCTACACACTCACGGTATGAGTGGTTTTAATGAAGCAGTAGCTGTGGAAGCAATGAAACAGGGAATCAGGCGTTTCCATACATGTATCCCGCCGCTGGCAAGTGGCTCTTCTCATCTTGATATTTTTAATGTGTGTCATAATGCACGGGTGCTGGGTTTAGAGCCATGTATTAATGAAGAACCTCTCAGGGAAGCTTCGGAACGGCTGTTCAAGATTGCAAAAGAGGAAGACCTTCCCATCGGAGCGCCTAAACTATACGATGAGCGAGTATACAAACATGAGGTTCCTGGTGGCGTGATCTCAACTTTAGAGAATCAGTTAAAGGTTTTAGGTATGGTTGATCAGATGGATGAAGTTTTGGCGGAAATCCCAAGTATTATAAAAGAGCTTGGGATGCCCCTTATGATTACACCGCACTCACAATTTATTGTGACACAGGCTACTATGAATGTGGCCATGGGGCGATGGGAACAGTGTATTGACGGCATGATCGAGTATGCCATGGGCATTTATGGCGTCGAAGATACTGGACTTGCCAACATGGATCAGAACCTCAAGGACAAGTTACTGAGCGATCCTCGAGCCAAGGCACTTGAAGAAAAATGGACCAGTTATCTTGAGCGGCGTGAAACAGAAACAATTGAAGACATAAAAGTGCAATGCGGCATGGAAAATGCGTCTGACGAGGACTTATTCATGAAGATTCAGGGTATAACCGAGGACGACCTTAAATTGGTATCCACACTGCCACCACCAAAGACATATTCTTTTTAGATGAGGTATCTTCGGATAAACCATGTTGAATATCACAAAGCAGGTTCAGGTCTGGAACCTGAAGCCTGTTTTTTCGGAAAAGAACCGCCGTGGTATTGCTTGAATAATAAAGATATCAGATGTCTATATGTAAAAAAGAAACAGAGTCTTCGAGTCAGACCAGAGAACAAAGTGATTCAGGACAAAAGAACAAAAACAAAGGGGAGGTAAAATTATGAGTACTGTAAATGCAGATGGGCTTGTACCCATCGCAGCAAAAATTACCAGTGTGTTTTATCGCAGGCCCAGTCCTACGGACCCACCTTACGTGGAAGTAGGTGATGAGGTTGATGAAGGTTCGATTGTTTGTATACTTGAAGTAATGAAATGTCTCAATACTGTTAGTGCCGGTGTTAATGGTCGTGTAGTGGAAATTCTTGCGGAAAATGGCCAGACTGTGGAAAAGGGAGAAGTTGTGATCCTCATTGAGCCAAGTAAATAAAACATATTTAAGATACCGGGGGGAATGAAATATTTCCTCCCAGAGTTTGAGGAGTTGCAGTACTGATGAAAAAAAGGCGGGTTTTGATTGCTAACAGGGGGGAAATTGCGGTCCGGCTCATTAAGGCATGCCAGGCGCTTGATATTGAAACCGTGTTAGCTGCTTCCGAAGTTGATCAGGAAAGCCTGGGAGCAAGCCTGGCAGATGAAGTTGTCTGCATTGGCCCTTCCCCGGCTCATTTAAGTTATCTCAATATAAAGGGCATCATTGACACCGCCCTGACTACCGGCGCTGACGCCATTCACCCAGGGTACGGTTTTCTGGCTGAAAACCCCGAGTTATCGGCAGAATGTGAGAAGAACGGCATCATTTTTATTGGTCCACGCTCCGAAGTCATGAGGCAGCTGGGTGATAAAATTACAGCTCGCAGAATTGCCAGTGAGAGCAATGTTCCGATCAATGAGGGAAGTGAAAGGCTAATCAGTTATCCGGATGTCGAAGCGAAAGTAAAAGAAATGGGTTTCCCCGTGCTTTTCAAAGCTTCTGCCGGTGGCGGCGGGCGAGGAATGCGGATCGTCATGGAACCGGAAGACCTGAAAAATGCTTTCAGTATGGCTTCAATGGAAGCAAGGAACGCCTTTGGTGATCCCACTGTTTTTGTTGAGCGATACATTCAGAATGCGCGACATGTTGAGGTTCAAATTCTGGGGGATAACTTTGGTAAGGTAATTCATTTAGGCCTGCGGGACTGCTCTCCGCAACGGCATTATCAGAAAGTAGTTGAGGAGGCTCCTCCACCTGGTCTTCCGGATGATTTAGGGAACAGGATCATGGAGACAGCGGTAAAACTTGCCGAGACAATTGGTTACAATAGCGCCGGCACTGTGGAGTTCTTGATCGATAAAAACCGTAATCAATTCTACTTCATGGAAGTGAACACGCGCATTCAGGTAGAACACCCGGTTACAGAGATGGTCACCGGCATAGACATCATACAGGAGCAGATCAATATGGCGTTTGGTAGCCCGCTCTCCTTGTCTCAGTCCGACATTCAATTCAAGGGTCATGCGATCGAATGCCGAATAACAGCCGAAGACACTATGGATGATTTTTTCCCATCGCCCGGTCGCATAACACGTTTTGTGGTACCTGGTGGCAATAGCATCAGAGTAGATACTCATTGCTATGAGGGGTATGTGATCAGCCCTTATTATGATTCACTAATGGCTAAGGTAATTGCAAAAGGTGATAATCGTGATGCGGCATTAGCAAATATGAAAACGGCTTTGTCCACTTTTGAAATCTCCGGTGTGGAGACAAATATTCCTTTCCTCCAGTTCTTGATTAATCAAACCGACTTTGTTCAGGGAAATATCAATATAAAATGGATAGAAAATAAGGTTTTGCCTCAATTCCTGGAGACAATTGACCATAGTCAAATAAGTGGCTGAAAAATTAAAAAATCACGACACACTCGTTTGTTTAAGATTTAGTATACGAATTCGATCGTACAATTGAAAGTGATAAAAGTATTTCTAATGGGACTGGCGGCAGAACTGGAAGCTGAGCGCCCTCATCTTCGCCAGAGACGACACTGAGAAATTGGAGGAGATTTATCCTGGACTCAAGTGCCCCGACCCCAAAGTGTGTGAAGTGCGTGAGTTCTACTGCCCGTCGCGCGGCAGCATGCTCATGGTAGAGGCAGTACCGGTAGGCTATCCGCTTGTATTCGATGCCCTGCCAGATATAGATAGTTTCTATAGGGAGTGGCTGGGCAAACCGCTTCCCGACGAGAAGGGGTTTCAGGATATGACATATGATGTCACCAGACAGTGGAGACGGGATATCGAATGAGATATCCCAGTAAAAAGGGGCTGGATTCAAGAAAAGACGTGTTGTCGTTCAAGTGCTGGGCGTGCTTGATCAGAATTTGGAGATGCACATTCGCAATCTTGGAGATCATCAGGTAACTGTATACGGACACTCTAATCTGGAAAATGAAAAATAGATGAAGGAGGGACCAATGCAAGGCGGATATATAGGGAAAATCCTGTTTGTAAACTTATCGGAAAGAAAAACCTGGGATGAATCCCTAGATGAGAGCTTATGCCGGGATTTCATCGGGGGATATGGGCTGGGAGCCAAAATCATTTTTGATCGACAAAAACCAAAGGCAGATCCCCTGGGACCGGAAGCGATATTGGGATTCGTCACCGGGCCGCTTACTGGCAGTCCTGCGTTGACGGGTTCCCGTTATGTTGTGGTCGGGAAATCACCACTGACTGGTGGCTGGGGAGATGCCAATTCGGGCGGAGATTTTGGACCTCACCTCAAATTTGCCGGCTATGATGCGGTCTTCATCCAGGGCGCCAGCGATCGACCGGTTTTTCTTTCAATAAACGACGGCAAAGCTGAAATCAGGGATGCGGATCACCTGTGGGGTAAAGATACCCATGATACAGAGGACATGCTGCAGGCTGAACTGGGAAAAGATACCAGAATAACCTGTATCGGCCCGGCAGGAGAGAAACTCTCCCTCATTTCCTGTGTGATGAACAACAAGGGAAGGGCCGCCGGGCGTTCCGGGCTGGGTGCTGTAATGGGTTCCAAGAAACTCAAGGCCATTGCTATCAATGGAAACGGGTCTGTTGGAGTAGCTCACGAGGATGAAATCAAAGAGGCGAGGAAGAAACACCTGGAGGAGATACATCAGTCGATAATCTACCTCTCCCTCAGCATCGGAGGTACCTCTGGATTAATGGAATTCCTGCACCTTACCGGAGAGGCACCTGCCAAGAACTGGGGAGGAGCTGCATTGGTCGACTTTCCAGATGCCAGTCCGTTCTATGGTCAACCCATGGAAGAACTCAGCGAGAAGAAGTACGGGTGCTGGCGTTGTCCCATTTCATGCGGGGCCTTGATGAAGGCTGGGGCCAATCAGTATAAATATGATGCCGGGGTCCATAGACCTGAATACGAGACATTAGTTGGATTTGGCAACTTGTGCCTTAATAATGATCCTGAGTCTGTCATTGCGGCATGCGATATCTGCAATCGCCATGGCATCGATACTATATCCACCGGTACTTCTATAGCCTTTGCTATAGAATGCTATGAAAATGGCATTCTAACAAAAGATGATACCGACGGCATTGAACTGACATGGGGCAACCATCAATCAATAGTTGCCATGACGGAAAAAATAGCCAAACGCGAGGGCTTCGGGGCCATCCTGGCCGATGGGGTAAAAGTTGCCTCGGAGAAGATCGGGAAAGGGTCCGAGCAATATGCTATGCATGTTGGGGGGCAGGAACCGGGACTTCATGATCCCCGCGCTAATACGCCATATGCCAGTGGTTTCATTGATGCCACACCCGGTCGCCATACCCAGGGTAATGAAGGGCTCATGCCTCTGACAGGAATGCCGCCGGTTCTTTTTGATTTCACTGCCTGCGCTGGGCGGGGCGAAGTACATAAAATGGCCGTCAGCTTGAACAATGTAGCCAATGCCGCCGGGATTTGTATGTTTGGCTATCTGGCCATGGATGCGAGTGCTGTTCCCGACTTTCTGAATCTGGTGACCGGTTCCAACTATACCCTCGATGACTTATTCAAGATCGGGGAAAGGATTAGCAATATTCGCCAGGCCTTTAATATCCGCGAGGGAGTCACCAGCAAAGACTTCAAAGTTCCGGATAGAATCCTTGGTCACCCTCCACTGCCTGATGGCCCGACTGCCGGCAATGAAATAGATGGGGAGATAATGCGTAAGGATTATTTCCAGGCAATGGACTGGGACACCGAAAGTGGCAAACCCAGCAAGGCGAAATTACTGGAACTGGGACTGACAAACGTGGCTGAAGCTATCTGGCCTTAGAATAGGAAGTAGCTAGGACACAATTGATATTGACTGACTTGGATTTACGTTAAAAGATAAATAATGATGTAGAGTAATATGACCCGCACTGTAATGCATGATATTCGGCTGACTTCATACTTGAGGTGCTATTCATGAGGAAGCGAATTGAAAGAGCTGCTGATACCCCTCCAGAAGTGTATGATTACTGGCACCAGCGTTGGGCAGCGTATTTGAATCAACACTATAGGGAACGTTTCGCTCAGGCTGGTGTTGTCGATGTGAGTTTCACCGAGAAGTGTCCTGATTGCCCCGATGGTAGCGGGGCATTTCATTATCGGTTCGCGTCAGATGGAACGCTCGAATTTACAAATCAAGAAGGGGATGCGATCATCGAATATGATTCATACGATATTGGCTATCGCCTTCTCGGAGACCCGAACTATGATGCCATGGAACAACTTGAAAAGGGAGCGATCCGGTATTCGAAGAACCTGGAGGACTTTCTAAAGCTGGCTGATCTTCTGCCATTGATGAGAGAAGCTCTTTATGTGGCCATTGCTGATGCAGAGAATAAATTCAATATTGAGATGCCGAAATACCAGTAGATGCCGAAGCATCAAAACAGGATGAACCGGCCCATATGCAAGGATGAGATATTCAATGGATATGGAGGTATTGAACTATGGGTGAAGAGAAGAAGAAGGTGGTCTGCGGTATGTGTGCCGTACACTGCCAATATGAGGTACTGATTGAGAATGGCCAGTTCATGGGCCCAGATTTTAAGAAGAAACCTGACTCTTCATACATGGAAGAGATTGAGAGGAAGGCGTTTGCTCGCTGTCCTAGAGCTCACTCTGCCAAAGAACTGGTTTACCATCCGGACCGATTGAACTATCCCCTCAAGCGGGTTGGTGAACGGGGTGATGGGCAGTGGGAGCGAATCAGCTGGGAACAGGCACTGGATGAAATAGCTGAACAACTTCAAACGGCCAAAGACAAGTATGGAGCCGAGACGCTGGCCATCGCAGGAGGAGAGCAGAACGCTGCTGATGAATACCGGCTGCGCTTTCAATCTTTGTTCGGTACACCTAATTTCCTCGGTCCGATGTGCGGTTGTGGTATGGTCTTGAGCCATATGATGTCTGGTGCGGTGATCTTCATCCCTCAGCTTGGTCCCGAAACCAAGTGCCTCCTGTTGCTGGGCGTAAACATTGCGCGATCAGTTCCAGTTGCATGGAGTGGTATCCAGGAGATGCAGAAGTTGTTGGGGCTCAAGGTGATTGTGGTTGATCCCAGAGACACACCTACGGCAAGAGGGGCAGATATCTGGCTTCGCCCCCGACTGGGAACCGATGCAGCCCTTCTTCTTGGCATGATTCGAACTATCATAGATGAAGATCTGCACGATAAAGAATTCGTCGACAAATGGTGCCACGGGTTCGACCAACTTGTAGAGCGAGTCCAGGAATATCCAGTTGATAAGGTTGCCGAAATCACCGGGGTACCTGCGGAGAGCATAAGAGAGGCAGCGAGAACATATGCTACTACCAAACCGTCTCAAATACTCCATCTGACAGGTATTGAAGAGCAACCCAACGCTACCCAGAGCCTGCAGGCCCGCTATATCCTGCCCGGAATAACCGGTAACATCGATGTTCAAGGTGGCGACATGATGCTGGCTGTACATCCAACCGCCCGAACGGTGTCAGACTTGGATCTCCGCGACATGATGTCTCAACAGCAGCAAGACAAGCTGATTGGCGCCGACAGGTTCCCTCTTTTCTCCTGGCGCAATTTCCGAATGATCGAGGAGAGTGCACTGAAGGTCAGTGACCGGAAACCCAACAGTATCTGGCTCGCCGGGTTCGCTCACCCGCCCTCGACTTTCCAGGCCATGCTCACTGGAGAGCCCTATCCTATGAAAGCTATGTTCACAGTTGCCAAGAATCCTTTGACACAATTTCCTAATGCACGAAAAATATATGAAGCCTTCATGACACTCGATCTTCACGTAGCGATGGATGTTTTCATGGCGCCCGCCTGCCGCATCGCCGACTATGTACTCCCGGCAGCCTGCTGTTTCGAGAAGCCCTGGATCTATGGTGTTGAGATCTTTCCTTTCCTTTACGGAGGTGAGGCGGCCATCGAGCCGATGTACGAACGCAAACCCGAGTATTATCTGTGGCGCGAGCTGGGACTTCGATTGGGACAGGAGGAGTATTGGCCATGGAAAGACCTGGATGCGGCCTATGACTGGATTCTGGAACCGCTCGGCATCACCTTCAAGGAGTTCATGTCCGGCGACCGAAAAGATGCCCCTCCGCTTCCAGCAAAGAAGTACGAAGCTAAAGGGTTTGGCACGCCTACAGGGAAATACGAGCTGTATTCCACCATTCTGGAAAAGCTGGGCCGTGACCCGCTTCCTTCCTTCATCGAACCCGAAACAGTGCTGGCACGCCAGCCGGACATGGCAGCGGACTATCCGTTGACGCTGATTGCAGGGACCCGTTGTCGCTTCTATCACTCGCAGGGACGACAACTTGATTCGCTCCGAAAGAAGAGTCCTGACCCGATGGCTCTAATCAACTCTGAAACAGGCGCTCAGCTTGGCATTGCTAAAGACGACTGGATGTGGGTAGAAACTCCTATCGGAAAAGCCAAATTCAAATGTGACTACTCTCAGGATCTGGCTCCCGAAGTGGTCCAGGCTGAACATGGCTGGTGGTTTCCGGAGGATGACTCGGCTGAAGCGATCTTCCGTTCCAATGCGAATGCCATTATGGACGACGATCTGAGTATCTGTGATTCTGTGAGCGGTGCCTATATACTTCGCGGGCAAGCATGCAAGGCGTACAAGGCCTAGAGAAAGGGTACCCGTTCATGGGTTCAAAGGTTCAACGGAAGAGTAAATCATAAAGATATATTTTAGGAGGATGCAAATGGCAAATGAAACTTTTGATGTAATTGTGATTGGAGCTGGTTTTGGCGGCAGTTCATGCGCCGGGCTTTTGGCTAAAAAAGGGCTGAACGTTCTGCTTGTAGAAAAGAATGCCGTTACAGGCGGTAAGGCAATGACCATTTCCAAAAACGGGTATACCCATACAGGCTGGGTGGTTATCGGGGCACCTGTGATTGGAAATATGTACGAGGTTGTGCTAAAAGAACTGGGGATGGAAGATAGGGTTGAACTTGTTGCACCAATAACAGGGCGGGGAGGCAGTATTTACAAAACATCATCCGGAAGGTATGAAGCGCTACCAGAAATGCCGGAAGGAGAAACAGACCCTAATGTTCTTTTCGACTGGCTGGAGATCAAGGAAGAAGATAGGGAAGAGGCGCTCAGGCTGTTTGGGGAAATAGTAATGATGCCACCCGAGCAAATTGATACCCTGCACGATATCAGCTTTGATGACTTCCTGGGTAAGTATAAAGCACCTCGATCGCTTTACGCATTTCTTGTCAGTCTGATCAGCGATGGCCTCTTCATGGCTCCGCCGGATGTTGTGGAAGCAGCAGAAATAATACGCAGCCTTCAGGATATGTTCCTGAAAAATGGTGGTATATTCAGCATTGGTGGTTGGAGCCGGGTTACGGATGCATATTGTGAGGCCGTGCGGCAAAACGGCGGAAAAGTAATCATGCAGGCCAGAACCGAAAAAATTGTTGTCAAAGATGGGAAAGTTACCGGCGTTGTCACAAATAAAGGGGAATTCGATGCACCTGTAGTCATCAGTAATGCAGGTATTCAACCCACAGTACTCAAGCTGGTGGGGGAAGAGCACTTTGACAAGAGCTATATTAACTATGTAAAAGATCTGGTTCCCTCCTGGTCACTTTTGGGCCATCGATATTATTTAAATAAAAAAGTAACTGATGTACCCTTTGGCGTAGTATTTTCAGATGACAGCCCCTGGACTATGGAAAGGTTCAACAAGGCCAAAAAGGGTGAAGCCTCAAGAGAAGGGGTTGTTTATTATGAAGTTCCCTCCAATTACGATCCTGGTGCCGCTCCCGAGGGTAAGCAGGTCTTTCTGACCGGGTCATATTGCAATCCTGATCCTGAAATGTCCCAGGAGGAGATAAAGGCATGGGCAGATGTTGGTGAGCAGATAATATTTAAAGCCTTTCCTGAATTTGAAGCAGCCATTGAACAAAAAGAACTTTACACAACGAAAACTGTTTCACGGCTTACGCGTGACTCGGTATTGCCGGGCGTTGGTGGAGAGACAATCGGTATTGCACAGATCATCGGGCAGTGTGGTCCCGGAAAGCCATCCATACAAGCACCAGTACGCGGACTTTTTTATGTGGGTTGTGATGCCGGAGGTACAGGTGTTGGGACTCAGCAGGCAGTAGAGTCAGGAATGAATGTTTCTAACGCAGTTTACCGGTATTGCAGTATGCACAAGGCGCATAATCGGATGGATTAACTTCCCTTATCATTCTTAACAAACAGGAGGAAATAATGATAAATGTTGTAGCAAAGATCAAAGCTAGAGCGGGAGAAGAAGGAAAGGTCGAAAAGTCACTGAGAGATGTTATGCCCAAAGTTAGAGAAGAGGAAGGAACCCTTTCTTACACACTGAGTAAATCTCAAAGCGACCCAACCATGCTTCTGGTTCTCGAAAAGTATAAAGACATGGATGCATTCATATTGCACAGTTCAACCCCCTACGTGGCGGAGATGATTGTTGAGATAGCGCCTCTTCTTGATGGGGATATGTCTGTAGAGATGTTTGATGAAATAGCTTAAACCTTATTCGTGCGTAACGATATAAAACTATGATGTCATTCTGAGGGAGTTAATCGACCGAAGAATCTCCATTCTCAAACAATAAGATTTTTTGCTTTGTTCAGAATGACGCAACATAACTGAAGGAGAAATACAATGATAGTCGGAGGATGTGACATTGGTTCCACCACT
>CAZWIP010000113.1:0-10067 GCA_964634125.1 uncultured Dehalococcoidia bacterium
CTAGTATATGTAAATATCAACGCAGTGTCAAGTAGTACTAAAGTCAGGGGTGAGGAAGTGAAAAATATCTATCTTTTAATAGTTATTCCCGGTATAGCGCAACACTTCAGCAAAATTGTAGATCTTCACCAGGTTATTGCTTTCAAGTGAACCGTCATAGGTAAGGGATATCCATGGTTTTCCAAAATCATCAGAAAGATTTTCGGACATAGCGGCCACTATACCGCCTGGCATGCATCCATGTGGCATAACAGATATTGCCCCGGCAAATTTTGGATTTTCCATCCATTCAATTCCGGTACCGATACTGAGGACAGCCTCACTACCGCATCGGGGCGATAAATGTGATTTGGTGAAATCCAAAAGCTCTTCGATGGTGGGTTCTTCAATATCTATGAGCGGTTCAAACTGTGATACTACTGAATGTTCATCACGATTCTGTATTTTGCGTTTAAAATATCCACGGATGACTTTCATAATCTGTTTTTGTTTAATACCATCCTCAATGTTTCTTAGCGCCAAGTATTTCATCCATTCACCAAATGGAGAAACAACAATTTCAAGTCCGGCATCCTCGCAGGTTCTCACCAAATTGCTATTGCTGAAACTGTTGGAGCGCAGGAATATCTCACCGTTTATGCCTACCAACGGCTTGCGTGGTAAATCTGGATCAATAAGTGATTTGAATCTGGGTACGGCCTCTCTCAGAACATCAGCAAAGGATTGTTTGTGGCGTATACGCTCAGCTATTACACCTATCAATTCATCGAACAAGGCATCTGTTGAACCAGTATCCTTTTCATACGGACGGGTACGCCACAATAGCTTCTGCATATAATCATAAGCAACGATTCCTTTCCAGGCCAGACGCTCAAAAGCTGCGCCAAGTCCCCAGTCACGATACGCATTGTTTGATACGCTGGTACGTATTGGGAGGTCAAATTCCAGTTCCTTTAAAATTACACCCTGTTCAAGAGCGTATTTACCCAGTCGGCAGGGTCCGAAAGCACCTGCCATAAATCCTTCAACTGTGGATAAATCGATATTATGCTCATTTTCATAGTAAAGTCTCAGAAAGTCTCCGAGTGTTACTCGATACGGAAGACATTCTTTACCAGAAGTGACATTGTTACTGTAAAGAATGTTTTTTTCATTTGCTTCGGGGAGTGCCATTGCTTTGACACCAAAAGCTTGCATTGCAGCAGCAAGGACCTCGACATGAGGACACATTCTGGGTAGAAGAAGAATTCCTTTGGAGTTATCCAAAGTTGCTGCGGATCGGTAGATTTTCTTGCCAGTCGGCCGAACCTTGCCCGAACGGTCAAAACCTTTGATAGTATCAACGAATGCTTCAAGACGGGTAACTATACCCGCTTCAGCTGCATGCTCGTCAATTTCAAGTTGTCCCAGTGGTTTGCTACCAATAACATCTTCTACTATGTTAAGTATAAATGAGTTAGGTCCACACCCGAAATTGGTGAGAATGAGTCCATAAAGATGGGGCTCTCCAGCAACAATATGCGCACCGGCTATGAGTTTGCTCTCATACATCCAATATGGCCGATCAGAATATTGGCTAATATCAACCGACGAGATAGGAAGGAAATCAAGAGGGATTGGTACCACCCCAAGGCGAGCGAGCTGTTCGGCGATACCCAAATTTGCCCCGGAATCCTGTGACATATAAGATCGGGCCAGAATAACTACCCCAATTTGACCGTTTTCACGAATCTGCTTGAGAAGTTGACGACCGCGTGCTTCGCGGGCTGTTTCGAATTCTTTCTGAGCCTTGAGTCCTGCTTGAGCGGCAGCTTTACCTCGCCATCTGTTGAATCCCATTTGTTTGGCTACTTTTGTGAAATTCTCGATTACTTCCTTATCACCCATACTTAGATCGATAAATGGAGTTAGCATAGTGCTCTGAAGTTTTAAAGCTTCGCGTACAAGGAACGGTGAGGCTTGAACGAGTGGGCAGGCATATTTCTGGTTCTCGTCGCCTTCTTTTAAGCCTAATCGGAGAGCGCTTGGAAAAAGAATAAAGTCTGAGTCTTGAAGACTGGCGGTATGGCCATGAAGCAGTTTAATAGGGAAACAACTATCTGTGTAACTTAACTCGGCAGAATGCTCAATAATTTGCCGATTCGTTTTGCGGGAAAAAACTGTGTTCATACCGAGTGCGTTCAGAAACCCGATAAACAATGGGGCGAAATCGTATAGCAAAAGTGCCCTGGGGATACCAACTGTTGGGCCAGTTCTTGATCCTTCTTCATAGCCTTTGAAAAGTAATCTCTCACGTTCATCAAAAGCCGTCTCTTGCTTTTCATGGTTGACCGTACTGTCGTAGAGATCACAACGACTGCCGTAAAAAGTGGGGGGCTCTCCTTCCATCTCAAGCCGACTGATTGTGCAGTTATTATCACATCTATTACAGGTGAAAGTTCTCAGAGCATAGTCCTCATCTACAAGTCTTCGGAAACCCTTGAACTTGGAATCACCATCGGGCATTTCTTCTTTGGCTAGCAGTGCTGCCCCTATTGCACCGGTAACTTCCTTATGTTCTGGAACAATAAGCTTCTTACCCTCAAGTTGCTGCTGAAAAGCGGAAACTACAGCTTCGTTATAGAAAACAGCCCCTGTGAGGACAATCTCATCACCGAGCCTTCTCATTTCCACGACTTTAGATAAGTAATTGCGGGCGATAGAATTAGAAAGGCTGGCAGTTATAGTTTCTATTAGAACACCCTCTTGTTGAGCGGAAGCAACTGCTTGTCCCATGAACGCGGCACATCTGGAACCAAGATCAATAATATGTGGAGCTTCAAATGCCAGGTTGGCGAACTGACCATCCTTAACAGAAACACGAAGCATTTCAGCCAGTTCATCGATAAAACTCCCTGTTCCAGCAGCACAGGCTTTGTTCATCTGATAGTCAACAACTACACCATTTCGTTTGATTACCAGTTTAGAGTCCTGACCACCTATCTCGATTATGTCTGCATTAGGAGCATGTTCTTCCGCTGCCCTGGTTTGCGCTGTTATCTCATTTTTAATTAGATCACCACCAATGAAGCTGCCAACCAAGTATCTACCTGATCCTGTTACACCGACTCCTCGGATATTGGCATTATCCCCAACAGAATCAAGAAGATTTCGCAAAACTTGCTTCACTGCCTCTAATGGCCGACCGGCAGTCATGAGATAGTTCTTGGCTAAAACCGTTTTACCGGTTTCATCTAAAATGACACCCTTGGTACTAGTAGAGCCAACATCGATTCCCAAATATCCGTTGAAGGGTTTATCTATCGTAGGGGGTATCCATCCATTGTGTTGCTTGATCTTTTCAAGCTTCGGCATGATAAAGTATCGTTGCTTTGTATCCTCTCCTTCCAGGACAATCACCTTCGATTCATTCCCGGCTTCCTGGGCCAGTAAAGCTGAGCCGAGGCATTCGGTGTACTGGTAATTATCAGGCACAATCACTTGGGTTGGGTGCCCGTTTCTACTGGTTAGAACCTGGTTCAAGGACTTGACAACAGCGGCATTAGCAGCAACTCCACCTAAAAAATAGACTGGCTCAGTAAAAGATCCCTTTTTGAATGAAGCAACCATACGAGCTACACTGTCCGATAGAGCTTGCAGAATAGATTCAACCGGAACGCCCTTTTGCTGTAAATGTATCAGATCACTTTTAGCGAACACGCTACATCTGGCAGCTATTCGTGGCGCGTTACCTTCAGCACTCAGTGCAAGTCGTGCAAAATCCTCCAGGCTAATGCCTAGTCGATATGCTTGTTGCTCGAGAAATCTACCAGTTCCAGCTGCACATAGAGGGTTAGAGGCTACTCTCCATGGCTTTTTAAGCCCATCTTCCAATTCAATGACGAGTGAACTTTGCCCTCCGATCTGGACAACTGTGTTTACATCTGAATGTGAGCTGAGAAGTCCGGAAATGATTGCCAATGGACTGCTATAAACAGTCCAGTTCAATTCATTCGGAATTACACCTTTGCCTGAACCGGAAACTCCAGTGGTGGCAATCTCATCGAGGTTGATTTGTTCGGCAAGTCTGGAGAGAAGAGAGATCACAGCCGCTTTAGGCCCAACTGTCACTCTTTCGTTATCCAGGTGAACGGGTTTGGAGGCAGAGTCGATGAGGACCAGTTTAGTGTTTACGGATCCAATATCAAAACCAGCAGAGTACCTCATCGTTGTCTATATGATTTTATCACAAGATAGAAGGTTTTTGTATAATCGTAATAGAATTCAAGTGTCCGTACATTCGAAGTCCAAATTGGCTAAAAGAACATAGAATAAGTTCCATCATCAATTTCAAGTACTATCTCTGAATCCGTAACTGTTTCTGGTTGGGTAGCTTCGCACTCAGCTTTCCTACGAGACTGCTTGGTAAGCCACAGTTTCTCTCCACCATAATACTCAGGATCAATCCCTTCCGTGCCACGTGATACCCTTTCAATTGAATTGAGCATCCGGAGTGTGAAGTACTTGTTGGTATCGATATTTGAGAGTTTGGCGATTTTTCGTTGTTTGAGCACCCAATCTGGAACCATCTTCAATCGACAAACAGGCTCAGATGGAAACCAGAGGTACCTTCCGTAATTAACATCTTTAGGGCACATGGGTGCCCCACATTCATGATAGTAGCGGCAATCAATAGAATCCATAGAGAATTTAAGCTGTTTCATATGCTGATTCTTTTGTATCACTCCGAAGCATTCTTTTCAAGACTTTACATTACATAATAATCTGCAAATATCATACATTATATACAGTTGACAAAGCGACAATTCAGGTGTATACCATAAATCACCATACGTTTTAATCTAAATTCATCGATCGGAATTCTGGTGAAAAATCAGCTAAAAAACGAAGGAGGGCGTCATGGAAGATATTGATAAACTGGTTGCAACTTCAATGGGGGAAATCGAAAAACTGCTGAATACAAAATCCGTTATCTCTGATCCAATAACTGTTGAGGGAAACACGATTATTCCTATGATGAGTATCGGCTTTGCTTTTGGCGCTATCGGAGGTACCGGGAAAGGTGGTGGTGCCGGTAAAGGGGAAAAAGGTCGGGGTGGTGATGCTACAGGTGAAGGAATCGGAGAAGGGACTGGAGGTGTGGGTGGAATAAAACCTGTAGCTGTGATCATCGTGGGTCCGGACGGAGTTAAAGTTGAATCGATAAAAGGAAGAGCTGCTACCATTGTTGAAAAGGTAGGGGATGTAGTGGGAAAGGTAGCTGAAAAGCGATTTGAAAAGAAGGAAGACTAGAACGATTTGTGGATACTTGCCACTGTCTTTGGCCTGATATTATTCTTTATCCTTTTGTTAGCCATACCAATTGACCTGAGGTTCAGTGTTCAGAAGGAAAAGCACTTCAGGTCTCAGGTAAGGGTGGAGTGGATGTTTGGATTAATTGGCATAGATCTCAAACGTAGAAAAAAAGAACCAAAACCCAAGAAGAAGAAAAAAAGTAAATTCCAAGCGAGGAGGCACATTAAACCCCTCCTCGCTATGACAAAAACTCGAGGGTTTAACCGCAGAATCATAAAGTTCATTAAAGATATCCTTAGAGTTATCAAAATTCGTGAATTGATATTGGATCTCAGGTTTGGTCTTGACGATCCGGCCGATACTGCCATGATATATGGGGTTGTTGCCCCTACTACGTTATTTGCGAATCGCTGCTCTCCGATCAAAATTCGAGTTCAACCTGACTTCGAGAATTTGGCCTTAGAAGGTTCCTTCAAAGGAAATATGAGGTTGGTTCCCATCCGACTATTCAAACCAATCACTCTTTTTGTACTATCTCCAGTTACAATTAGGGCCGCCAAAAACATGGTGTCAGAGTATCGAAGATGAAGGAAGAGCGTATTGGTTCACCGATAACTATTGGTGAAATTACCGTGATCCCGTTGGAAAAAGTGAGTTTGCGCCACGTGAACACCAAAGAGGGATTTACAATGTATTATTCAAAAAAACCTATCGGTATAGCCATTAGTTCACCAGAAAGAAAATGGGCTGTTGACATAACGGATGGAGAAGAAGTGCCGGTAGAGTCGTATTACGAGCAGTTCGACGCCCTGCAACAGCTTTTAGATAATCTGTAATCCCCCGTTTTGAGAGGCATTCCACCCAATCATTTCCTAAATGCAGTGGGTTTACGCTGAAAATAATGGAAGCGTAAAATTTACTTACAATTAGGGAAAACAAACAGAGTATGGGTGAACATCAACACGATCACCAATCGTCTATAAGGGCAAACCAGAAACGCCTGCTGATTGCCCTTTCGATCACTGCTTTGATGACTGTGGTCGAAGTGATTGGCGGAATTCTGAGCAATAGCCTGGCCTTGCTGGGTGATGCTGCTCATATGTTCACCGATACACTCGCACTCGGCTTGAGCCTTGTTGCCCTCCAGCTTGCGAAAAGACCAGCAACTGAGAGAAAGACATATGGTTATCTGCGAGCTGAGATACTTGCGGCCCTGGCCAACGGAACCATTCTAATCCTTATATGTGTATATATTTTCTACGAAGCGTATCAGCGATTCCTCGATCCCCCCGAAGTAGAGGGCGGATTGATGTTGGGAGTTGCGGTAATTGGTTTAATAGCTAATCTGATTGGCATTTCAATACTGCACTCTGGAAGCCGTCACAATCTGAATGTCAAAGGGGCATTTCTGCATATGATGGGGGATGCCCTTTCTTCTTTGGGGGTGATCATTGCCGGCATAGTAATTCTGGTTACAGATTGGAGTTATGCTGACCCGATTATCAGTATATTGATTGGCCTGTTGATCCTCAAAGGGGCATCAGGACTGGTTATGGAATCAGTTCACATTTTGTTGGAAAGTGTTCCCAAACATCTCGATGTGGAACGTATAAGAAATGAAATCAAAGGAATCAAGGGTGTCAAAGCTGTCCACGATATGCATCTATGGACCATAACCTCCGGTGTATATGCTATGAGTGCTCACCTTCTGATTGAAGACCGTTTGGTGAGTGACTGTCCTATGATTGTGGATACAGCAAATGAAATTCTAAAAAATGAATTTGGAATAGGACACACTACATTTCAACTTGAATGTGAAGAGTGCTCCAGTAGCCCCGTCTGTCAAATAAAGAACCACAGGCGTTGATATTCAGCCAGTTACTTTTCCTGTTGTCCACCTACTGCGTATGGATTATGCTCCTATGCTAAAATATAGATGTAATTGGATCAATTTGGGATGGATGAAAAGTAGACGCAAAGTTTTGCCCATAGTCAAAGGCTTCACGTATGGAGACAGAGAAGACAATTTTGAATTCAAGCAATGTTGTGGCTATTGTTGGTATCTCTCCAAAGAGCGATCGTCCAAGCCATATAGTGGGAGCTTATCTTCAGGAACATGGTTATCGAGTTATTCCAGTTAATCCGGCTATTGCCGAAATACTGGGCGAAAAAAGCTATCCCGAACTGTCATCGATTCCTGAAAAAATCGATGTAGTGGATATCTTCCGTCGTCCTGAGGATGTAATTCCAATTGTGAAAGAGGCCATCAAAATAGGTGCTAAGGCTGTTTGGATGCAGGAAGGTGTAATCAACTATGAAGCCGCAGGGGTTGCGGAGGAAGCTGGATTGCAGGTAGTGATGGACAAGTGTATGCGTAAGATGCACATGAAGCTTCATGGTATTAAGGAGTAATGTAGAGAGGTATATATGAGTATAGAAGAAGATATCCTGAGTGTAAGTAAAACCATTGCAATAGTAGGACTTTCTCCAAAAACGAATCGATCAAGCCACGAAGTAGCCGAATATCTACAGCAGCAAGGATACACAATCATTCCGGTTAATCCCAAAGTTACCGAAATATTGGGAGAAAAGAGCTATCCTGATATTACATCTATTCCTATGAAAGTGGATTTAGTTGACGTATTCCGACGATCTGAAGATATTCCTCCAATTGTTGAGGAAGCCATTATTATAGGGGCCAAAGCAGTTTGGATGCAGGAAGGGATAATAAGTGAGGAAGCCGCAGCCCGAGCCATGAACGCAGGACTACTCGTGGTTATGGACAAATGCACACTGAAAGTACACCAACGGATGAATAGTTAGAAAATATGTCAAAAATAGCTGTTGCTATGAGCGGGGGTGTAGATTCGTCAGTTACTGCCGCTATATTGAAGGGAGAAGGGTACGAAGTTGTTGGTGTGACGATGAGATTTTGGGAGTGTGACTATACTGACGGGAAGTCAACGCCTTTTGATGGTTGTTGTGGTGTACAAGGATTGGCTGATGCCCAGAAAGTATGTTCGATACTGGGCATTCCACACAAAGTTGCAGATATGCAACGGATTTTTAAGGATAAAGTGGTAACTGACTTTTATACAGAATACAGTCGTGGTAGAACCCCAAATCCATGTATCAGGTGCAATGAACATCTGAAGTTTGGTGCCTTCATGGAGTGGGTCCAAAATTTCGGCATTGATCTAATATCTACGGGACATTATGCCAGAATTGAGAAACACGGCGAAAGATACAAACTGAAAAAGGGTGTTGATGAAAACAAAGACCAATCGTACGTGCTTTATTCTATGAACCAGGAACAACTTGGAAGAACGTTAATGCCCTTAGGCGGACTCACTAAACAGAAAGTACGTGAGATGGCTGTTGAATTAGGGTTGCCTGTGGCTGAGAAAAAGGATAGTCAGGAAATATGTTTCGTGCCGGATGATGATTACCGTGGATTTGTATCCAGACAGATGCCACACCTTTTGAAGTCAGGTGTTATCAAGGATAGTAATGGCAAGGTCCTGGGTGAGCACAATGGTATAATCAATTACACGATCGGGCAGCGGCGTGGTTTAGGTATTTCGGCAGATGAGCCTCTGTTTGTGATAGATATTGATGTAGAAACAAATGCCATCGTAGTTGGTTCCAAGCAAGAAACCTACGGGAACAAACTCGTAGCTACTGATGTTAACTGGATAAGCATCGAAAACCCTGATCATCCGATTAGAGTTAATGCTAAGATTCGATATAATCATCAGGAAGCACCAGCAACTGTAACTCCCATGAACGATGGAAGAGTTAATGTAGCCTTCGAAGACCTGCAAATGGCGATTACCCCAGGACAGACAGTAGTATTCTATCAAGAGGATACGGTTGTTGGGGGCGGAACCATAGAGTGAGAATGAGGTTGATAGGAACACTCACGACATGACTGAGGAAGAAACCAAAGCTTACATCAGGGGAATATATGCCCAAAAAGCAGTACAAAGCGAACAATGGTATCCCTACTGTTTTGCATCGAAGAACGCATTTGGAGCTTTCGCTGAAACTGAGGCGATGGGATACTCGCAAGAGGAGTTAGATAGTATACCCAGTGAATCGGTTATGGGATTGGGGTGCGGTAATCCAGTAGCGTGGGCTGAGATAAAAACAGGCGATTTAGTAATTGATCTGGGTTCAGGTGGTGGCATGGATGTGTTCCTTGCTTCACAAAAAGTTGGGCCTAATGGAAAGGTGATTGGCGTAGATATTACCGAAGAGATGGTAAGCAAGGCGCGAACAACGGCAGCTCATCATGGTTTCAGAAATGTTGAATTCCGTCTCGGCGAAATTGAAGACATTGCGCTCGAAAGTAACTCGGTGGATCATGTAATAAGCAACTGCACTATAAATCTGTCACCAGACAAATCAAAGGTTATAAAAAGCATATTCCGGGTACTGAAGCCCGGTGGGAAAATTATAATATGCGATAATGTCCTTGAAGAACCTCTCAAATTAAATAGAGAAGATAATCTTGATGTTTGGACTGATTGTGTTGCCGGCGCACTCATGAAACAAGAATATGTCAATGCAATAACTGAAGCAGGATTTGTTGATGTAGCGATCGTTACGGAGAAAGAATTCAATTCAGGAGAAAAAGACATACCGGTAAGTATTGTCAGTATTACGATAAAAGCTCTCAAACCAAGAATTAAGAAAAACAGTAGTTGAACAGAATAGTATTAACCCGGCAATTAAATACTAGACAAAACATCGAAAATATATTACAATTA
>CAZWIP010000114.1:0-9949 GCA_964634125.1 uncultured Dehalococcoidia bacterium
TGTAATAGCTTGTGGTCTCATGATAACATAACTATACTAAGTTAACAATGCCCAAATATCTATGTCTCTCCATTGGGTTCCAATGATGACGATGTAAGTTGCGTTCGCGGGTATTGGCGATGGGGATAGTTTCACTGTCTATAGTGACAATATCTATGGTGTAACACAGCCCTCTTGGTTGACTTGCGGCTTCGAAGCACGCACCATCGATACGTTGTACGTGTGAGAAAGAGACGTATCTTTTTCTCAAGGTTGGAATACCTATTACGCGTTCCTCAAGTGTAATATCTTGTGTGGAGCTGTCTACTATGACTTTCCAACCCTTCAAGCTGGGGGAGATCGTAATTTTATCGGGCTCTAACTTGCAGATGCCGCTATCGAGAGCGATTTCTTCATATCTCAAAGTAAAACCTCCGGTACCGTGCCCTGTCTTGAGTGTGTTTGCTACAAAACCAGTAAAAAATTATCGATGGGGTTCGATAATGACCTTGAGTGAATCCTGTGCTCCAGTAACATACTCAAATCCCAATCCCGTTTCAGCTAATCCGAGGCGATGAGTGATCATATCGGTCGCATTAATCTGACGTTTACAAAGAAGCTCAATAGCTTGGGAAATATCGTCGGGACTTCCGGCATAACTGTTAACGAGTGTAATGTTGTCTTTCCATAGATCATAAACAGGAAAGGCATAGGTTTCCTCTGGTGTTAGTGGAGCGAAGAACAGGATAGTACCACCGCAATCGACGCATTCCAATGCCTGGGTTATCGCCTGCGGTGCTCCGGCGCATATGATAACCAGATCAGCCAGGCAGCCATCGTTGATCTCCCGAAGTCGGGTAGGAATATCCTCTTTTGCGTTTAGAACAGAATCAGCGCCGAAGCGTTTTGCCATTTCGAGTCGATAATCACTGATGTCCGTGGCGATCACTCGTTTAGCTCCGTTAGCGAGAGCCAATTGAATATGAAGAATCCCTGAGACGCCGCTACCGATTACCAGCACATTTTGCCCTGGCTTCATTCCGGCTTTCTGCTGCCCGCGAACCACACAGGCGATCGGCTCGATGAATGCCCCCTCTTCGAAAGACAGCTCATCAGGCAGTTTGAAAGTTCCGGTCTCAACATTGATCTGAGGGATACGGATGTATTCGGCGAATCCACCCGGATCGAAGTTCGTGCTTCGTAATGTTTCACAGACAGTGTGCCTTCCGGTCTGACAGTAGCGACAGGTATTGCAGGGAACGTGGTGGGAAACGAAAACACGGTCGCCGTATTCGAAACCCTGAACACCATCGCCGATTTCCACAACTTCACCGGCAATCTCGTGTCCCAGTACTAATGGAGCTTTCTTAATGCGATACCATTCCATAACATCGCTACCGCAAATACCGCTGGATATCACTTTAACGAGCAATTCTCCCGGGCCGATAGTAGGAACCGGCATCTCTTCAAGACGAACATCCCGATTATTGTAATACACAGCTACTCGCATGTTATTTACCACCGTTGGTACAGGCACGGTGCACCGTGCCTGTCATTATGTTGTTTTCATCAGTCTCCCAATTTGCAGGATTGTCAAGTATGTATTGTCTTGTGTTATTCAAATCGTATTCATCACGGATAACATGTTCGTAATAATTGCGTTGCCAGCAAGGAATGCCCGGAGTGTTTCTCAGGATATTAATGCGTTTGGTGACGGCGGATTTGAACTGTCCAACGATCGCCCCGATAGACCTTGAGGCTGGACCGCGTGGTGGGTTGGTAGGGGCGACTCGCCGGGTTGCCCCTACATTGTTGCTGGTTATGATAATAATTCCGTGCACATGATTCGGCATCACAACGAAGGCATCTATTAATACGTAAGAACGAATAGCTGCTGTTCGTTGCCATTCCTTATGGGTGATTTCTCCAAAAGAGTTCAGATGTATTTCCCCATCTACGGTTTCTCCCAACAAACATTCCCTGTTTTGGGTGCAAATGGTCACAAAATATGCCCCCGCTTGCGAATAATCGTAATCCTTCAATCTGATGGACTTCCGATGGTGTTTGTCTTGATCATATACCATCTTTATCACGGTTGGTAGGGGCGACTCGGCGAGTCGCCCCTACGTGTTAATCCATTCCCGGTCTGATTTCTGCAACCCTTTGACTACCAGATCGTAGGAATGGTCTACCATTTCGAGAATCTTTTCATCCGTGAGGCTTCCATCCAGTTCGACGGTATTCCAGTGTAATTTGTTCATATGATATCCCGGTGTGATCGAGAGGTGTTTTTTTCGAAGATCCAGCGCAATCTCAGGATCACATTTGAGGTTGATCCAAGGAGCTTCAGCGCCTATTTTGATAAGGGCGAACATCTTGCCGGCTACCTTGAGGACCAGTGCATCATCGCCGAAAGGCAGATCTTCCGTTGCTCCCTTCTTGTCCAAGCAGTAATAGCGCAGCGATTCAGCATTCATGCTTAATTGAAGCGAACTCTATTTCGCGTTCTCGTTGTAAACAGCTTCTGCCTGGTCGACATCGGCGTCTTCGTGAATAATGGCACGCAAAGCTTTGATCATGGCCACCGGATATTGATGCTGCCATATGTTTCGTCCCAGGTTCTGACCTATCGCGCCCTTCTGTATACCATCATAAATAAACTCGAAAGCCTCGCGTTCGGTATCCACTTTGGGGCCGCCCGCCATCACTACAGGAACGGGACACCCATTGACCACCTTTTCAAAGTTCTCACACCAGTAGGTTTTTACCACTCGTGCACCAAGCTCGGCCGCAATCCGGCAGCAAAGGGCCAGATAACGAGCATCTCGTTTCTCCAGTTCTTTCCCCACAGCGGTGACTGCCATCACTGGAATACCATATTTTTCACCTTCGTCCACCAATTTCGCGAGGTTCAGAAGAGACTGTTTTTCATACTCAGTGCCGATAAAAACGGAAATGCCGACGGCAGAAACATTTAATCGGATAGCTTCTTCCATTGAAGTGGTGACACCTTCGTCTGCCAAATCATGCCCAACAACGCTGGTACCTCCGGATACTCGAAGAATGATAGGTTTGGTGTTCTGCGGATCGACGCAAGAACGTAAGACTCCCCTGGTAACGAAGAGGGCATCAGCGTAAGGAAGTAATGGTTCGATGGTCTTTCCGGGTTGCTCCAACTTTCGGGTAGGTCCCTGGAAATAACCATGATCGATGGGCAAAAACATGCAGTGCCCGTCTTCTTGTATAAGTTGCGAAAGGCGATTTTCCATTCCCCAGTCCATTTGTGTCCTCCTTCGGAATTGCAGTTAATCTGTATTGCGAAATACGATGTGTTTTTCCCATTCCTGCGATGGTTCCGTGAAGTCGGTGCGGAAGTGCGCACCGCGGCTTTCCTCCCGGATCAAAGCTGCTTCGATAAGAAGACGTCCCACCAGAACCATATTGCATAGTTCATAGTAGGGACGGTCCGTTGGTGTTCCTAACGTTTCATACCATGATGCAAGGGTGAGAGATGCTTCTTCGAGCTTTTCTTTGCTGCGGACAACCCCGGCGTCATCCCACAGGAGTGATTGGAGTCTGGATAGCCTGAGGGGGATGTCGATTCCCGTAGTATTGTGCTTTTTAAGTTTAGAGTAGATGTCATCCTTTGGAGTACTGCCTGGAGATTTCATGTTTCCTTTGCTTCTTTCTATGATCCTCTTGCTGAAAACCAAGACTTCCATCAAGGAATTTGAAGCCAATCGATTGGCACCATGTACACCGGTACAAGCAACTTCACCACAAGCAAAGAGGCCGGCAATGTTTGTTTCTCCATAGGCATTTGTACGAACACCACCCATCGTATAATGTGCCGCAGGCGCAACCGGAATGAGTCCTTTGGTGATATCAAGTCCATGGTCTTGGCAAAATCTGTAGATGGTAGGAAACCGTGTAGTGATGGTTTTTCGTGCCAGGTGTGTTACATCGATAAATACCCGATCGCTTCCGGTCTTTCGCATCTGGGCAACGGTTCCACGAGCGACGATATCTCGCGGGGCCAGTTCTGCATCAGGGGTATAGTCGGGCATGAACCGATGCCCTTCCACGTCGCGAAGGAGTCCTCCCTCTCCTCTGACCGCTTCACTGATGAGGAATGGGGGAATGCCAGGGAAACGGACGGCAGTAGGGTGAAACTGAATGAATTCCATATCAACGATTTCAGCGCCTGCTTTGTATGCCAGTGCGATGCCGTCACCGGTGGCGATCTCAGGATTGGTGGTTAACTTGAAAAGCCGGCCTGCACCACCAGTGGATAGAATGATGCTTGGAGAGGTGAATTCAATGAGCGAACTAGTCTGCGAATCGAAAGCTACTATTCCCTTTGCCACATTGTCTTGAACCATGATCTCTGTGGCGAGGCAGTGCTCCATGATAGTGATATTGTGCGATTCATGTACTGCTCGGCTCAGGGTAACTTCGATGCGTTCACCGGTAGCGTCGCCTCCGGCATGCAATATGCGTGGAACAGTATGAGCTGCCTCTCTGGTGAGAGCAACGGCTCCGAATTGCGTATCGAATGGCACTCCCAGGTCTATCAGGTCGGCGATTCGATCGCTGGCCTCTTCGGTCAATATCCGTACTGCTTCCGGATCACACAGACCGGCTCCCGCAGCTATGGTATCTTGATAGTGAAGTTCGGCGGAATCACCGTGCCCAATTGGAGCCGCGATTCCTCCCTGGGCATATTTGGTGTTGCATTCATCCAGGCTGCCTTTAGTAACGATGAGAACACTGCCAGCCTCTTTAGCAAGGAGAGCCGTATACAGCCCGGCGATACCGCTTCCTATTATGATGAAGTCGAATTCTTTATTTGCCATTGTTCTTAAAATAGAATTCACGATGTCATTCCGGACTCGATCCGGAATCCATCTCCCTCCACACCATGAAAGATAAAGCCTTCACGATCCCACCGCCCGCCCACGAGGGTTTTTGGGGACACCCCAAACCCCGGCAGGGAAGAATCCATGCACCCTCTTTTCATCCTTTATGAACCGGTAGTAGCCGGTGTTCCTTGCAACGACCACGGTCCTGCGTGATCGATTTTAACCTGAACCAATTCGCCTAGACGATTTTTATCATGGCTGAAAAACGCTAGTTTATCACTTCTGATGCGGCTTTGCCACTTATTGCCTTTGCGACCTTCGACCAGTACTTCAACAGTCTGCCCCACCAAACGGGAGTTTTTCTCGATTGAAATGCGTTCCTGAAGCTCCTCGATCTTTTGCATGCGATTCTGCTTTTCCGTGGCTGGGACATTATCTTCCATCTTACGTGAAGCAATCGTGCCGGGTCTTGGTGAGTAAACGGCAACGTGGACCGTATCAAATTTGTGCTCTTCAAGAAAGTCGAATGTCCGTTGGAATTGATCTGAGCTTTCATTGGGAAAGCCGACGATTATATCATTGCTCAGAGCGACATCCGGGATCGCGTAACGGATGCGACTAATTAGCTCGCAATATTGCTCGATTGTATAACCCCGCCGCATTGCTCTCAGAATTTCGTTATCGCCCGATTGTGCCGGAAGACTGATGTGTTCACAGACCTTATCCAGGGTAGCAATAGTATCGATGAGTTTTTGACTCATGTCTTTAGGATGAGATGTGAGGAATCGGATGCGTGCCAGATTGCTGATTCGGTTGAGCTCTTGCAGCAGATCGGAAAGATCGGGTCTATCTGAGAGGTCATTGCCATATGAATCGACATTCTGTCCCAGCAAGGTGACCTCTTTTACGCCTCTATCAGAAAGACACTCAATTTCAGCAATGATCTCAGTCATGGGCCGACTCTTTTCCCGTCCTCTTCGGTAAGGTACAATGCAAAACGAACAGAAGTTATTGCATCCGTGAATGATGGGGACATAGGCGGTCGGTGATTGAGATTGAACAGGAGTATCTTCCGGTTTATCTTGTGGAGTCTGTTCTTTCGCGTAGGCAAGAAGATCATCAAATTTCTGTGGCTTGAGAAAGAAATCGACGTGAGGGTACCTCTCCTTCAATCCTTCGAGATTGGAATTTACCATACAGCCGGTTAATGCCAAGGCAATATCCGGACGTTTCTTTTTAAGTGCCGTCAAATTGGTTAGTTTGTTTACTACTTTGTCCTCCGCACTTTGACGCACGGCGCAACTGTTGAGAACAATAATATCCGCTTTTTCGGCTTGCTCGACTTGCTGATACCCGTATTTTTCAAGAAATGAGGCAAGGCGTGCTGAGTCGGATTTGTTCATCTGGCATCCGATTGTCCAGATATAAAATTGGTTCATGTGGTCACCTGGGCCGATTATATCACACTCACATTCGCAACTGCTTGTTATGGTTGTTATGATTAGGTATAATCCTAACAACTTCATTGGGATTCATATAGTGGTGATGCTGGTGTAGCTGTTTTGCAAGCTGGGGTTCGAGCGTTTTTTTGAAAAGGAGCTACTGCATGGCGAAGAAAGCCAAGATAGCAAAAAGGGCAAGGCAGGCGGAGAGTATACAAATAGGAGAAACTGATCTCCATGTTATTCGAGATACAAGGTCAACCTGGCTGCGGATCCTTGATCACATAGCTGAAAAAGGGATATATGCCATTATACTGTTTGTGCCGCTGGCATTCCTTCCCGATACGCATTGGCTGTTCGATCTTACGCGCGTTGGTATTTTGCGGATTCTGACTCTTCTCGTGTTGGCAGCGTATCTGTGCAGGCTAGCTATCTCCAGAGAATGGCGGTTGGTACTGCCCCCTCGTTTAGTGTTGTGGCCGATACTCGCATATGTTGCCATATATACAGTTTCCACTGTATTCTCCATTTCTCCTAACTTAAGTCTCTATAGCGGTGAGGGCCGCAACTTTGGCCTGATTTCCCTGGTGAATATGATATTGTTGTATTTTCTAGTGATCAATGTAATGACTGACCGCAGGCAATTGATGCGTTGTCTGACATTGCTTATTGCATCAGTGACAGCAGTGGTTCTTCTGGGTTTCTACCAGTTCTATGGACATGCTGATCCTCAAGAACCTGGTTTGGGTATCGAAGAGAATCATTTAAAGATCGTGCTGGGTGTGGCCGTTTGTGTTGCTATTGTGTTTTTCTATTTGGCGGTTTTCTATAAAAGGGCAGGGGAAGAGAATCGTGTGTGGTCTGCGGTTGTGTTTGCAGTCGCTTTAGCATTGGTATTCAGTTTAACGTTTGATTTATCCAAAGATACTAATGCTTATGATCCTTCGGACGACCAGAGCGTTCTCTATGCTCAAATTTATGACGGTGATGAACCAACAGGTGTATACACCAACTACGATTTTAGTTGGAAGCAATGTAGTGATGATGGAGCGAGTGTGGCACGGTTGGACGGGATCCATCAAATGGCTCCCATGATGGCACACAGAACCAGTGCGACCTTTGGTAATCCGGATTTTCTCATTCCGTTTTTATTCTTGATAATTCCAATAGCTATTGCATTTGTTTTAAAGAAAAAGTGGATTTACTTGGCGCCACTCCTTTTTTCTATCTTATGTCTTGTAATGAGTTTGCCATACAATGAATTCGGAGACTATAGAGTCATTTGCCTCATTGTTTTGTTTCCAATCCTTGCTTTTATATTCGTGTATCATGTTGCTAGTGAATTCCGGGTACAGCGTCCAATCTTATTTATCGTGATACTGTTACTGATAGTAGGTGTGTTAGCCGGTGGTTTGCTTACGACCAACGTGTTTGATTCGCGAGACAAAGCTGGGGAATTCATTGGAAGTCACATTGGCCTTGGTGAGGATGATGACCGTACATATCTCAGGGGAATAGCAATGAGTACAGTGGATTCCCCGCGAAACTGGATTATAGGGTCTGGGCCCAATACCTTTAGGGATACGTTCACGCAACATGTAACACTCGAGTATTCCCAGGGAAAACCTGACCGTCGCGAGGACAAGGTTCATAATTCCTTAATGGAATCACTTGCTACAACTGGAGTATTGGGGATTGGTACGTATGTTGTAATGATGGTTTCTTTGTCAGTCTACTTTGTTTTATGGCTGCTTCGCAACGGAAGTAAACGAAGATTTGTTTATATTTGCATGATACTTGCGGCGGTATTACTGTATAATTTACAGAGTTTATCCATTTTCCATACCGTGGTTCCATATACGTTCTTTTGGATTGTAGTGGCTATTGGAGTGGGTTTGACTGTTGTTGATAAGCCTCCAGTACGGACCATTGATCTTAATATATCGAAAATGTTTTCATACGGTCTGGTTTGTCTATTTTTAGCGGCCAGTGTTTTTGGGGGGTATCTGGCAGTCCGGCCAGTGGTTGCTGACCACTATACTCAGAAAGGGTTACGAGCAGGGAATTGTGGCGACATTGACAGCGAAGTCAAATGGTACAAGAAGGCACATGAGTGGAATGGGTATGAATTGCATTATAACCTTGACTATGCTTACGCGCTTATGAAACAGGCAGTAAGAGCATCGATATCAGGAGACGATGATTTTGCAAAACAGAATTGTGCGGAAATTCTCAATGTTATGACTGATGCTATAGATCAGGAACCGGATAGTGCCATGGTGTATTATAACCGAGCCCAAATGCTGAGCAGTTGTGAGGTAAGTGGGTACAATCGGGAAGCTGTACTTGAAGATATAGTGAAGACGATTGAATTGTATCCCAATGGCTATTTGGGATATTGGTTTGCGGCTGAGCTTCTCACTGAACGTGGTGATCTAGAATCAGCTGTTGCCTTGGATGAAATTGCATTTGAGATTGTTCCCAGATACTTTGGGATGATACAAAGTGGTGTTTCTGGATACCAAAAGGCTCAGCTTAGATTAGGGCTTAACTATATCGCGTTAGGTGAGAAGTTTAGGGTGGATGGCGGTTTAGACAGTGCACAGGAACAATACGATAAAGCAGGAGAAATCTTGGTAAAGATAGTGCATATCTCTAAAATGGATGAAAATTTTTATAATACATTTGTGGATACACAAGTATCTTTGGGGCAATATTACATCACTTTGGGCACTGATTATGATAATGAAGGATATCCAGACCAATCACAGGTTCAATACGAAAAAGCAGTGAGCGTCTTACAAAAAGCATTGGAGATAAGTCCGCAGAATGCTGGGGCGCGTTTCTTCTTAGCCCGTGCGTACGATATAGCAGGGAAGTTGGATGAGGCAGAGAAGGAGTATGCAAAAGTCATCGCTGATTTGGAAGAGTTGAAACAGACCAGTCCGGAGGATGATGCGATTCACTATGTCTTAGGGGCTGCTTATGAAGGGCTCGGTGAATTTGACAAAGCAGAAGAGGAATATGAAATTGCTCTTGGGATTAATCCCAACATGGAAGAGGCGATAAAAGGTTTGGAACGATTGCAGAAAATACGAGTAGAAGTAGACGGTTTATAGGTTTTTTTGTGTCTGTGGTTTATTGGACTGCAGGTAGGGGGAGTACCTGCTTTAGTGCCCGAAACGGCACGCCTAGTCTGTTTGGCTAGACGTCAACGCAATCATCTTGGGGTAGCAACCCGGTAGCTTTAAGGTATAGCATGATAGAACTAACTCGAGGGTGTTTTGAGTTGGTTACCATGTTGAGTTTGCTATAGATGGAATTAATGTGGCGTTCGATCGTTTTGGGGTCTACACAAAGAACTTCAGCGATAGTTGCATTTCTATAACCTTTAGCCATCCAGCTCAGGACTTCCAGTTCTCTGTGAGTGAGTTCCTTTAGGAAGGTGGTCTTGCTTTCGCCAGCGCCGATTAAGCCTTCCATTACCACTGAATCCAGAATGACCTGCCCTTCGGTTACAGCATGAACCACCTGTGTTAATTGACTTGCCCGGTCTATTGAGTGTTTCAAGAGGAAGGCACATCCTTTTGAACTGCCCTTGGTGAATCCTCTTAGGGCCTGTTAACACTAATAGTCACTTTGTGATATAGTGGCTGTATGGAGATA
>CAZWIP010000115.1:0-9909 GCA_964634125.1 uncultured Dehalococcoidia bacterium
CCCACCTTGCTTCCGCGCCGAGTTAGGAGAGCATTAAGCATCGAAGTGCCAGTATATGTTGAAGATAGTGCTTGTTGATGAAGGTCATTAGAGGTCATATCCCAGGAAGCCGCAGCATCGGCAACCGATTCCAGATAACTTAGCGATTCGTTCTCATGATTGGTCAGTGACTTCCCCAGGATAAACTTACCTTCTTTATCCACTGCGAAGGTGTCCGTCATGGTGCCACCGGCATCCAGAGCTATCAAATACTGTTTTTCTGCCATGTTATCCCTCCTTGGCCCACTCAGCCGGTTTTCCTAGTGTTTTATCCTGAAACCAGTCCGGGTTTTCATCCGGTAATGGCTGCTCCAGCCACTCCCGATAGAAAGTATCCAAATCTGGTAGCATTTCGAACACCGGCGGATAACCCGCAGGCACTACTTCTACTCCCAGTAATGCATAGCATCCCGGACAATAGAACTCCCGCATCTCCACCAGTTCCGTGTTGTGCCGCGCTTCCGGGATGGTGACTATTTCACCAATTTCCTCATTGGTTTTACGCACATACACCTGACACCCGAGTTTCCAATTCACGCGGTAATCACCAAACTCATGCCCGCAATCACACTTGGTTATTCGGCCACCGCCCGCTTTGGCAACAATATACAAGTGATCAGAAATACGGAGTAGAATCTTGTCATCCCAAGGGACTTTCTCCTGCAGGACCTCAAGATACTTCCAGAACCGATCCGAGTCCTTCGGTGAAAGACGAATTGCTTTCTTGACCTCTTCCCAGTGAAGCGTTCCTTCTACTAAACGTTTAAGATTATCTTTGCTAAAGCGATCATCTATTTCCATGATTTCCCCTTTCTCCTAGAAAGAATATTCCTCAGGTAACTGCCACATGGCATAGAACTGATTTCGGAATTTATCGTATTTACAGCAATCCTGGAACATGGCGCGCATGTCTTCATGCCATTTCTTTTCCATCACAACCTGCCGTTCCTGCTTCCACCATTCTTTGGCATCAATTGATCTTTCTTTGCGTCTGTTGCGCAGCTGTTCTCTTAAAGCATCGCTCGCCTGAATGTCCACTTTAGCGGAATCATCTACGACAGCTCCATAAACAGTCCTGGCACATTCCGGCGATATCCACTTGTATTTCACATCCTGCTCTATCATTCCATAGTCCCGTTCCAAAGCATCTCCCCACCCACCCATGGAACCTGAACTACTGGCAAATAAGTCACCATCTCCACACGGGATACTAGGTGTGGGAGAGTTAAATTTTTCCATACTTCCGACTTTCAAGGTGCCATCAGCGATCATCTTTGTCATTTCAACGAAGTCCCGAGGATAGTGCCCACCCTGATCGATGACCTCCCGTATATTGGTATCATGGGCGTAGATTATAACGTCATTAGATCTGGGATAACCGCCACACATTCCCAGGGCTCCTCCACCCATTCCAGTGGTTCCGGAATAAGTAGCAATTATCAACGCCTGTCCCGGTTGATTTATCATCTGCATCATACCGATTTCCAGCCCACTTCTGTACTTGCCATGTCCACAGAAGTCGGTAATCAACTTTCGTCCCATATTCAACTGGGTCGGTTGCAGGAATTCGGAAAGCTCAACTTCACCCTGGTCAGGCTCCGGATTGGGACCACACCAAGCGGCTTCAAACCCATCACCAAAAGCCTTTCCTCCCTGACCCCAGCACGTAATAAGCGCCATATCACCGCCCGCCCATTGGAATCCATCAGCCAACATGCCCTGCACACCATAGCCACTGCCAGCACCATCCTGCGGATACGTCTCTTCCAGGAAGCCCCTGGCAAAAAAGGCATAACTCAAGCTGCGATTGAACTGATAGGTCACACCACCCACCTGCCCCAGGCCCATCGTGGTAGCTGCCCAGGGATTCTGTGGATTGAACATACACCCCGGAGGCAAGTTCCAATCCGTCATGTACTGCAGCGCCGTATTGAGCGTCTCCGTATAGGCAAACATGGGCCAGATACCCAGCGAGGTTAGCATTCTGACTGCTGGAGGATAGGCATTAACATGAAACTCGCCCTCACTGGTCAGGCCCTCCATATCCGTGAACAACGTACCATCCGGGCGAATATTAAGTTCCGCGGGTTTGTGCAAAATCCAGTTTCTGTTAGAAGCCGGCCACAGCCTCCCCAGAGTACCTTTATAGTCGACAGAACTGAACTGAAGCCAATTATAAAGACCCGGCACTGCCATGGTTTTGACACGATTAATCATGAGCCGTCGCTCTCGCTCGATGATCTCTTTCATCGCCTGCCGATAATAGTCAATCCCAAACTCCTCGATGACCTCCTGTATCATGTTATGCAGACCCACCACCCCCGCGGCTCTCATCTTGTCATCGAGCACGTTGAACATTTCCGTTCTGGTTCGCCGTTTCCAATGCAGGTCCCACCATTTTTCTTGCTTGAAATTATGACCGGTCTTGGTCGGCGGATAGGTGAATCCATCAGTGAATACACTTGTCGATATCGAACCTAGACCACCCGGCTGGATACCTCCCACATCGACAACGTGATTCAGTCCGACCGTCCAGCCAACCAATTCGTTCTCATGGTAAATCGGCAAAAACGTATAACAGTCTGCGTTGTGAGAAGGTCCATAAAGTGCATCGTTCACCGAAAAGATGTCCCCTGCATTAATACCGGGGTCTTCTTCAAAATTAAGATCGGCTAAGCTCTTAACGATAAACGGCATACACTGAATATGCCCGGCTAGTCCATAAGAGGTCGATATTACATCTCCCTCTGCATTAGCCAGCATGAACAGCAATTCACCCTGGATAATGGACATCGGATTGGCCGATATCAACTTGGCTGTCTCTCTGGCGTTTATGCATGAAGCTACTAACCTCATCTGAAAGCGCATAAATTTGGCAGGATCACTATCGAGTAGTGTCAGTTCCTTCAGGCCATACGCATATCCGCTTTCCCTGAAGGATTGGTCTCGTTCGATCACAAGTTCCTCGAGCGTTTTTCCCTGGTAACAGATACCCATCATACCTCCTTTGTCGTTAGTTTTCCCCTGTGCTGTGCAAATGTAAATTACTGTTTTGCTATCGAAATAAACAGTGAAACAATCATCAAATTATGGTACCTTCCTTTTTCCTGTTTCATTTATAACATTGGCCAAGCTTGGCGTGGTCACTAACCATCACTGAATCTGTTATGCAAAAGCCTCCGGCTTGGAATGTCATCTCTTTCATATATTTCATCGAAGATGCGCTCATACCCTGTGGATTTGATCTTCCATTCCCCATTCACCTTGACGTATTCATCATGGTAATAGGCAGTTCCGAATAACGAGGTCCCTCTTTTCAAATCGATGACATAGTCCTGCAATGCCCATGTGCCAGTGGCTGTTGTATTACTCGTAAGCTCTATCTCGGGATGGTGGACTTGATGCTGAGTAATACGATGCGGTCCCAGGCTCCCCTTCAGGAAGGACATGATTGCTTCCCCGCCCTCAAAACTGTATTCGCCGCCCGAGAAACTGGTTACAGCATCATCGGTGAAGCACTCAGCAAGTTCATCCCATAATTTGTTATCGACGCAACGCAGATATTTGTATTTGAGCCTTTTGATTGCTTCGATTTCCATCATATTGTGCATTGTCTCACTCCCACATATTCCTGTTCTGTCTGTAAATCAAGCCCGGTGAACTTTTATCACTAATTCGGCAGATCCGGTTCTCCAGAATTGATATCGAGGCTCCACACGATCGGTCCATGGGATTTGAACGAAAGCCGATCATCCCGTGTATAGTCCAAGCCCAGACCAACTTCAACGTCTACGCAGTTAAATTCACACTAATCTTTTTCGCGATTCTGTGTCATGTGTATCCGCTGTTAGAGTTGGCACTTATGACAGTAAGAATCCGCCATCAGCTACGATAACATCACCGGTTGTGTAGTCTGATGCGGAACTGGCCAGAAACAGAGCCACCTTGGCAACATCATCCGGTTGTCCCATCCGCTGCAATGGTATGCGTGGCATGAAATTATCCAGAATTGACTCTGGCGATACGCCCATTTGCCCACTCAAACCGTCTCTCACGGCATTGGTTCCAGGCGTGATTATGCTGCCGGGAGCAATGGCATTTACCAGAATTTTATGTGGAGCCAATTCCAAGGCCAACGCCTTCGTGAGCATGACAATTCCGCCTTTAGAGGCACTGTAGTGCGATGTCATCCCACTTGGGTGAAGGCCATCAATCGAGGACAGATTGATTATCTTCCCCCCCAGGCCTTGTTTAGTCATCTGTTTTGCGGCAGCCTGAGAGCAAAAGAAGGTTCCTTTTAAATTGAGGTCAAGTACCTTATCCCACACTTCTTCGTTCATCTGATCAAATGGGACTATTGGATAAATACCTGCATTGTTGACCAGTATATCGAGGTGGTCGAAGGCAGCTACTGTTGCTTGTACCATCTTTACAGCATCATCGGGATTACTGGCATTGGCATAAACGGCCTGAGCATTGTCTCCTTGGTCTTTGATCTGGTTTACTGTTTGTTCAGCACCCTCTGTGTTGATATCACCGATCATTACATCAGCGCCAGCTTCGGCCAGACGAAAAGCTATTGCCTGACCGATTCCTACAGCGCCGCCTGTGACCAAGGCACTTTTCCCAGTGAGATCAAATAACTCCGCTATGGTCTGTATTTCCATGGGTAGACTCCTTCTATAAATACCAATAGAACTTCAGGCGATTACCGATAGTTTCCAAATTCGCCTATCGTTGTGAATGAATTACACCTTTGTGGTTCACTTCTACTGCGAAACTCGCCACGTGATCCAGTCCATTGAGCTTTCTGTTCGTCCCATATTACTTACCCGGCCTTGTACTGATAGTATCCAGTTGCCGTTCAGCACTTTGTCCAGTCATTGGCCGGGCAAGTCAATGTAAACTTGCACTACAAGTCAACTTATCGTAGTGTGAGGCACTCAAACACAGGTTCTAAGGTGATGTTAGTACAGGCCACCAATCGTCCGCACCGATTCTCATGAGATCCTGATCAGCACCACTGGCTCTGTATATGCCAAAGAAGTCCCATGCCGCACGTTTTTCCTCACTGAAACTAGCTCTCTGGCCACCACCATCAGCCTCATACTCTATGGAAAAGGATGTTGCCGTATCATAGATAGTCTGAGAGTTGACGTTATCCGGCCCGTGTTGTGCAGCAGTTTCCTGAACGAGCATAATCAAAGCCCACCATTGGTGAAATGCTCCTTGATATGCTGAACCTGACGATTTGTATTGCGCAGCGTCAGATGCGTTATGGTTTGTCGTGAGAAGCTCATTCATCAAATCCGTTATCTGGGATTGCTCGTTATACCATCGGTTTGGCACACAGAATAGCATGCCATCGATGGCATCCCAGCCCCCAACGGTTTCCACTATCATACCCATATAGGAATTGTGTGCATCGGTACCGAGGAATTTTGCATTGCCATCAGCATTGACATATTCATTCATAAAGCTACCAGCATAGAATCCGGTCGATGGTGGAATAATGTAATCCGCATCTAAAAGTGATTCTACTTCCGGGCCAAAGGTTACAGTTTCCCAGTTTAATATGTATCCGTTGACCCAATCCCACTGGTTCGGATGGGCATCTGCAAATGCCTTGCCAGCATCTTGAAGTTCCTGAGCATATGGCCCAATCATCCCCACTCCACCGATTTTGGCTGGTCTATCGCTCGGAAAATCCGGATCGTTCTCTTGAATCCAGTTCATCAATGTGTATATATAGCTTCTGGGCACTCCACTAAAGGCGAAATTCCAAGTGGGTAGTTGAAGGGCACTACTCTCAACCACTATACTCAGTAACGCCACCTCATCACCCGTCGCGCGAGAATGGATCGTCGCCATAACTGGTGGCAATCCGGTAACGATGACATCCGCACCACGTTCCAGGAGCCACTCGTATGCGGGTATGGACCTGCCGGGATCGTATTGGGAATCATACGTTTCGACCGTCAACTCCAGCCCTGGTATTAGGTTGTTATCGTTAAAGTGACCAATTAAGTCATCGAGCGCAAAGTCAACCACCACCAATGCCGGCGCAGCGGGGCCTGTTATGTCTGAGATGTTACCCAATTTAAATTTTGCAGCCTCGGGGGTTGGGATATCCACAGTTGGTTCAATAGTAGGTTCGACCGTCGGTTCCGCTGTCTCATCTTCATCACATGCGACCAGTACTGGTAACAAGATCAATAAAACTACTAGCATAACCACTGTTGTTTTCCAGGTGTTTTTCATTATATGTCCCTCCATTTGTTTCTTTTTGAATGGGTACGATTGTCTACCAGCCTTTATATTTAAAACCGTTTTCCACCTCCTTACATTTGGATTTTTTACTATTGTTCCTATGAATTGATAAACAAATTCAGCCTGCCTTCTTAAACTTTGGAAGTGTGAGATCTTCGGCTACGTTTTCGAACGTCACCTCTACCGGCATACCTATCTCAAACTCTTCTGGTTTCGTGTCAACCATATTGCTGACAAGCCGTACGCCCTCTTCAAGCTCAATCAGCGCCACACTATAAGGAGCCTTGAAAGCGGGATGAGGGGATTCCTGATAAGTTACCCAGCTATAGACTTTTCCCTTGCCAGTAGCAGGAACCCATTCTTGCTCTATCGATTGACATACGGGACACATGGGACGCGGTGGATTCAGAAATAAACCACATGATTTACATTTCTGAAGTAAAAGCTCACCCTCGTTGACACCGTCCCAGAAAGGTGTGCTGCTGCGGTAAAGCACGTGCCACTGGGCTGGATGGGGTATCTTCTGTTCCGGGTTGTATTCAACTGTCATTACTGCCTCCTCAAGATGAGACCATCGGCCGGACCACCGGCACCGCTTACAGAAAGAACCAAGTCGGCGTCCTTGACCTGATTGACGGATGTCCCACGTATCTGCTTCACCGCTTCCACGATGCGAGCGCTATCGAATCGACCCTGTCCCAGAGCACCTCCAGCCGTGTTCAGCGGTAATTCACCTCCAGTGCGAATACGATCTCCCCCTTCGCAAAATGCTGCGCCTTCACCGCGATCACAGAACCCGAGTGCCTCCAACTGCATGGGGACAAATGGCGCGAATGAGTCGTCGAGCTGGGCAACTTTGATATCCTGTGATTTGATCCCGGCAACGCTGTATAGTTCCTCTGCAACGAATTGCATCTCGGGTAGTTCGGTGATCTTGTCCCTCATATAACTGGTGAAAAACTGACCCTCGCTGCCCGTTCCTTGCGTAGCTGCCATGATGATGGCAGGAGTCTGTTTCAATGATTTGGCTTTCTCAACAGTGGCTACAATGATGGCGATGGAACCGTCTACCTTCGGTGCACAATCGAGTTTGCGAATCGGATCAACGATGACCTTGGAATTCATGTAGTCTTCAATTGTGACGGGTTTGTCGCAAAAGATAGCTTCCGGGTTCCTTGCTGCACTCTCACTACACACTACGGGGACCCAGCCCATCTGTTCCGGTGCTACGTTGAACTCATGCATATAGCGGCGGATCGTCATGCCCACGTAACCAGGCTGATCCATCAGTCCGAATGGTGTATAGAAATCCGCCCGAATGAGATCGAGCGAATCCTCTCGCATCTCCCTGGCCACGCGGAAGTCTGATATCGATTTCTCTTGACCTGAGGCGCGATGTGCTGTCTGATAGTAAACCGCATAATTGACCGATCCTGAGGCGATCGCCGTGATCGCGTTCATCATCGGACTGGTTCCCCAATGCGACTCGGCAGCATAGGTCAGGTTGTCCATGCCCAAACCTTTCTGAATGTACATCTGATCGGGGCCATCATCGACGTTTTTTAACAGACAGTCGATTTCTTTCATATTCAGTCCCGCGTCATCGACAGCGAGTTTTATGGCCTGGCATGCAGTGTACCATTCGGTGCGACCGATATCGATTGAAAAGGGCACCACTCCAATGCCCACAATAGCGGTTTTGTCTTTGTACGATTCCATAATCTATCGTCTCCTTCTAGCCATCTCTCTTCTTGAATCGATATAGCGTCATATCATCCCCCAAACCTTCGAACATTATCTCAACCGGCATCCCGATGTAAATCTCATCCGGGTGAATCTCATGGGTATTGCCTGTCATGCGCACACCCTCTTCCAATTCGACCAGAACCACTGCATACGGAATTTTGAACGCTGGATAGGCCATGCGATCCGTGGTGAAGTTCACGAAAGAATAAATCTGTCCCTTACCGGAGGATGGTTTCCACTCCAGAGTGTCCTGTGCATTGCAGGAGGGACACATCGGTCGGGGCGGATGCAAATACAAATCACAGGCCTGGCAACGCTGCACGACCAGTTTGTGTTGTTTAACAGCGTCCCAATAAACCTTGTTGTCCTGGTCAATATATGGACGCATGATAGGAATATCTTTGACATATTCGACCATCTAATTACCTCCTCAACGAATCCCGAAAATCGCTCTAGATTAGTCTTTTCTTAAAATGAGCCCGCTTGAGGGTACACCAGGTCCACCAGTTACCATTGATAGTGCCACGTTGTCCACTTGATTGGTTGAAGTTCCTCTTATTTGCCGAACCCCCTCGATTACTAAGTTGAATCCGTGTATATATGCCTCTGAGAGAAGCCCTCCCGAAGTATTAACCGGGATTTTCCCGCCAACACGAATATTATCCCCACCTTCGATAAACCTGCCGCTTTCCCCCCGTTCACAGAAGCCCAGTTCCTCAAGCTGTATAATGCCGCCAATAGAGTAGGGATCATAGAGCTGGGCCACATCTATATCCTTTGCGCCAACTTCAGCGATCCGATAAAGCTCCTGCCCCACATACCACGTTTCGACCAACCCGGAAATGACCGGTCTACTGTAAATAGTCTGAATCTCCTGTTCCATGGGACAGCTTTGACTCGCCGCGAGGATGACTGCCGGGCTCTGCTTCAAATCTCGTGCTCTCTCGACGGTTGTCACGATGTAGGCACAGGCACCGTCGGTATCGACGCAACAGTCGTGGAGTTTGAGGGGATCAACGATCATCGGGGATTCCATATAGTCCTGGTGCGTGATGGGTCTACCGTGGTAAATTGCATTTGGATTATTCTGAGCATTCTCGCGTAGAACAACCGGCCACCAGCCAATCTGCTCCCGGGTGATGCCGAATTCGTGCATCCAGCGCTTTCCCCACACACCGGCCCAGCCAAGAGGAGTAACAAATCCGAAAGGCCAATGGTAGCCATAGTGAGGTGTCACGGCGGTGAGCATATATCCAGCGTAGCTATCGCCGCGCCCGTATCGCTGGCCGGATGCCTCATTAAGCGAGCGGAAACATACCACATAATTCGCAGCTCCAGTGGCTACAGCAGCAGCCGCATGCATGGTTACGGCGCATGCAGCCCCACCTCCGAAGCTGACCTCGCTGGTGAAACGAAGGTTTTTCATACCCAGAGTACTAATCACCATCGGCATAGCGAGTCGATCGATGGTGAACATCTCCATACCATCGATATCCTCCATCTTCAGACCAGCATCGTCGACCGCCGCCTTAATGGATTCGGCGGCCATGTCCAACTCATCACGTTGGGAATCCCTGGAGAACTGAGTCTGCCCGATTCCCACGATGGCCACCTTATTCTTAATAAGGTTTGCATCGACAGGCGGCCGCCAGTCATTTCGATATTTTCGAGAAACATATTCATCAAGCATCTATCAATTCCTCCTGAGCCACGTATATATCCTTTTCTGATACTGTAGAACGATACCGAGATTTTATGCGGAATAATTCCAGTATTCAGTATCAAATGACTGTCATATGATTAGGGCGTGTTCACACTAAGCAGCGCATCGTTGATCAGAGCGAAATAGATGAA
>CAZWIP010000116.1:0-9865 GCA_964634125.1 uncultured Dehalococcoidia bacterium
TCCCAAGATTGCCTATGCTACCAACTGATACTATTTAATTGCCGGAGTAATAATGCCGCACTCCAAAAAAGAAAGGAGGAAAGAAAAATGGCAGTAAAAAAAGAGGGCGAAAAATACAAGTGCAACATCTGTGGAAATGAGGTGGTGGTGACCAAGGTCGGAGGAGGATCGCTGGTCTGCTGCGGAAAAAATATGAATCTTATTCAGGAATAACTTTGGCGCCGATGGAAGCGGATTGTCCATCAGTAGGCAATCCGCTCTGAGATACGAGCGATGAAAGCGAACGGAGTCCCAGAATCGGGGAAAAGTGGTAAAAAGGCAGAAATCCCTGTCGGAGGGATGCATTGTGCTGCCTGCGCGGCTACGATCGAAAAGGGGCTATCTAATGTTGTTGGTGTGGAACAGGTATCGGTCAATCTGGCCACCGAAAGAGCCACTATCAGTTATGATCCGAATAAGACCGGCCCTGAGAAGCTGGCTGGTGCCATCAGTGATTTGGGTTACCAGCCACGTCTGGAAAAAGTCGATATCCCGGTGCAGGGAATGCACTGTGCCGCCTGTGTGCAGAATGTCGAAAAGGCTTTAAATAGTATCGATGGTGTGGTATCAGCCAATGTTAATTTCGCCACCGAGAGAGCAACGGTGGAATATCTGTCCACACAAGTGGGATTGAAGGATTTAAAAAAGGTTATCACCGATGCCGGGTACACACCCCTCGATCTACCGGACGAAGCTGAAGGTAGAGACATCGAGGCCGAGGCTCGGGCTAATGAATACCACAAGCTGAAAAGAAAGCTCATCGTCAGCGCTGTTCTGACAGTGGTGATCATCGTTGGGAGTATGCACCAACGGATTCCTCTACTGGAAGACATCTCAGAGCAAAGCATGTTCTACATTCTCTTCGCGCTAGCTATACCCGTGTATTTCTGGGCGGGATTGCAGTTCCATAAGGGATTTCTGACTGCGCTAAGGCACAAAACCGCAGATATGAATACCCTCATATCGGTGGGCACGTCTGCAGCTTTCCTTTACAGTTTCGCAGTCACCTTCTTCCCCGATACCCTGGCCAAGTCAGGACAATCGTTGGATGTCTACTTCGACACTGCAGCCATGATCATCACCTTGATCTTGTTTGGCAAGCTGCTGGAAGCCCGTGCCAAAGGTCAGACTTCGGATTCTATTCGCAAACTAATGGGGCTTCGCGCCAAGACCGCACGGATTATCCGGGATGGGAGTGAGGTCGATATTCCGGTAGAAGATGTACAGAAAGGCGACCTGGTGCTGGTTCGTCCGGGGGAGAAGATTCCGGTGGACGGGATCATCAGGGAAGGATACTCATCTGTTGATGAATCGATGATCAGCGGCGAAAGTATTCCGGTCGAAAAAAACGCCGGCAACGAAGTGATTGGGGCCACCATTAACAAAACGGGAAGCTTCAAATTCGAGGCTACCCGCATCGGTAAGGAAACTACGCTTGCCCAAATTGTTCGATTAATTCAGGAAGCTCAGGGATCGAAGGCTCCCATCCAGAGACTGGCCGATAGAGTGGCGGGCTTTTTTGTTCCCACGGTTGTCAGCATAGCTCTGGCTACCTTCCTGATCTGGTTTTTCGTCAGTAGTGAGAGCTTTGTTTTTGCGCTTCTGGCATTTGTAGCGGTGTTAATCATTGCGTGTCCCTGTGCTTTGGGGCTGGCTACACCAACGGCCATCATGGTGGGAACCGGCAAAGGCGCTGAACTCGGTGTGCTGATCAAAGGAGGAGAGAGCCTGGAGACTGCTCACAAAATCGATACCATTGTGTTCGACAAGACCGGTACTCTCACTCGCGGAGAGCCGATGGTAACAGACATACTCACGGTCAACGGCATGAGCAAAGATTCGATTCTGCAACTGGCCGCCTCGGTGGAACGCAGTTCTGAGCATCCCCTCGGTGAAGCGATAGTGGCAGAAGCAATAAGGAAAGGTCTTCAATTACAGAATATTCAGGATTTTCAAGCTCTGCCTGGAAAGGGCGTCCGAGCCAACATTGACAATCAGTCAGTCCTGCTGGGAAATCCACAACTTATGCTGGAAGAAGGGGTAGCCGTAAGCGATCTGGAAATACAACTGGAATCCATATCCAACCACGGCGAAACTCCTATGCTGGTGGCCATCGACGGGAAGGTCGCCGGGATCGTGGCTCTGGCCGATACCCTGAAGGAAGGTTCTGTAGAGGCGGTGAAGAGGCTGCGGAAGATGGGCCTTGAGGTGGTGATGATCAGTGGTGATACTCAGCAAACTGCCGAGGCCATTGCGTCCAAAACAGATATTAGCAGAGTTTTGGCTCAAGTACTGCCTGCCGATAAAGCTAATGAAATCAAGCGACTCCAGGGTGAAGGGAAAGTGGTAGCCATGGTAGGAGATGGCATTAACGATGCACCGGCCCTGGCACAAGCCGATATTGGTATTGCCATTGGTACGGGCACTGATGTTGCCATGGAAGCCTCAGATATAACCCTGATCCGCGGCGACCTGCATGGAGTAGTTTCCGCCATCGAGATCAGTAAGCGAACAATGCGCACCATCAGGCAAAACCTTTTCTGGGCATTTTTCTACAATTCGATGGGTATCCCTATCGCCGCCGGCATTTTATATCCGGCATGGGAGATACTACTAGACCCAATGTACGCCGCTGGAGCAATGGCCTTGAGTTCTGTTTCCGTTGTCTCCAACTCACTACGTTTAAGAAGGTTTTTCCCTCAGGGGACTCTAATTAATCCAGACACAAAGCTATCCCATCCTGAAATAAGAAGAGCTTTGGGAAATGGCACATAACCTCCCTTTTGGCTCGTATTGCACAATAGAATCGCTTTTTTAGTCATGAAAGAAAAAGGAGGAAAGAAATGCTGGTAAAGGATATTATGACCACTAACGTGGTGACGATCCCAAGTTCGACACCGATACTGGAAGCCCGGAAAATCATGGAGGCCCACAACGTCAGACGTATACCGGTGGTCGATAAAGGGATACTGGTGGGTATGATTACAAAAGCCATTACCCGGCGAGTGGCACCAACCGAAGCTACATCTTTGAGTGTTTGGGAAATTAATTATCTCATGGCCAAGATGGTAGTCAAGGATGTAATGAAAACCGATGTGGTGACTGTATCGCCGGATATTACAGTAGAATGCGCTGTCGCCACTGCTCAACAAAGCGGTGTAGGCGCTTTGCCTGTGTTGGAAGATGGCGTGCTTGTTGGTGTTCTGACCACCAATGATTTCTTCTACAAAATTTTGAATCCTTTGCTGGGTATAAATGAAGATGGAACGCGACTTGTGATTTATGGTGCTGATACACCAGATCAGATGTGTAAGGTCTTGGAGATAGTGAAAAATCAGAACATGAGTGTAAAGGCAGTGCATACCATAGGATTACCGAATTCTGCAAGCCGGGATCTAATTATTCATCTTGATACAAATAATGCTGCCGACTTAACAGCTCAGCTGAAATCAGCCGGATTTCATCTGGATGAGCGGGAATTTCAGGCATGCAGTTTATAGAGTAATTCCTTATTAATCCATGTGACCAAGTATGGGTTGATGCAATATCTAGGAGGTTCAAAATGTCTAAATGGATGTGTTCGGAATGTGGATATCAATTGAATGCTGAGGCACCGCCTCAACAGTGCCCGAGTTGCCACAAAGACTGTGGCTTTGCGGATGTGACGTGTTATACCCCTGAATGTGGCGGTGAACAGAACGTAAATCCGCAGGTGGTGGATATCCTGAGAAAGCAGAAGGAGCCAAAATTCAAATAAATCTTTAACCTGAAAACGGCCTTGGAATTATGGAACAGTAATAAGTAAGGAGGAAAGAATGGAACTAAAGGGGAGCAAAACAGAACAAAATCTACAGGCGGCATTTGCCGGGGAATCACAGGCACGCAACAAGTATACCTATTTTGCCTCGGTTGCAAAGAAGGAAGGATACGAACAGATTTCGGCAATATTCACCGAAACAGCCGGGAATGAAAAAGAGCATGCTGAAGTGGAATTCAAGTTCCTGAGCGGGATCGGGAATACCATTGAGAACTTGAAAGCAGCCGCCAGCGGTGAAAACTATGAGTGGACCGAAATGTATCCCGAATTCGAGAAAGTGGCTCGCGAAGAAGGTTTCACCGAGATTGCCGATTTCTTCAAAGAGGTGGCTGAGGTCGAAGCAGAACACGAGAAAAGATACCTGGCATTACTTAAGAACGTAGAGGAAGGCAAGGTCTTCAAGAAAGACGAAACGACCAAATGGAAATGCCGAAATTGCGGATACATTCATGAGGGAACCGAAGCGCCGGACATCTGTCCTGTCTGTGATCATCCTCAATCATACTATGAAGTGCTGGCCGAGAATTACTAACTTGAAAGGTCCTTTGTTATGTGGAAATGCACTAACTGTTCACATTTAGAACTTGCAGAAGAGAAACCCAATAAGTGCCCAGTCTGCGGCGCTGAAGAGGATAAACTCGTTGAACACCAGGTTGAAGGAGTAAAAGGCAATAGAACCCTGAAGAATTTGAAAGAAGGATTCAAGGGTGAATCTCAGGCGAGCGTGAGAAATCGAGCATTCGCCATGAAAGCGGATCAAGAGGGATTCGCTCAAATGGGAAGCCTATTTCGCGCAATAGCTGAATCCGAAGCGGTTCATGCCTACAACCACCTGCGTTTTCTGGGATCTATTTCCGATACGCAGACCAATCTCGAAACCGCTTTCGAGCGCGAAAATTTTGCTGCCGAAACATATCCCGAGATGATCAAAGATGCCACCGAGGAAGGAAACAATAGCATAGCCAGGATCTTCGGTTTTGTTCGTGATGTAGAGAAGGAACATGCTAAGTTGTACAGTAAAGCAATGGATCATATGGTAGCTGAAAGGGAGACCGAATACTACATATGTAACGTTTGCGGGCATATCGAAGATGGTTCTGCTCCTGACGAGTGTCCCATCTGCGGAGCTCCAGGTGATAAATTCAAGAAGGTATCGTGATCGCTGGACTTAAGTCACATACATCGATATTTATTTTAACTAAAGTGACTAATAAGTTATGAAGGTAATCTCTTAAGAATCGATTGAATATTGAAAGTGAGATGATATGGACACCAAAGCATTGCACAAGATCAGCTATGGATTATATATAATCGGAGCCGGCGATAAAGAAGGCGGAGATCTCAATGCGCAGATCGCCAATACGGTTATCCAGGTCTGTTCGGAGCCACCAACGATAGCCGTGTGTCTGAACAAGGAAAACCTTACTCACGACATGATTAAAAAAAGTAAAGCTTTTTCAGTTTCAATACTGGCTCAGGATACCCCATTAAGCTTCATCGGGGGACTTGGATTTCGTTCGGGGAGAAATGTGGACAAGCTCAAGGATATCGACTATGGGCTGGATGTTACCGGTGCCCCGGTCATAAATGAAAACGCGGTGGCTACTATTGAAGCTAAGGTCACATCAACAGTGGATGCTGGAAAAACTCATACCATGTTCATTGGAGAGGTAGTAGCCGCAGAGCTTCTGCGTCCCGAAGAACCGATGACTTATGCCTACTATCAGCAGGTGAAAAGAGGAACTACGCCAAAAACAGCTCCTTCTTATGAGGAGAAAAAACCTGAGAAGGAAATGGCGAAATACGAATGCAGTGTATGTGGTTATATTTACGATCCTGAACTGGGTGATCCGGAAAGCAACGTCAAGCCCGGTACTTCCTTTGAGGATTTGCCAGATAGCTGGCATTGTCCTGTTTGTGGTGCAGGCAAAACAGCATTCAAGAAAATGTAGGGACGAACCCGAGTAGTCGCCCAAAAGGAGAAGAAATGCAGAAGTATCAATGCAACGGTTGTGACTACCTGTATGATCCGAAAATAGGGGACCCCGGTAATAATATCGAACCGGAAACACCCTTTGAGGATCTGCCGGAAGAGTGGAAATGCCCAAGTTGCGGGGCAAAGATGACTCAGTTCAGAAATGCCGAACCAAAATGTGCAACTTAAAAAGGTCTTATCTATAAATGGAAAAGTGCAAATGCATTTGCGGCTACGTTTATGATCCGGGAAAAGGTGAACCCCGAACGGATACCCCTTCGGGAACCGCCTTTGAGGATTTACCCGACGACTGGGTATGCCCGGTTTGTAAAGCGGAAAAGAGCAGGTTTCGCAAGATGGAATAGATACCCGAGGTGCAGAATGGCTATTAGATGCCAGAATGATTATGCTTTATGCAGCTACAAATACGATCCTAACAAGGGTGATCCGGAAAACCATATCCCACCTGGAACATCCTTGAAAGAAATCCCGGCTGGATGGATATGTCCGCAATGCCGCGCGGAAAAGATACAACCCGAAGATGAAGGAGGAAATGATGGGCAAATATGAATGCGAGGTCTGTGGCTACGTCTACGATCCGGAACAGGGTGATTCGGAAGGGGGTATTGCTCCGGGAACGCCTTTCGATCAGTTGCCAGATGACTGGCAGTGCCCGGTATGCGGTGCAGGCAAAGACGAGTTCAAAAAAGTGTAGGGGCGCCCCTGAGTGTTCGCCCAACTTGTGAGGTAATTCAAATGCCAGTAGTAGATGAAACCGTAGAATGGATGTGCGGTGTTTGCCGTTACGTCTACATGGCTCAGACAGGAGACGCCAAAGGTAACATTGCCCAAGGCACACCGTTTGAGGATCTGCCCGATGACTGGGTATGCCCGGTTTGCGGGGTGGGCAAAGAGAAATTCTTCGATGTCTGAAAACAAGGGGAAGATAGAATGAATCCATATCAATGCACAACCTGCACGTATGTTTACGATCCGGAGGTAGGCGATCCCGAACGCGGCATCCCCCCTAGGACTCCATTTGAGGACCTGCCCGATGACTGGGTATGCCCGCAATGCGAGTCGGGAAAAGAAGTATTCGAGAAAGCGTAGGAGCAAAGCGGTTCACTCTAATAAAAAGGAGGAAGGTCAAAATGCAATTTGCAGAAATCCTGAAGAGCGCGGAATCCGAAGGAAAGGAAAAGCACGTTCCGTTTCTGGAAAAGAAAACGGGGCACGGTCCGGAACAGGCGAATGTAATCCATGTGGTAGTCGGCAAGGAAACACCACATCCCAACACGGCGGAACATCATATCTCATGGGTTGAGCTGTACGGAATCAAGTCTGATGGCCAGACGGTAAACTTGGGCAGGGCCGCTTTCGCCCCAACTTTCACTGATCCGAATGTCACTTTCCATGTGCCTTCGGTGGATCAGTTCAAATCTTTTTGTGCTGTTTCCTACTGCAATGTCCACGGGGTGTGGCAAAACTGCATCGATACTTAAATCGATACTTAATTAAAGGAGGTTGCTTGAAATGGCCGAACCCCAAGATGGTTGCGTAACACCGTCAAAAGGTCCTATCATGCCGGAAGCGGAGCAATCTTCCGCATCACCCGCTTCACCACCAAAGGAGGCACCAAAAGTGCTTGCTAAAGTTGGCAAACCGGCACCCGACTTCGAAGCTGCTGCCTACCTAGATGGTGGCTTCAAAAATATCAGGCTCTCTGACTATCAGGGCCAGTGGGTCGTCATTTGTTTTTACCCGGGCGATTTCACCTTTGTCTGACCGACGGAACTGTCGGCAGTTGCCGTCAAGTATCCTGAGTTGAAATCCCTGGGAGTCGAGGTTCTTTCCCTGAGTACCGACAGCCGATTCACCCACAAAATCTGGCAGGAGGAAGAGCTTTCCAAGATGGTCGAGGGCGGCGTGCCCTTCCCCATGCTCTCCGATGCCGGTGGGAAGATCGGCGCAGTCTACGGAGTTTACGATGAGGATGCCGGCGTGGATATCCGGGGCCGCTTTCTTATCGATCCAGAAGGGAAGATCGTGGCCATGGAAGTGATGACGCCGGAGGTTGGGCGTAACTTCGCTGAGCTTATCCGGCAGATCAAGGCCTTCCAGCATGTTAAGGCAACCGGAGAGGTGACTCCTGCCGGATGGCAACCCGGAAAACCCACTCTAAAACCAAGCCCCGCCCTGGCCGGCAAAGTGTGGAAAGAGTGGAAGCCGGATATGGCTTTCTAGTACTAAGTTTTCTAATTGACCATAATGCACCTCGGTGCTTCAGTTCCCGTTCGACCTGGCTCAGGGCGAACGGAAGTAGGAGGCTCGGATTGCCAGCCCATTCGTGCTGAGGCTCTCGAAGTATGAGCGGATGCCATTATGCTTAATAAAACAAGTAAGTACCAGCATTTGTTTACCAGAGCAAAGAAAGGAGATCAGTACTATGGAAACACAGGAACAGCAATGGGTATGTGCCAGTTGCGGGTATACCGCCTCAGGTAAATTCACCGGGGATATTTGCCCCCAGTGCGGGAAGACCTACTGGAAGTGCTCCAACTGCGGTTATATCATCACTGCGGGCGCTCCCCCGGATACCTGCCCCAGTTGCGGCCAGAAGTGTAATTTCCTTAACGTTACCTGCTATACCCCAGAATGTGGGGGGCCAGGCAATATCGATCCCAGGCTGTAAAGGAGATCAATCCATGCCTAGTGAAAAAATGGTGGGAGCGCTGAACGTTCAGTTAAACAAGGAAATGTATTCGGGTTATCTGTACATGGCGATGGCGGCTTCGTGCACCTCGCTGGGACTGAAGGGATTTGCTAACTGGTTCATGGTCCAGTATCAGGAAGAAATGGCCCATGCCATGAAGTTCTACGATTACATTCACAGCCAAGGGAATAGGGTGAAGCTCATGGCAATTGACCAGCCGCAAATCGACTTCGATTCCTCACTGGCCATGTTTGAAAAAACACTCGCTCATGAAAAATTCGTCACCGGGTTAATCCACGGGCTTGTTGATCTTGCTGGCGATGAAAACGATAGCTCTACCTATGACTTTCTGCAATGGTTCGTCAAGGAACAGGTGGAAGAGGAGGAAACTGCCGGCAACCTTCTGAAACGGGTAAAGTCGGCAGGTGAGAGCAATGAGGTTCTGATGAATCTGGATCAGGAACTGGCCGGCCGGGTTTTCCATTCGCCGGCATGACCGACGATTTACGAAGGATGGTTCGATGGTATCCAAAAAAGAGATCAAGTATCAAAATCGGCTGTCTTCCGAAAAGAGCCCATATCTACTACAACATGCTGATAATCCAGTAGAATGGTATGCCTGGGGCGACGAGGCTTTCGAAACTGCTCAAAAAGAGAACAAACCGATTTTCCTTTCCATCGGGTACTCCACTTGCCACTGGTGCCATGTGATGGCCCACGAATCGTTCGAAGATGAGCAGGTTGCCCAGCTCATGAACGATGTTTTCGTATCCGTCAAAGTCGACCGCGAAGAGCGTCCCGATATCGATAGTATCTATATGACCGTTTGCCAGATGATGACCGGTGGAGGGGGCTGGCCGCTGACCATCATCATGACCCCTGAGAAGAAACCGTTTTTCGCAGCGACCTACATTCCAAAAGAAAACCGGTTCGGACGCATCGGTATGGTAGATTTCATCCCTAAAATACAAGAGGTCTGGACAAATCGGAAAACCGAGATAATTGAATCAGCCGAGAAGATCACTTCCACTATTCAGCAATTATCGACTGGCATACCCGGAGATGAACTGAACGTACATCTATTGAGTTCCGCTTACGAGGCGCTATCCGCCCGATTTGATAGCCAGTACGGCGGTTTTGGCAGCGCCCCAAAATTCCCGACGCCACATAACCTACTGTTTCTGCTTCGGTACTGGAAAAACACGAGCGACGAAAAAGCGCTACGAATAGTGGAAAACACATTGCAGGCCATGCGATGCGGTGGCATGTGCGTCTTCAGCGAAAGTGGGACAATTAGGCCCGATAATTAAAGGACACATTT
>CAZWIP010000117.1:0-9711 GCA_964634125.1 uncultured Dehalococcoidia bacterium
TGTAATATATTTTCGATGTTTTGTCTAGTATTTAATTGCCGGGTTAATAACCAATGAGCGGTTAGTCTAGCAGTAGTGGGGGATAATACTTTCAGGATTAAAGCAATAGAAAAGAAGTGTTCCAAAAAATCAGGTCCGGTTCAGAAATAGAGAGCTATTGAAGCAAGCAATGCATACGATGTATTTTATCGAACCGCATTTATGGATCAGGGTTCCCATACTATTGGGATCCAATCCTCTTGTACTCGAACCATATCCTTCTGACTTGAATCAAGCTCATACATGCCGAGGTAGTTTGATGACGCACGCTTGGTTTCATCGAAACTGTTGAGTTCAATACCGTCGGTAGTTAGTGAAAACGATTTGGCAGCTTCGTAAACCGCTTGAGAGTTCAAGTTTTCAGGCCCTACCGCCTCGACTGCTTCTGCTATGAGGCTGAATATTACATGCAATGGATAGATCATCAGATATGCGGATCCGCTGCTAAACATATGTTCGGCTTCATCAGGATGATTCTTAGAAAGTAGACTCTTGGCTAAATTGACTAATTCGTCACCTTCGTTCCACCATCTGCTTGGCCTGGAAAACAGCATCCCGTCAAGCGCTCCCCAGATGTCTGGATCGTCTATTGATCCGAAGAAACTGATATGAGCGTCGGTACCTATGTATTTCGCTGTGTAACCTGCGCTATGGTACGTTTTTACGAAGCCACTGCTTGTGATAGGAGGCATCAGATAGTCACAATCCTTAAGTGCTTCTACTTCGGTATCCCAGATGAACTTTAGATCAGTCAAGTATCCACCTGACCACTCATATTGATCCGGATGAGTTTTGGCATATTCCTCTACTCCGGACAGGAATTCATTAGAATACGAGTCATTCCATGCAGCACCGCCGATCTTGGCGGGTCTATCCTCCGGGAAATCAGGATCATTTTCAGCAATCCACTTGAGTAGGGTATAACTCACATTCTTGCCCAATGCCACGCCTGGACAAAAGATGTAACCTGGTGGGACCAGTGCTTCTTCAGTCGGAGCCACTGAGAATAGCACCATCTTGTCTATTTCCAATAGAGGTTTCAGTGTTGTTGTAGCTGACGATATAGCGGTGAAGATCAGGTCTGCACCCTGGTCTTTGAGTGATTCATACCCAGGAAGGTCTCTGGAAAGACTGAACGATGTGTCATAAGTGATCACTTCAAACTCAATACCGGGAATAAAATTCTGATCGTTATAGTATTCAACCAGGTCTTCCAAAGCCATGGTCATGGGACGCATCGCGATTGAAGCCGCTCCAGTCATGTCTGTTAGATTACCGATGGTGATTTTGGTAATCCCGTGTTTTGCTGTTGGTGTTGGCGCTGGAATTGGTTCGATCGTTGGTGCTTGAGTAGGTATCGGTTCCATTGTAAATGCTGGTGTGGAGGGAGTGGTTGTAGAGGCGGGAGAAGTGTCTTTATCTCCCCCACATGCAATTATCAGTGTGGCTACGATGAATAGAACGAATGTCAGCCTTATCATTTTCTTCCTTGAGTTTACAAGTATTATACGTTTCCAGAACCGATGAATCAACCGTTGTTTATCAAGTCAAACCCCTCCGAGCGATTGCATATTATCGATCTTCAGTTGTTCAGTCCGGGCAGCAAGAGGGGAATACAGGCATAGAATCCAATTGAAGATATCTGCTATAATGCAAGACAAAATTGGGAATAAATAGGGTTTTTTGGCCAGCAGCCAAAACCCTGACTTATTTTTAAACGCAATCATGACTGTCTTCCAGATCATTACAATTCTCATTACTCTGGCTGCTGTTTTTAGTTTTCTCAATTACAAATATTTGAAACTCCCAACCACCATTGGGGTTATGCTGATTGCCCTCGTCACTTCTCTGGGATTGCTGGGCCTTGGCAAGATGGGGTTGGTGGGAATAGAAAAAACTGCTGCCAGTATACTTGAACAGATCGATTTCAATGAGGCGCTGCTGCATGGTATGCTCAGTTTTCTTCTGTTTGCGGGCGCCCTGCATATTGATCTGAATGATCTTTCCCGGGAACGTGGCGTGATTGCCTTCCTCGCCACAATAGGCGTGATCACCTCCACATTCATTGTCGGCACCGCATTTTATGCAGTATTGTCACTGTTGGGACTTGATACATCATATACAGTTTGTCTTCTGTTTGGTGCGCTGATTTCACCGACTGATCCCATTGCTGTTATTGGAGTTCTGAAAAGTGCCCACGTTCCCAAAAGCCTGGAAGTGAAAGTTGCCGGAGAATCCCTTTTTAATGATGGGGTTGGGATTGTTGTGTTTCTCATCTTATTTGAGGTTGCCACTGGAACAGAGGGGGTCTCCTGGAGTCATATCACCGAACTTCTCCTGTTAGAGGCCGTTGGAGGTGCGCTCATCGGGTTGGTTATTGGCTGGCTAGCCTATCGGATGCTCAAAATCATAGATAACTACCAGGTTGAAGTCCTGATAACGCTCTCGCTTGTGATGGGTGGCTATGAGCTGGCTTCGTCTTTGCACACGTCCGGACCAATTGCAATTGTCATCGCCGGTTTACTCATCGGCAACCATGGGCGCAGATTTGCCATGTCCGAACGTACCCGCGAACATCTCGACACTTTCTGGGAATTGATCGATGAAATTCTGAATGCTGTGCTGTTCGTCATGATTGGTCTTGAGGTGCTCGTACTCTCCTTTGCTAGCGAATATCTTCTGGCAGGACTCTTTATGATCCCTCTTGTTCTTCTGGCTCGCTGGATGAGCGTTGGCGTGCCAGTAACAGTTATGAGTCGCTGGCGTGAATTCACGCACGGCGCCTTAACCGTGATGACATGGGGTGGGCTCCGTGGGGGTATCTCTGTAGCACTGGCACTCTCTATACCAACCGACTTGCCGGAGCGTGAACTCATTCTCGCAGTCACGTATATGATAGTGGTATTCTCCATTTTAGTTCAGGGTATGACTATCAAAAAGGTCGTATCACGAGTTGTTTTCGGAAAAAATAAGAGCCATGTAGAACGTGAGAATCATTAAGTTCAGAGTTAGATTAAGTTAGTGTGGTTTTGCGTTTCCTGCCTATCTTAGAATTTCTATTCTCCCGTGAAGTATATATAATTGATGGTGCTGGATTTTAATCAGAGGAAAGTAATAATGAGTAATCGCGGTTTGTTTATGGTTATTACTATGTTCTTGGTAGCATCGTTAATGATTGCAGGGTGCTCTTCGGATAAAGAAACATCAAGCTTGCCGGCAATGCCTCCAGCTACGATTGAAACAACGATACCCACCTTCACTCCATCAGTAGCACCATGGACAGGAGGTACGATTGTTCAAACTCTGTATGGGGCCGTTGAAGGCTTTGCAGATGAATCCGATACATGGGTCTGGAAAGCAATTCCGTTTGCCAAACCACCGGTAGGCGAGCTGCGCTGAAAAGCCCCGCTCGATCCTGATCTCTGGGAAGGGACGCGGCAAGAGACTGGTTTCTGTACCATGTGTACTCAGTGCGACCCACTCACGGGTGAACAGGTTCTTGGAAATGAAGACTGCCTTTACCTGAATGTATGGCGTCCACAATCGGAGGAGACAGAGCTGCCTGTGTACGTATGGATACACGGGGGAGGAAATGTGATAGGATCCGCTAATCAGGTTCCAACATATTATGGATCAACTCTTGCCCGTAAATCGAATATGGTTTTTGTTTCCATCAACTATCGGCTTGGCCCCTTTGGCTGGTTCACTCATCCTGCACTTAGAAGCGGCGAACCGGGAGATGAAGCGGATGATTCCGGCAACTATGGTACGCTTGACATCATCAAGGCACTTGAGTGGATACAGAAAAACATAAAAGCGTTCGGGGGGGACCCCGACAAAGTCTTGGTCACCGGGTCGTCGTCAGGGGGTACAGATGTTCTCGGATTGATGGCTTCACCACTTGCCGGGGACCTCTTCCATTACGCAGCAATCCTGGGTACTGAACTTGATTTCTCATCCGTAGAAAAAGGCGAGGCAACCGCACAGGAAGTACTTTCAGCGCTTCTGGTAAAGGATGAAACTGTTGCCAGTCTGGCAGAGGCCGAATCTCATCTGGTTGCATTGTCCAACACTGAAATCGAAACCTACCTCAGATCAAAAACCCCGCAGGAAATCCTTTTATGCTACCCGCAGGTGGAATTTGGGCAGATCGTCAATCCTAATATCTTCGAAGACGGATATGTTATCGTTGCTGATGGCGCCGATGCATTTGCTAATGGTACCTACCCCAACAAAGTTCCCATCATTATGGGGCATAACCATGAAGCACTCAAGATGTTTCTGTTCATGAATACCTTTTTCGAGGATAAAGATGATTTGTACCAGACGATCACAAGTTACGGTAGTGCTTTGCGCAAAGCCGAACATGTGGATAATCTGGCGAGCAAATTGAGTGCACATTCGGACCAGCCCGGGGTGTATGCCTATCATTTCAAGTGGGGAGCGTGGAAGGAAGATGGCACAAGCACGATTCCTGCCCCATATGACCTCAAAGTGGGAGCTGCTCATTCACTTGATATGTCTTTCTTTCTGGGGAATCCTATTTTCAACGTCTTCATGACCTCCTGGGTGTTTACCGAGGAAAATCGTCTTGGCAGGGAGGCCCTCTCTGATGCCATAATGGCTTATATGGCACAACTTGCCGGCACTGGTAATCCTAACGAGTCTGGGTCCGGCCTGCCGCAGTGGGAGCCATGGACCAATGGTACTGACGAGCCCAAATGTATCCTGTTCGATGCTGATCTCGATAGTGCCAAAATAGAGATGTCGACAGCAGAACTCACGGTGCCGGGTGTACTGGAAGCCATGAAATCCGAAGTGCCTGAACCACTCTATTCAGAGGCATTTGAATTTATGTCATCGTATCGAATCACATCCGGTCTTATTGAGGACAACGAATAGGTCCGAAGAAGCACAATGGCTACAAAAAGTCTGTTGGGTGTTAGGTGATCTTGCCATGAAACATCGCACAAACGTCAGAAATCAAACAGATAGTCTGAATAATTATGCAACTGCGCGTTGTGCTGTCTTATAGTATGGAGAGTGCTTCACTATCCAGCGTCTGATGATGGGACCGAGCATTTTTGTAAAGACTCTTCTCCAACCAAAGGCCCGTTTCAGGTCATCAATGTAATGATCGAAAGTGTGATTCTGGAATTTAAGAAGTCTCTGTGACTCCTCAGTATCCATATAATCAGTGTACCAGTAATCGCTATCATCTTTTGGCACTCTGAAAGCTTTCTCACAGACCATACCGATTCCTAATGCCTCAAACAGTCTTGTTTGAAAATGCCGGTTTGTCATCTGGCAGCTTTTGCCGCCCCCAAGTAATAGTATCTTGCCGGCAGTGTCGGCTTCAACAGAATTGGCAATTGCCGTGGCAACATCGGCAGGATGGACAACCTCTATTCGCTGCTCCATTGGTATGCCGAAAGAATATTCAAGAGAACCTAAACCAAAGGAATCATTACCCAGAACTTTGACCGGCGCGGCGGCGCCGACTCTGAGTATGGTCCACTCAATACCGCTTTCTTTCAACTCTTTTTCTGAAGCTGCCTTAGAGTGAGTGTAGTTATCTGTAGGCTGTAGGGTTTCATCCGCTCTTCTGGGAGGTGGATCGGCATGTCTGTTCCCATGTACCGTTATTGAACTAGTAAAAACCATTTTTGGAGTCTTCCCCTGTTTTTTTGCGGCCTCTATCACATTATGTGTCCCTTGAACATTAACACGGTGCGCCAGATCAGGTGCTTGTTCAGTAAGCGGAGGAATAACCGCAGCCAGATGAAGTATACACTCTTGCCCCTCAACCGCCTGTGCCACGATGTCAGGATCAGTAATATCTCCCCAGCATGTCTGGAATTTCCCTATCTCGGAAAGTCGTTCCATCTCCTTTTCATTCCGGGGGTTTTGCATATCGAAACATGTTATTTCGTGTTTCTTGCGCCCAAGCAGGTTCTCGAGTGTGTTTGATCCCAGATTACCGAAGGCGCCTGTCAGTAGAATCTTCATACGTAATATCTCCTCCTGAGTATCTAGATAATACCATACATCGATTTGCCGTAAAAATTTGCAAGCCGTATTTTAATATTACGCTTGGGTCATCTTCGTAGGCAGAATCAATTCTAACCAACCTTTCCAACGTCAGAGAAAACAAATCAAATAATCCTTTTAGCAAGCTCGTTTCTTTGATGACTCCCACACATTGGAAATATAATTCATCCACACCCTCCGGGAATCTTTGATTGAACCATGCAAACTCGTTCCATGCAGGTTTAGCGCGAAGGGATGAATAACAGGTTGATCGATTGCCTGTGATTGTCTGATACAATTAGGGTAGTAATGCGATATCACTAAGTATGATAGGTCTATCTCTTTCAGATCATTACCGGAAAAACGAAAATGTTTCTCCCAACGACGCGACAAGAACTTGACCAACTGGGATGGGATCAATTAGACGTCATCCTGATTACTGGAGATAGTTATATTGATAGCCCTTTTATCGGTATAGCGGTAATCGGGAAGGTGCTCAGTCAAGCCGGTTATCGAGTTGGAGTGATCGCCCAGCCCGATATTCACTCTAATGAAGATATCTGTCGGTTGGGAGAGCCAAGTCTGTTCTGGGGCGTATCGGGTGGCAGTATCGATTCGATGGTAGCCAATTACACTGCCCTCAAGAAAAAAAGAAAAAGCGATGATTACACCCCCGGTGGAAAAAACGACCGACGTCCGGATCGGGCAACGATAGTCTATACAAACCTGATTCGGCGTTTCTTCAAAAATACCCGGCCAATCGTGCTGGGAGGAATTGAAGCCAGTTTACGGCGTATTGCCCATTATGACTTCTGGTCAGACCGGATTCGTTCGTCTATCCTGTTCGATGCCAAGGCAAATTACATCCTGTACGGAATGGCCGAGAAATCGATCGTGGAACTTGCTGATGGGTTGAAGGCAGGCGATGATGTTCGGAATATCCGTGGTCTGTGTTACATCTCAGGCAAGGATGATTTTGAAAAAATCCCCCATGATTATCTGGAGTTGCCTGCCTACGAAATTGTTAAAAAAGACAAAGATTCCTTAGTTGATATGTTCCATGTTTTTTATCAAAACAGTGATCCTATCACCGCGAAAGGTCTCTACCAGAAACATGGAACACGTTACCTGATCCAGAATCCACCGAGTCCATGCCTTACTCAGGAAGAATTAGATGCTGTGTATGCGCTTGATTTCGAGCGGTCTCAGCACCCATATTATGAAAGCCAGGGGAAAGTAAAGGCACTACAGACGATTCGGTTTTCTATCCCCACCCATCGCGGTTGCTACGGAGAGTGCAATTTTTGTTCAATCGCTGTTCATGAGGGACGAACGGTCCAGTGGCGCAGTTCTGAATCCATTTTGGCTGAAGCTCGGCAACTAACCCGATCCCCGGATTTCAAGGGCTATATTATGGATCTTGGTGGTCCAACAGCTAACATGTACAGTATTGAATGCCAGAAAAAAATCACCCGGGGCCATTGTCGCAAGAGGCGCTGCTTGTATCCCGATGTTTGCCCACTATTAAAAGCCGATCATCGTAAACAGTTGGATCTGTTGAAGCAGATTCGGCAAATCGAAGGAGTCAAAAAGGCCTTCGTGGCCTCCGGCATCCGCTATGATTTGTTGCTCAGCGATGAATCACACGGAAAGCAATATTTGCAAGCAGTAGTCAATCATCACGTCTCTGGCCAGATGAAGATAGCGCCGGAACATACAGAAGATAAGGTTTTGAAAAAGATGGGAAAACCGGGAAAAGATTCGCTGATAAAATTTAAGGAATTATTTGATCAGATGTCGCGGGCGGCTGGAAAAAAGCAATTCCTGACTTATTACCTAATTGCTGCGCATCCGGGGTGCACCGAGAAAGACATGCAGAACATGAAGCGATTTGTCAGTCAGAAACTAAAAATAAATCCGGAGCAAGTCCAGATATTCACTCCTTTGCCGTCCACTTATTCTGCTTTGATGTACACTACGGAAATGGACCCTTTCACCAAAGAGTCGGTCTTCGTTGAAAAAGAACTCCGCAAAAAAGCTCAACAGAAAAGTATCATTGTTCAGAAGGGTAGGGATTAGGCGATTGGCTGTGGAGATTGAGATGATACAGGCCATTAGTTAATAGTTACATGGAAAAAATATTTGTCACTTCTGAGTTGGGACTGGAAGAGTTCACCTCGCACGAACTGCGGGGATTAGGTTTGTTGACGTCATCCCGGGCCACAAAAACGAAACGTAATCGAGGCAACAAAGCTGGTGATGAGAGAGGCGGTGTGGAATTTGAAGGCGATTTAAAGGCGGTCTATAGTGCAAATTTGTCACTGCGTACAGCGAACCGGGTTCTGGTACGTGTGGGCGATTTTCATGCAGCTGCGTTCTCAGAGCTTCGCAAGAAGGCTTCTCGTCTTCCTTGGGAACGATATCTAGCGCCCGGGCAATCCGTGGCACTGAAAGTCACTTGTCATAAGTCACGATTGTATCATGTCAATGCTGTAGCTGAGCGGGTTATCGGGGCGATTGGCGATCATCTGGGCAAACTTCCAGCGTTGGATAATTTCGATGACACCGTAGAAGAAAAACCGCCCCAGCTGTTTATTGTACGCTTGATGCGAGACCAATGCACTATCAGTGCAGATTCGTCTGGGGAACTGCTGCATCGGCGTGGATATCGATTAGCGACTGCGAAAGCTCCCATACGAGAGACGCTGGCAGCCGGCATAATCATGGCCTCTGGCTGGGACATGGATTCCCCTTTTATTGATCCATTTTGTGGTTCGGGTACTATTCCGATCGAAGCAGCGCTGATGGCACGTGGGATCGCCCCGGGACATGCCCGGCGTTTTGCATTTATGGACTGGCCAGATTTTAATCCTGCTTTATGGGAAGCTGTATTAGAAGATTACAAGCGAATATCCTCCTCTCGGATTCCGAATATCATGGCTTCTGACCGTGACGCAGGGGCGATCGAGATGGCTTATGCAAACGCCGAACGGGCTGGTGTGGCAGACTGCATCGAGTTTTCCTGCCAGGCTGTCTCGGCAATCGAGCCAATCGGCACAGGATGGGTAGTGACCAATCCTCCATATGGGCATCGAGTTAGTGCCAGTAAAGACTTGCGCAACCTGTACGCTCAATTCGGTAATGTTTTATGCGAAAAATGCCCGGACTGGCACGTCACTATTCTTTGCAGCGAATTGCGGCTTTTAGGCAACACCGGCATGAAACTCGATACTGGCATGTCTCTGGTTAACGGAGGAGTAGCGGTGAAACTGGCGCGCGGCATTGTGAAAGCATGATTTTGTTGAACAGGATCATCTTTAACGCGCCGCGGGTGTCTTTGCCAATCTCATACAAAGGAAACACAAGTACATGATTTCTTACATTTTATCAATTACAAAAGCAATGAGGAACTTACTTGAGCTTGGGTCTGCTTCCGAAAGCTGCTTTGCGCAATATCAGGTGGCACGAGGGGAATAGATTCGCATTAAGGATATCTGTTATAATGCAATGCAAAGCTGAGATGTTGCAAAGGATTTTTCTGTATTTGACCTCAAGACCAATGATCTCCAGCGTTAGACATCTCGATGGGCTTTGTTGCACTATTCAGCCAAATAGAGCCAAAGAGTGTAATAACCTTTCTTC
>CAZWIP010000118.1:0-9684 GCA_964634125.1 uncultured Dehalococcoidia bacterium
ATTCTAAAATATTGTCAAGGCTTCTTGGGTATCATGAGATTCGCAAGCAGTTCCTTCAGAGTGCCCAAAATTGATACTTTATCACTATAAGGTGGAGGAAGTCCAAATTGAACAAAATCGACTTACGGGAACCGGATGAATTTGAAGTAGCCAATATACGATTTGATCTTGCGGTGACCAGGGCCATGATGGCAAAGCTGAGGCATTGGGTATCAGGGACTAACAGTGTGTAACGTCAATATGGATTAGTCTGCTCCTAAATGGGGATCCCTGATTTAGCTACAGCCAACCTCCAAAATATGTCCGCTCCAAAAGGACTTCTTATTGGGGAATCCTCAATTCCCTGGAAGTTTAACATTTTAACTGGACTAGTTTTTGGGGTACAGGTCAGTGCAGGTCAAAGGCCATCTAATATACCACCACTCCGAAGTGGGGGTCTGACGCCAGACTTATATCTGCCTGCCAGCATCGTATCCCGCTGCAATAGCCGCCATGATTGTTCCCTGGCCTTCGCCGGAAACACCGTTGGCATCGCCGATAATGATCGTTTCAATCCCCTTTTTCTCGGCGATCTCAACCAGGAACCTATCAGGTCTGCGCTCACCGGCAAACACGATCGTATCTATACCCGGCAGATTCTCTCGGCCAGCAGCATTCACCACCCAAACCTCATCACCAGCTTTAATTTCGATTTTTTCGGTCTCCGGGTATCGCTTCATATCTCTTTGGACTAGTCTCTGTTCCAAGTGGTACCGATCCGTCGTAGCCAGTCTGGGAGCAAAGTCTGGCCCCTGTTGTGTGATGAAAACTCGCTTACCCTTCTCAGTTATATGATCTACTAATTGCAATCCAACCTGATCGCCACCGACTATCAGGACCGAATCACCTGTCAACCGTTCATCCTCAATCAGTTCATCCGCCATCATCGGTTCTATACTGTTAACGTTTCTTAGACCATCGATTAATCCCTGAGGAACTTGGGGCAAGCTTCCGGTTGCCACTATCACAACATCGGGATTGATTTCTTCCAGCACTTTTTCGTCTACCGTAGTATTTAACAGAACTTTCACTCCGTACTTGTTTAGCTGCCGTTCATACCATGGAATGATATCGGCTATCTCCACTCGTTTGGGCATGGCAGCTGCCAACTTCATCTGGCCGCCAACCCACCCCCTCTTCTCACAGAGAACAACATTATGCCCGGAAAACGCCGCCCTTCGAGCCGCTTCCAATCCAGCCGGACCTGATCCGGCAACCAGCACCTTCTTGGCAGAAGTTTTCTTGTCGCCCTCCACATCTCTTACCTGGTATTCTCTAGCCACCCGGGGATTTACGGTACAACTCGATTGCCCATACCGAAAGATATTTTCAATACAACCCAGGCAATCACCCAGACATGGTCGAATATCGTCAATGTTCCCATTTCTGGCTTTTTCCACGTATTCCGGATCGGCCAGAAAGGCTCTTGCCATAGCCACCAAATCCGCTCTTCCATCTTGGATGATCTGATCCGCCATGACAGGATCCTTTATTCTTCCCACTGTTGCTACCGGTATCGAAACGGTCTTTTTCACCCCTTCGGCAAAACGCACGCGGTCACCCTGATCCACATACATGGGTGCAATCATGGGTTCCACCGATCCCGGACCACACATCCAATAGTTAGATGTGCCGCAGGTTATGTTCAGGTACGCTGCTCCTTCCTTTTCCAAAATCGGAGCCAGCTGGCACAGATCATCCATCCCCCAAGCGCCTTCGGGGATGAAATCTTCTCCATTCAGCTTCAACCCTATAGGTATTCCATCGCCAATCCTTTTCCTTATCTCCCGGAACACTTCCAGTAAAAATCGTATTCGATTCTCAAAATTTCCACCATATTCGTCTGTTCGCTGGTTGAAAAAAGGAGTGAGGAATGATTCGATGAGGTACCCATGCCCGCTGTGAATTTCAATGAAATCGAAGCCAGCTTTAATACAGCGCTCCGCCGCCGATCCAAAAGCGTCGATAAACATCCCGATATCATCTTTCGTTATTACCTTCACCGTCATACCCATCATCCCGAAGACGGGTAAATCTGAGGGACAGTAGGCAGGATCCGGCAGAAGGGACATTCCGGCATGATTTATCTGCGCCCCGAATTTTACATCATACTGATGAACCGCTTTCACGAGTTTTTCCAGTTGAGGCAGCACTCGATCGTCCCAGAGATACACCGATTCCATCCGGTATGAAGAATGAGGAATTCCCGATGGATGAACATATGAAGCTCCTGAAAGCATCATGCCGGGTCTGCTTTTGGCTCGCTCGGCGGTGAACTCGATCAGTTGATCCGTGGGACAACCATTTTCATCTGCCCCGAAACCAACTCCCATTGCTGATACTACAATTCGATTTTCGATCTCCATCGATCCGATCTTAATCGGTTGGAAAAGGTGTTTAAGTTGTGACATGATACACTCCTTTATGAAGAATCATTACTCTTTCCAACAACGGCCAGCCTTTTTCCCTGTGAATGCATGTACATTTAAGGGAATACTACCTCATATACTCAATCCCTATCAACGTCCAAAGAAAAACCTGTTACATATTATGAATCATCATAGACCAAGTAGAAAGTCGCTTCAGATAATCGCTCCAGCCTCTTTCATGGCGGTGATCTCATCCCAAGGGTAGTTCAGTTCGGCCAGTATCTCCTCGGTGTTTTCTCCCAGTTCTGGAGCGATTGTCCTGATCTCGGCTGGCGTCTGACTGAACTTGATCGGGCTGTTGATGACCTTGAACTTGACACCGGGGGCATATTCCAATTCCGTAAAAAAGCCATTTTCCCACGCTTGTGGATCGTTGGCCACCTCCAATGGAGACTGAATACGTCCCAGGACGAGGTCAAATTGTTGGGCGAGCTGCTCCCACTCTGCACTGGTTTTACTTCCAATAATCTCCTCGAAGGATGGAATCAGGTAGAGGTTCTGCTCCATCCTTTTGGCATGCGAATCAAACCGTTCGTCGGTCGCCCATTCCGGCTTTTCGATCGCCTGGCAGAGCGAGGGCCAGTAGCGATCAGTCTGAGGCATAACCAGCATGATCCATTTATCATCTTTAGCCTGATAACAATTCCACAGTGCATTGGTGACCGTTTTGCGATCCGTTTGATTCAGATTGATCCCCTGGTGAAGCGCAGTACCGATATCATATTGCATACCCCACACCGCCATGTGGTACAGATTTAATTCCACCTTCTGTGCCACTCCTGTCTTTTCCCGGCAGTAGAGAGCTGCTGCTATAGCACCGGCAATGCCAGGTGAACATAGGTTGTCGCCCATTCCAGGGCGATTTGGTCGAGGGGCAGCGCCCGGTTCCGCGATTCTATCCATCATGCCACTTCGGGCCCACCAGGCGGCATAGTCGAAACCGGGTTTGTCCTTGTCCGGCCCATCGGTGCCGAATCCACTGCATTGACAGTAGATTATCCTGGAATTTATCTTGCTGAGAGTCTCGTAATCCGCCTTGAGACTCTCGATCGCCCTTGGATCGAAATTGGTAGCGAATACATCGGCCTGCTCAACCAGTTTGTACAGGATTTCTTTGCCCTGATCAGTTTTCAGGTCAAGACCGATGCTCCTTTTGTTTCGGTTGAAATAGTGAAACCACATACTCGGTTTAATATCGTCCGGTGGGGGCTGCCCTTCGATAGCGGACGGAAACCGTTGTGGATCTCCCCCGGTTTTGAAATTTTCCACTTTGATGATGTCGGCACCCCAATCACCGAGGATTGCCGTTGCAGTGGGTACCAGCAGAAAATGGCCGAATTCCACCACTTTGACACCATCCAGAATTCCGTTTGACATTTTTACCTCTTATCGGTATTAAGAGTACAATAATCGATCCTGTCGACCGGTATAAGCATCACCGCTTCAGGTTTACGCTTCAGCGGGCAGGTCTTTGTACAGAAAAACAGTCTCAGCCAGCCATCCGCCATCGACCACGAGTGAAATACCCGAAACATATTGTGAATCGTCTGAGGCCAGATAGAGAGCTGCCTTGGCGATATCTTCAGGGCTCCCGATTTTTCGCAGCGGCAGAATGCTCATATCCATTATTTCCGCCGAAGCCCCGCCCATCGGAGTATCAATTACCCCCGGACAGATACAATTGACCCGGATGTTCGACGGACCATATTCAGCAGCAGCGGTTTTGGTTAATGAGATGATACCTGCCTTAGCGCAAGCGTAAGGGGCTATAGTAGCTTTTCCGGCAAGTCCCATAGTTGAGGCTGTATTTACAATGACACCACCGCCCTGGTCGATCATGTGAGGAATGACATATTTGGAACCCAGAAAGACACTGCTCATATTGGTAGCAATGGTCCGATTCCATTCATCCTCAGGAATATCGGCCATAGGCATAACCGGTCCCTGAATGCCCGCGTTATTATAGAGGATATCGATTCGACCATAAGTATCGATGGTCGTCTTGACCATTCGCTCAATATCCGCCGAACGGGAAACGTCTACCTCGACGAAGATAGCTGTGCCTCCGGCATTCTTGATAATTTCGACTGTTTGCTGCCCCCCTTCCGGAGCATAATCAGCTACCATTACTTTAGCGCCTTCACCAGCGAAAAGAACTGCCGTTGACCGCCCGATTCCAGATCCGGCCCCGGTTATCAAAGCTATCTTCCCATCCAGTTTTCCCATTTTCTCCTCCTTCTTAATTTATCGAGACGACCACACTTGATCCGATTTCATCACCCGATATATGCCTGGCCACCATCCAATCCAATGCTTTGTCCGTTAACATATCGGGACGCGTCACTGCACAAGACAGCCACGAAACGCCCGATGTCATCTTCACATTCGCCAATTCGACGCATTGGTATAACTGCCATGAAGGCTGCTGCCTCTTCCGGATTGTTTTCTGTCCACCATTTCAGGGCGGGAGATGTGGCCAGCGGCAGGATTACGTTTGTCCGAATACCGTCGGCTCCCCATTCGCAGGCAGCTGCCCGGCTCAGCGATCGAATGGCATCCTTCACCGCGGCGTAAGCGCCATAATTGGACATGTCCCAACGCTTGGTGGCAGAACTGGCCAGATTGATAATGCAGCCATCGCCTTTCAAATGCGGATAACATAGTTTCATCAGGCGAAGCGTGGCCAGCGGACCGGATTGCCACCCTGCCTCGAAGGCTTCATCGGTCACGCTGTGCAGCGGTCCCTGGGGAACTTCCTGAGCATTGTTAACCAGAATGTTGACTCCGCCGTATTTGGCCACTACCTGCTCGACACAGTTTTGCAGAGATTCGAGACTCTTTACGTTGCACTCCACTGGTATCGCTTCGCCACCTCGTTGTTCGATCTGTTTGCAGGTGTCTTCAAGCTTCGAAAGAGTTCTGCCTGTAACTGCCACTTTAGCACCCTCCTCGGCGAGCGCAAAGGCAATTCCCTGTCCCACACCCTGACCAGCCCCGGTGACCAGGGCAATCTTCGATCCAAGCATTTTCATCCGTAACCTCCTCTTATATTCATTTCATCTCTGACTGAATGCATGTGCTTGACAGGCCGTTTTATATGGCCATGGCAGCACTGGCACCATCAGCGATCGATCCTTTTATAAAGCGCAACTCCATGCAGTCGCCGACGCCACGGGTCTCACTTACTATAGCTGCTATCGATTCATACAGCTTCAGATTGGGCTTAATGCCCGTAGCCAGAACCACCGTATCAGCTTCGAAAGTCCGCCGGTGGCCATCTTTATCCGTGATAGTCACGCCATTCGAAGTTATCTCCTCATAGTTGACCTCTGTAAGCATGGCGACACCCTTTTCCTGAAGATGCTCGACGATCAGCCATGCCAGCGGTATCGACATCTCCATTTCCGATGCCAGGCTGGCCCCGGTTTCCAGAACGGTCACCTTTCTGCCTCTCTCCACCAGGAACTCGGCCAGTTCACAACCGACGAGATCACCGCCCATGATGACAACTCTCTTGCCCAATGGCATCCATATTTTCGTCAAGCGCCTGATCATTTCCGGGGTCATCGAGGATCGAACCAGAGGACTGCCGAGGCCCAGCACCATACGCTGCCGGCTATTAAGCTTTTGGTTAGCATCGCCGTTGAGACGGCCACTCAACATTTGCCTGAATTGCGCGCTACCGATGACGATGTCTCTTTCGGCACCGGGCACGTCCAAATCGGGATAGTCTGGCCCCACAGCCACAATAACAGCATCTGGCTTCAGCTCCGCAACCAGATCCGTGGTTACCTCGCCACTGAGCCTTACATCAACGCGCAGCTTTTTGAGCTGTCCGGCCAAATAATTGATCAGGTCTTCATTTTCCCGGCGTGCCATGGCGGCGAAGAATAACGATCCGCCCAGACGGGGTTCCTTTTCGCAGAGTGTTACTTGATGCCCTCTCATTGATGCGACTCTGGCGGCCTCCATGCCGGCGGGGCCACCCCCCACCACTAAAACCTTCTTCGGCACGGGTACTGGTTCAATCCGAAACTCATTTTCTCTACCCATAGCGGCGTTGACCGCACAGATGATGCTTTGAGCCAAGAAATTCTGATGAACACAGGAGTAGCAGCAGACACAAGGCCGGATGTCCTCGATCCTCCCGGTGGCAAGTTTGTTGGGCAGTTCAGGATCTGCCAAAAGCGGCCGACCCATAGCGATGAAATCAGCTCTGCCTTCACGCAAGAACTCCTCGGCACGTTCCAGCCCAATTCTGCCTACGGCTATCACTGGGACATTGACCACTTTCTTGATCGCCTCCGCCGCAGGGAGGAGATTCCCTGGGGGCTGAACCAGGGGCGCTTCCAGGAAACCGGTATCCTTGTTGCCTCCGTGACCGCTGACATGGATCGCATCCACACCGGTTTGTTCCACCATTCGTGCAATTTTTTGAGCGTCCTCGATGGTTATACCCTGCGTATAGCCAAATGTACGCCCGTTCATGCGGCACCATACCGGATAGTCGGGGCCAACACTGTCTCTGACGGCCTGAATGATTTCGAGAAAAAATCTAGCCCGATTCTCGAGAGTTCCCCCGTAATCATCCTGGCGTGTGTTTAGATCGGGGATAAGGAACTGGTCTATCAAATACCCGTGTGCAGCATGAATCTCCACTGCGTCAAATCCTGCTTTTTGGGCCCTCTCTGCTGACTCTGCATAGCACTCAACGATCTGACCAATCTCCTCTACTGTCAGCACTCGGGGCATTTCCAGATCAGGCTTCAACGGTATTGGCGACGAAGACACCGGCTGTTCGCCTGTCAGCACGCTGAAGCTGTAATGCCCGCCGTGATGCATCTGTAGACATATTTTGGCACCATCCTGATGGATGACCTCAACCAGTTCGCTCAGGCTGGGGATGAATTTATCATCCGATATTCCCAATTGGCAGGGTTCGGTCAACCCTCTGGGATGATCAACGCAGACCACACCAACAATGATCATCCCAACACCACCCTGAGCCCTCTCTCGATAGAAGGTCGTCATTCGTTCGGTGACGAAACCATCCGGGGTACAAAACCCGTTCCCCATGGGAGCCATGACGATGCGGTTCTTGAGATCCAAGGTTCCGATTCGTCCTGGCTGCAGCAAATACTTAAATGAAGATTTCTTACTCATAATCCAACCTCCTGCCCAATTCTTAAACCAGAGTGACTCCTCAGTGAAACAGCAGTTACTGGTTGCAACAGAATTAGCACCTATAGCATGTTTTTAGATCTTCCTTTCCGTTACTTCTTTAAATATCTGATGAACTTATGCTCATCAAATTCAACATAGTTCTGCGGCGGGATGACCATAGTCGTCATGGTATGCTCAATGATTGCCGGGCCATCAATCCGGTTCCCAGCTTCCAAAAGATCCATTTCCCAAATATCAAAATCAGACCATTGTCCATCCATATACGCTTGCCTCTTGCCTTTAGAGGCAGCTTGAGGAGGTTCTTTGCCCTGAAGCGGATAAGTGGTCATCACAGGCCTTGTCTTCTGCACCACGGCTTCAACGTAGACCTCTGTAATCTGATAGCCTGCCTCCGGATAGCGAGCTCCCGAAGGATAGATGCTTACATAGTACTTTTCAAAAGCATCGATGATTTTATCCACGTCCTCGGCTGTTTGAGGTCTACCGATCCCTACGGGAACTTCCCAGTTGGAAAGCTGACCAATGTATCGGCAGGACATACCATGTCTGAAAGTTACTGCATCACGTGAAATACCCTCAGCCTCAAGCTCGGCATATCCGCGTTCTTCCAGTTCCTGCCAGGTCATGCTGAGTACTCCACCCTGCATGGCCTTGATATCATTGGTCATATCAGGTGTCAGGAAGAAAGTTACCGCCTTATCATATCGATGGAAATATTCGGCCGCTGCTACTCCGAAGGCAGAGAATGCCGCCGCCCACGGAACCATGATCAGTTGACCCATGGAGAGACCGCGATCCAGTCCCCAGGCATGAAGCGGACCACTACCACCATAAACCAGCATGGTGAATTCAGCCGGATTCAATCCTTTTGACAGAAGCATTCCATGGATATGCCCGCACATATCAGAATGCAACAAATCAAGAACCTTGCTCGATACTTCATAGATATCCTGACCCAGCGGCTTAGCCATGCGCTCTTCGAGCATCTTAAGCGCTTTCTCTTTGTTGAGCTTGGCTTTTCCACCAAGGAAGTAATCCTCGTTGAGGTATCCCAGAATGAGGTCGATATCTCCCACGGTTATATCCGGATGTGTATAGCATGTCCCTACAGCACTTCCTGCGCTTATCGGGCCAAGGGTAATCCGCTTTGTTGCTCCATCGACGTGTATCTCCGTACCAGTCCCAGCACCGATAGAATCAATGCATACCATGGGCAATCTCAATCTGTGCCCGGCAAAATCGGGGGACTTGTTAACCGGAAGCAATCCTCCGGCAATTAATCCTGCATCAAAGGTAGTACCACCCAAATCGGCACAAATGATGCCCGATGAATCGAGGAATTCAGACATGAACTTGCCACCCAGCAAACCACCTGTCGGACCGGATACAATAGCTTCAACAAGCTTGGGATATCGAACATTGGCAGCCGCTCCGTAAGAAAGCAGGGTCATCAAATCATACTCGAATCCTTCTCCCTTGGCCGCCGTCTCCACTTTCATTAACTGCTTTCGTCCGATCTCCGAAATGTAGCACTGGAAGAGAAGTGTCTTCAGCCTTTCATTCTCACTGGCCACCGGGCAGATTTCACTGGAAGCGATCACAGGGACATCAACACCACGTTTCTCGATGATTTCCCTGGCTATCTCTGCCGCCCTTGCTTCGTGCATGGGATTGGTATAGGAGCCGATGGTCAAAATCCCTATGATCTCCACACCATTATCCAGCAGTTCGTTCACTCCGGTAACTACATCTTCTTCCAGTAATGGAATGAAAGGAGTTCCTGGATACGTGTGATGCTGCATATAATAGCTGCCTACACCGATCCTCTCCTGAATTTCCTTAATGTTCTGTGGTTCAACCAACCATGGTGTATGCTCGTGAAGTTGCTGATGTAAGATATCCTCGTAGCTGTGACCAATCCAGGTAAGACCTCTCTCCACAATGGGTAAGTGAGCAAATCCTCGGGTTATGAGCAATCCCACCTTGCTTCCGCGCCGAGTTAGGAGAGCATTAAGCATCGAAGTGCCAGTAT
>CAZWIP010000119.1:0-9667 GCA_964634125.1 uncultured Dehalococcoidia bacterium
ATCCTATGGCGATTTCCGATATGGCGCCTGATGCATTGCCTGTTTCTTCAATGTCATGAAGGACGGTTGCCATCAGGCATATATCTACAGAATGGTCGTCTATTACCGGGATACGTTCTCTGATGTCGGCTGTAATTGGCCTGATCGTATTAATACTTTTTGAATCGATGTTATTTTTAAGGGTCGCGATTCCCTCTTCCCACATATCGACCGCATAGATAAGCCCTTCGTTACCAATATGCTCTACCGCAGCGAGGGAATATGCACCCGCACCGCTTCCTGCATCTAACATGACACTTCCTTTTTTTAAATCGAGGTGGCGGAAGAGGATATCAGGATCAATCAGGTCCAGGCTGCTTTTACCGGCTCCCGGGGGCTTTGGTTGTTGATTGTTAGCCATAGTATTATTTGTTTCAATTTGCTTAAGCTGATTTACCGCAGCATTTCTTGAATTTCTTCCCACTACCGCAATAACAGGGATCGTTACGTCCTATTTTGGGCATTTCGCGTTTGAAAGGAACCTCCTTTTCATCGGAATGCCCTCAACCGGGTCCGTGGACGTGTTCCTCTTGTTCATGGGTGTCTGACATGGTTGAGAATCCCTGGAATCATTCTGAGTAAGGTTTGCCGTAAGTATTCAAGTGTGCTTTTTCGAATTGAAGACTTTCCTTGCTGTGTGAGGATTTCTGTTCATCCGGGTAACCAATCGCCATTATCGATTCAATCTTGAGATTAGCTGGTATGCCAAGGGTTTGACGAATATACTCTTCTGATGAGATGTTCTCATCGTGCATCCGATCCCGTATCTGAATCCAGCAGCTGCCGAGTCCCAAATCATGGGCGGCCAGATGAATAAAGATGGAGGCGATAGAAGCATCTTCTACCCATACATCGCATTTCTGGGGATCGGCGCAGACAACAATACCCAGAGGTGCACCCTTGAGAAATGATGAGCCATGCTGTTTGGACTGCGCCAGTTTCTCCAGTAATTCCGCATCCGTGATGATGATGAATTCCCAAGGATTCCGGCTCATAGAAGAAGGGGAGCGGAGGGCCGCTTCGATTAGTTTGTCTATTTTCGTTTGTTCTATCGGTTGTGATTTGAATTTGCGAATACTTCTTCTGGTTTCAATTAAGGAATTAAACATGGCTATTCTCTCTAGTCAATTTCACCTTTTTGCTTCAGTAACGTACCGGTAGCCCTCGCGAATAATTGACCTTTGTCGTCAGTCACATCGCATTCCAGGAAGCCTATTTTTTGACCTTGTTTGATGACTTTTCCTTCAGCAAGAAGTTTACCTTTTGGGGCTGGTCTTAAGAAGCTTATTTTGAGTTCGAGTGTAGTACAGGTTTCGTTTTCTGCAAGTGTGCTATGATATGCTGCGCCCATGGCTGCATCGGCGATATTACTAATCAGCCCGCCGTGGATTCCTCCGAAAGGATTAACGTGTCGATCATCAGCATTCAATTCGATAATAGCTTTACCGGGTTCGACGGATGTTAAAGCGAACCCAATCAGTGTAGTAATTGGTGGTGGTGGGGTTTCTCCTCGCACAACTTTTTGTAAGTATTCAGGTATTGTGGACATGAAGTGATCTTCCTAATGTGGTTTCTTTATTATTTGGTTTTGGTGGTAGGTTGGGGCAACCCGGTGTTGATATCCAGACGAACCGAAAGCTTGCCAGCAAGCAACATCATGAGATCTTTGCCGATAAACTCCTTTCGCCAACCGCGAAGCAACCGATGGTCATTGACATTGGAGTTAGGACCTTCACGTACGAGCGCAGTGATTTCAGCTCTAGTCGCTACAAGGGTGGGATCTATCCCGGCGGACATGCTCTTTCCTTTCATGTATGCGAGTACAAAATCTACGCGTGCACTGAGGCTTTCCTCATCTTTGTGATGTGCCGTGACCTTTGGACGATTGTCCTTGGGAATGCTAAGTCCCTTTTTGACTTCTCTTAATATGGCTTCCCCGTATCGTTGAATTTCCTTTTTGGAAATTGGTTTGATGGTATTAAAGTCTTCGATTGTGCGCGGGCTGTTTTGGCTGATGCTGATCAACGTCTCATCTGAAAGGACCCATGACTTCGGGCGATTGCGTATGCGTGCTTCATTCTCCCTCCATGAAGCTAGTTCGCGTAGGATCACCAGTTTCTTTGCTTCGAGCCTGCCTGAGCCTTTCACTCGACGAAATACCTCTTGAATTTCGTTGTCCTCATAAAGGTCAGGATCGTTGTATTTAGCAAGCTCTTCGGCAAGCCATATTTCATGCTCGCGTTCTTGAGCCTTTGAGAGGAGTTGATCATGCAAGGCGTGAAGATGAAGAACATCGTCAAGGGCATATTCAACTTGTCGGTCCGTCAGAGGACGTTTGAGCCAGTCAGTTCTTGTCTCTGTCTTGGGTAATTGTACTCCGATTGCATCGCCAAGGAGAGCGCTGAGGGATATTGACGAACTGAGACCGACAAAACCAGCGGCGCACTGGGTATCAAACACGTTCTGGGGGAAAGCCCCGGTTGCACGTCGTAGAATGGTAAGATCCTGCTGTGCATCATGAAAAATCTTCATAACTACTGGATTGGCCAGCAGTTTGCCCAGTGGGGTTAGATCTTTGATGGCAGGTGCATCAATGATGCAAGCTTCATCCTCCGAAAGAGCAATCTGGATAATTCCCAAGCTTGGGTAGTAAGTTTGCTCCCACACGAATTCCGTATCAAGGCCCACGCGCGGCACTTTGATGGCGCGGTCGATTAGAGACGTCAGGGCCTCTGTGGTATCAATCATGTTATTCATTGTAACATTTTCAGATGGATTTGGTTTATGTTTGCACGTGCATGAGTTGACTTGCGGCGGCGATAACGGATTCGACTGAATTCATCTGCATCAGGTTTCCCTGTAGTTTTTTTATCCCTTTTACTCCGTATAGGTATTTACCCAGGTGCCCCCGGAACGCTTCGCAGGCGAGTCGTTCGATACGTTTGTTTGGGTGTTTTCGAAGCTCATTTTTGATTGACATAATGCTGTAAAGGCCCATCAGATGCTCAGCCATAATCTCAATACGTTCTTCTGCCGATGGTGGCAGGTAAGGTAGGCTTCTCCATGCATAATTGATTTCTTGAAATACCCAGGGATTACCAATGCTTCCCTTACCGATCATAACACCATCAACACCTGTCTGTTTTATCATCTCATCTACTTGAAGGGCACCCGTGATACCTCCATTCCCGATGACCGGGATAGAACGCTCAGACTTTATTTGCTTCATCATTTCGAAATCCACAGGTCCGCTATGCCGTTGTGTGGCGAATCTGGCGTGCAGGAAAAGAGCACTGGCACCACCCTCTTCGATAGCCTGGGCAACTTCCGATATATTGCATTGATTCGGAGTAATACCGATGCGGGTTTTGACGGTGACCGGAAGCGAAGTGGCTTCTTTCACTTTTGTTACAATGGAGCGGATTTTCTCCGGTTCACTCATCAAAGCAACACCGGCTCCTTTGCCGGCTATCTTGCGAACCGGGCATCCACAGTTGATATCTATTAGATCGAAACGGCCAAGTGAGTCTACGATCTCTGCTGCGGCAGCGAATACATCGGGATCAGACCCATAGATGTGCGCTCCTAAAGGCTTCTCTTCCGGGTATGAGTCGAGGTAGACCATTGTCTGCGGCAACCGTCGGCGAATGCCTTCTGCCGGGACCATTTCAGTGAAGCTCAATCCGCTGCCGAGTCTGCGGCAGATATCTCTGAAGGGTGGTGTGGTATATCCTGCCATCGGTGCGAGGATCACAGGTGTATCGATGGTGATATTATCGATTTGGAGAGGACGTATTTTCATTGCTCGTTTTGGATCTGGGCTTTCAAATAGGATTCGGTAACTGTAAAGATATCATCTATCTGATCGGATTGTGGCAATGCATTGCGAGTTGCTATTAGATAACCTCGTTCTTGGATGCGCCGGAAGGTCGGGGCAAAATTAACGTCATATACCCATCCAACCTGCAGCAGTTTGAAATCATTGACATTTTTTGCGTCGGCATAGTTGGCTACTTTACCTCTGGTCAAGTCATTGTATAGGGTATCCGATATCCCTGGCGTATCCGGAAGGCCGTGAATGACAGCTTTGCTTAGACTCGCACCATCGGAGTAGGAATCGGTGAAAACTTTCCAGATATCCAGCTTATCTGCGTCGCGAAGCATCTTACTGAAGTGCAAGCATCTCTCATTTTCGTCCATTGGCAAGAATTGCCTGTTGTGATAAGTAATTGCTCGGAAAATCAACTCCTGATCTTCACTACTCAGCTTGCTTAGAGTTTGTTTCTCTTTAAGGATTTCCACCCCGAATTCAGCATGGTTTACAGAAACACGGTCGGTAAAGGTCCCGTATTGAGCATATTGTTCGAAACGACCGACATCATGAAAGAGAGCCATGACCTCGGCCAGTTGAAGATCACTTTTGGTTAGTTCAAGATTCTCCCCAATGTATACCATTTCCTGGCATACGCGCTTCGTGTGTTCTTCTTTTAGTACGATATCTGCATCATAGTCGGCGTCTCCAGTTTTGAAGGATGTGACATAGTCGGTAAACCAGTTTTTCAATTCTTGTAGTATTTCTTGATTCATAAGTTACTTTTATTGATGTTGGTTGGGTATCTGAGGGTTTGGCAGCATCGAAAGTGATATGCGTTTTCGCTGTTTATCTACCTCAAGTATAGTGACAGTTATTTTTTGGCTCACTTTAACTTCATCTGCAGGATTCCTGACGAAATGATCTGCCATCTGGCTGATATGTACCAGTCCATCCTGATGCACTCCAATATCCACAAAAGCCCCAAAATTGGTCACGTTGGTTACGATCCCGGGCAACTTCATTCCGGGAACGAGGTCATCAATGGAATTGACACCTTCGGTAAAATGGAATATCTCAAATTCCTGCCGGGGATCGCGACCGGGTTTACCCAGTTCCTCTATTATATCAGTGAGGGTGGGAAGACCAATTGTGGCCGTAGCGTATTGGTTGAGATCGACGCGCTGACGGAGCGAATCATTTGACATAAGATCAGTGATAGTGCAATCCAGATCGCGGGTTATCTGGTCAACGACCGCATAACTTTCCGGGTGGACGGCACTCGCGTCAAGCGGGTTTTGAGCATTGTTTATTCGTAGGAAACCGGCGGCTTGCTCGAATGCTTTGGGGCCAAGGCGTGGAACTTTGCCTAACTCTTTCCGATTTCGGAACGGTCCATGCTCATTACGATATTCCACTATTTTCCCTGCAAGCATCGGGCCTAATCCAGAGACATATGTGAGTAGCTGTTTGCTGGCAGTATTCAATTCCACGCCTACCGCATTAACGCAACTCATTACGGTATCATCGAGACTTTGCTTCAGACTGCCCTGATCAACATCGTGCTGATACTGTCCCACACCGATCGACTTAGGATCGATTTTTACTAGTTCAGCCAGCGGGTCCATGAGTCGGCGGCCAATAGAAACTGAACCGCGCACGGTAACATCTGCATCCGGAAATTCATCACGAGCTACTTCCGAAGCTGAGTAAATCGAAGCGCCACTTTCGTTGACCATTACAATAGGAATAGAATCTGAGAGTCCTAAACCACGCACGAATGCATCCGTTTCGCGGCTGGCTGTACCGTTTCCGATGGCGATGGCCTCAATGTGGAAACGTTCGACCAGTTCGAGAATGGCCTTTCGGGCTTCCTCAATCAATTTAGCTGATTGAGTGGGATAGATAGTGGTGTTGTGAAGAAGACTTCCCTGACGGTCAAGGCAGACCACTTTACATCCGGTGCGATATCCCGGGTCGATGGCCAGAGTGGCTTTTCCCCCGAGTGGAGATGCCATCAGGCTCTCGCGCAGATTCCGGGCGAAGACCTCAATTGCTTCTTTGTCAGCGCGCTCCTTGGCTTCGTTACGGATTTCAGTTTCCATCGAAGGTCCCAGCAATCGTTTGTAGGAATCCTCGAGTGATAGTCCAACCTGTTCTGCTGAGGGGCTATCATTTTTCACGTAGCGCTTTCGCAGTAATTCCAATGCCATTTCCTCAGATGGTCGTACGGATAATTTAAGGTATCCTTCATTTTCACCACGGAACATAGCCAGTACCCTGTGACCGGGGGCTTTTCGGATCGATTCGTCCCAATCGAAATAGTCACGGTATTTGGATCCTTCCTCTTCTTTACCTTTGCTTACCTTCGACTGGAACGTACCGTGACTGAAAAAGAGCCGTCGCATCGGTTGACGAGTGTCTGCATCTTCACTGATCCATTCAGCTATAATGTCCCTGGCACCGGCAAGAGCATCATCCGATGATTCAACACCTTTCTCCGAGTCGATATAATATGTCGACTCAGCCAAAGGATCGGTAGCTATTTGTTGAGAGAAGATCATCTGTGCTAGAGGCTCCAGCCCTTTCTCTCGAGCGATAGTTGCCCTGGTGCGGCGCTTGGGTCTGTACGGAAGATAGATATCTTCCAGCGTGGCCATAGTCTCGGCTGCTTCGATAGCTTGCTTGAGTTCATCGGTAAGCAGCTCGCGTTCTTCCAGCGATTTCAGAATGGCTTCCCGGCGCTTATCCAGTTCTGCCAGTTGAGCTAATCGATCTCTAATGGTAGTGATTTGAACTTCATCCAGTGAGCCGGTGCGTTCTTTGCGGTATCTGGCTATAAATGGAACGGTGCCGCCTTCTGCCAGGAGTGTTTCCACAGCCTGAACCTGTTGTAAACTGATACCGGATTCACGTGAAATGTACGTGCAGTGTGCTTCTGTCATATTATACTTCCCCACAGTGGTGGGCTCAGCCCACCACTTTTACCATATCTGTGTCATTCCGCACTTGTAGACTGTGTCACAACCTGAAATACCAACTAAATTTACCGTGTCATTGCGAGCAAAGCGAAGCAATCTCCTCATGAAAGGTGAGATCGCCACGTTGCCTGCGGCTCCTCGCGATGACATTATGACACAGTCTGTTGATTCGAAATCCATTATTCCCCTCATGAGCGTGCCTTCTTTTGGAGTTCGTAAAGCTTGGTAATAGCTTCCAATGGTGTCAGTGAATCAACATTGATTTTCTCCAGTTCTTCCACTACGGGTGGAGGCGAACCGAAAAGGGAAATCTGTTCCGGAGCAGGCTGAGTTGCTTTGCGGACACGGTGTTTTGGCTTCTCTTCGGCTCCGTTTTCCAGGTCTTCCAACACCTCTTCAGCCCGATGAATGATCGCCTTGGGCAATCCCGCCAGTTGAGCTACATGGATACCATAACTACGGTCAGCGCCTCCGGGAACGATCTTGCGCAAGAAAACGACCTTCCCTCCTTCTTCCGATACTGCAACATTGTGATTTTCTACTCGCGGCAGTATCTCGGCGAGTGCCACCAGCTCATGGTAGTGCGTGGCGAAAAGGGTCTTCGCTCCCAGTTTTGGATTATTGTGAATATACTCAACCACTGCATGAGCAATGGAAAGCCCGTCATAGGTACTGGTACCTCGCCCGATCTCATCCAGAATAATGAGCGATTTGGGAGTGGCATTATTCAGAATATTGGCTGTTTCCGTCATTTCGATCATGAAAGTGGAGCGGCCAGCGGCCAGGTCGTCCATCAGTCCCACGCGAGTGAAGATTCGGTCTACCAGTCCGATAGTCGCTGAATTCGCCGGAACAAAACAGCCGATCTGAGCCATAAGAACGATAAGGGCCACCTGCCGCATGAACGTTGACTTGCCTGCCATATTGGGTCCGGTCAGGACGATCAGTTGAGCTTCGTTGTTGGAGAGATACGTGTCATTGGGCACGAAACGCTCTTCAACCATCACCTGTTCCACTACCGGGTGTCTTCCGGCGGTGACCCGGATCGAGTTGTCAGTAGTGAGTTCCGGGCGAACGTAGCTATTGCGAACAGCGGTTTCGGCGAACGCCGCGAGAATGTCTATCTGAGCGGTAGCATCTGCGGCAGCGAGGATGCGCTCTCCCGAAGTTCCTATTTGTCTGCATACTTGCCGGAATAGTGTGCTTTCCAGCTCGGAGATACGTTCCTCGGCGTTGAGGATCAGCGATTCGTATTCTTTGAGTTCTGGTGTGAAAAACCGTTCTGCACCTACAAGGGTCTGTTTACGGATGTAATCCTCCGGTATACGTTCCAAATGTGAGCTGGTCACTTCGATGTAATATCCAAAGACCTTGTTGTACCCTACCTTGAGCGACTTGATCCCAGTGCGCTCTCGCTCTTTGGCCTCCAGGTCAGCCAGGTATTGTTTGGCGTTTCGGGAGGCTGATCGGATTTGATCTAACTCCGGTGAAAAACCGGGTTTGATGCTGTCTCCAGTTCCGGACTCTTCGATAATAGCCTGGGAGATCAATTCTGCTGCTTCCGGGCATGGTTTGAGGTGGGAAGAAATGCGCCCCAGAGGTGATGACTCATCTTCGATGATAGCCTTGATCTGCGGGATCGCTTCAAGGCTAAGGCGCAGGGAGACCAGTTCCCGAGCGATAGCTATGCCAGATCTCACCCGATTTATAAGCCGTTCCATGTCAGCGAGCTTACTTAACACATTTATCAATTCAACGCGTCGGGTAGTGTTATTCACGAACCATTCCACAGCATCTTGCCGCTGATTCAGGGGTTCCACTTCAAGTAACGGTTGGCCCAACCATCTTTTGAGTAGTCTTCCACCCATCGGGGTTTTGGTGAGATCGATCACCGAAAGGAGCGACCCTTTGGTTGTTCCCAATAAGCTCGACTGGAAAAGCTCGAGGTTATGCCGGGTTTGAGCATCGATGACCATGTATGAGTCGGTGGAATATGTTGAGAGCCTTGGCAGTTGTCCCAGCGCTCCTTTCTGGGTCTCCTCCAGGTAGTGGATGATAGCTCCTGCGGCCTGAATTGCCAGCGGCATTCCGGCACAACCGTATCCATCCAGAGTGGCAACTTCGAAATGATCGAGCAGCTTCTTCTGTGCAATTTCCAGTTCGAACCATCGATTTTCGAGTCTGGTTGGCTCACCGGGAAGCAAAGGGAAATCGAAATCTTTTGGAACGATGATCTCTGAAGGATTCAACCGTTCAAGTTCGGCGATTGCTCTGTTGGAATCAAGCTGTGTGGTGGCGAATTCACTGGTGGTGATATCCACGTAAGCGATACCGGCTGATTCGCCATCGGACGTAAGCGCGGCCAGGAAGTTGTTGGTTGTACTATCTAAAAGGTTGGTCTCGACCACTGTTCCCGGCGTGACCACCCGGACCACATCTCTTTCCACCAGTCCCTTGCTGGCCTTGGGATCACCGATCTGTTCGCAAATAGCTACCCGGTGTCCGGCACTGATCAGCTTGGCCAGATAATTCTCCAGTGCGTGGTGCGGGATGCCGGCCATGGGGTAGCGCTGGCCCTTTCCCATGGAACGGGAAGTGAGCACGATTTGAAGGGCGCGGGCTACAGTCTCAGCGTCACCTTCAAATGTCTCGTAGAAATCGCCCAGCCGAAAAAACACGATCGTATCGGGGTATTGTTGCTTGACGCGGAGATATTGACGTCGGATGGGGGTTGTGCCCTCTTTCATCGCATTCATTCTACTAGAATTTGGCATGAATTCCAATTATTAACCCGGCAATTAAATACTAGACAAAACATCGAAAATATATTACAATT
>CAZWIP010000120.1:0-9650 GCA_964634125.1 uncultured Dehalococcoidia bacterium
GGCCAGAGGGGGGAGACGTTTACCCTTGACAAAGGGAGTCCTTATAGGTGTTATAATTAAGCTAGGGTTCATGTTCTATCGCAATCCACTCAGGGTCCACCCTGAACAGGTCTTCCTCACTACCACGCATCTCATACATCGACATGTAATTCAGGATGGTCCGTTTCTTCTCTCCGAAGCTGTAAAAATCAACCCCGTCCATTGTCATCGAAAATGATTGCGTGGCATCATAAAGAGCCTGTGAATTGAAATTATCAACTCCCACCGCTTCTACTGCATCCGCGATGACTTTAAATATTACATTCGAGCTGATGCTTGCCATATATCCAGAACCAGACTGAATGATATCTGCAACTTGCTCATCAGAATGAATCTCATGCAAGATCTCCAACAGAGATCAATATGGTAAACAGGATTGCCAATAGGATTGCCAGCTTCTTCATGGCAGCCTCCTTCTTGATGGTTTATACCCTCAGAATATCGGCGTAAGTAGCTAGAGTTAGTGAAAATTAGCGCTCAGTTTGGCATGCCATGCTATCTTTGTCAACGATGATAACTTAACAGCAATTGAATGGTTGTGCTATGGTCCAAAGGGGGTATTTTAGGGGGTATTGTTGTGTTCACCTTCAGCGAAATTGGGACCCATTTACAGGCTTGCCCTTGCTTTTGGGAAACAGTAAATTATCCAAAGGAGAAGGGATCAAGGATGAAAAAGAAAACCCTATTAGGTCGAGGGGAGAGGATTTGAACCCCCGACCTCCGCGTACTGAACACTACATTATTGCATAAATTATGCCAGACTCATCAGTCACGATAATGCTTAAGTGCTCTGAATAATTCATGACCCCCTGTATTCCAAGTAGTCCTTTAGCTTAGTCGCGTGGGAAGGTAATCTGAGTTTATTCAGTGCTTTGGCTTCGATCTGGCGAATACGTTCCCGTGTAACCAGAAATTCACGACCAACTTCTTCCAGAGTGCGGCTGTGGCCGTCATCGAGCCCGAACCGTAGTCGAAGTACCCTCGCTTCCCTCTCAGTAAGTTCCCCCAGGACCTCGTCAATTTGGTCTTTGAGCAACATATAGGAAGCGATTTCAATCGGGGACGTCGTTTTGTGATCCTCAATAAAGTCGGACAAGGAGCTGTCTTTATCTTGACCGATGGGTGTTTCCAGGGATATTGTGGCCTGAACCATCTGCCATATTTCCTCTACCCTTTCCGGTGAGAGGCCCATCTCTTTGGCCAGTTCACTGTTTGTTGCATCCCTTCCATATTCCTGCTCTAGTTTGCGGCTAATCCGGATAAGCTGGTTAATGATTTCAGTCATATGAACAGGGATCCTGATGGTGCGGGCCTGGTCCGATATAGACCTGGTTACGGCCTGCCGAACCCACCATGTGGCGTAAGTGCTGAATTTGTAGCCCCTGCGATAGTCAAATTTCTCCACTGCTCGCATGAGTCCAATGTTGCCTTCCTGTATCAGGTCCAGAAGAGGCATACCTCGACCGACGTACTTTTTGGCAACACTGACAACAAGACGCAGATTTGCTTCAGTGAGGTGATTCCTTGCATGTTGCACTTCTTTTCTAACGTTCTGCAGGTGGTAATGCAGTTGCCTTTCATGGGGTATGATGACCGCAAGGAATCTGGGATCGGTGGATGCATGGCAGAGGTCGGAGAGCAATCCCTTCCCCTCTACAACCTGAATGAAGTGCGGGGGTATGATCCGGCAATCCAGTGACAGGTTTATCAATCTGTCTTTCACTTCATCTGCGCTGGTATTCGTTTTGCTGGCGATCGTCTCTATTAGATGGAGGTCAACTTCTCCATCGAGCGCTTCCTGGAGTCTGGGATCATAGAACATCTCCGGGATCGAGGTTTCCTTGGATAATCTAAGTTCCTCCCTTAAAATGTCAACGAAAGGCAGAACCTGCCCTAACTCCTGCAATAGAATCATGATGATGTTCGCTGTGGATGGAGGAGAACCATATCTTTTCTGCCAGGAATCCTCTATTTGTTCAATATGTTTGCCTTCATCTACTTTGCACGCCAGGAGTTTCTCATCTGCTTTAGTCAAAAGCGAAACCTGGCCCATTTCGCGGAGATACATGCGGACGGGGTCATCGATCATGATCTCCAGGCCCAGCATTGTTTGTTCAGACACAAGACCTGCTGTAAGATCCGGCTCGTTCCACCCCCCTGTCTCACCGCCGAAGGACTCTCCATCAATCCAGCCTTGACTTTCCCTGTCTGCGATATTTTCCTGACGCATTCAATAATCCTCTACTTCAGCTATTCATTTCAGAAAACAGAGTTCTCTGATCCCATGCTATAGAAGCGAATTTGCCTTTTAATCTGCCTTTCTGAGCTTGTAATGTTCTTGTTATGATCGTATCCCGAGCCCAATTAGCTTTTTACATCATCATTTCCCATCTTTGATCAGAGCCTCTTGAGAGGTACAATCATGCTGCAGTCAAAGGGGTTGCTTACTCCGGCCAGCCATCCCCATATCTTTGTGTTCGGTGAGGGCCCTGGCTTCAGATCGCGTCTTCATCCGTATGCGCGCACCCGATTCAAGTATAACTTCTCCAGGTTCTTCCTTCAATCTCATTTGAAGAAATGAGATGACTTGAGACCCTCGTATTTTTTGCCATTTATTGTTGGTGTTTTTGTTTTTCTCTTGGCTGGTAGTGCCCTGCTTTGGATTGGCGGTCGTTCACGTTCTCGCTGCATGCGCTCAATTATCCGGCGCTGCATTTTCACGGTGGTTGCCACCTCTTCGCCGGTTTCCCATCGAATACGCATGTCATCACCCTCGATGACGAGTACCTCATAGGCACCTTTCGTATTCTCATATAGCTGACCGACTTCGAACTGAATGCCATTCATTGACGCAAATCTCCTTCTGCCCCTGCGTTAGTTTTTAGCTTGTCTCAATAACTATAATAGCTCCGATAGATTGCAAAGTAAAACATTGCTAATCTCGTACATCTGTCGCCCTCCCCGGCAGAGTAATCGATCACAAAAACTTATTTAGAATCTTCGACGTCTTTTACCTCCTCCTCTGAATCCACCGTACTTCTTGTCTTCAAAAGGAGGGCTCGACTCGGTATCTTAAATTGTCTGCCCATCAAGCTTCTGATCCTTGAGACCGGCAATTACTTCTAAGGATGTTCGGCGTTTCCCTCTTCCTTCGGGCATGATCCGTTTCTTGGTTTTAGTCAGAGATCCACCTTTGGCTGTATTAAATGGCAGGCGACTCCCGGGCCTTGCCCCATATACTGCTAGTGTGCGGTGTGTCCCCCTGTTTGCAGGGATCTGCTTGGGCGGTGCTGGTAGGGTGTAGTCAAATCCTGCCAGCGTATGCCGCGGCAGCGACTGACCCATGATCTTTTCCAACGTCCTCACCATGGTGTTGTCCTCGGGAGTGACGAGTGTGAAGGCGTCGCCGGTTCGTTCGGCACGCCCGGTGCGCCCAATGCGGTGAATGTAGGCATCGGCGGTGTTAGGCATATCGTAGTTTATAACGTGCGAGATATTCTCCACGTCCAAGCCTCGGGCGGCGATATCGGTGGCCACCATGATTTGGTACGCGCCTCCCTTGAAGCCATTAAGCGCAGACTGGCGCTGACATTGCGAGCGGTTGCCATGCAGGCTGGTCGTAGTGTAGCCGGCCCGTCCTATCTGCTCTGCCAGCCGCTTGGCGCGGTGTTTGGTGCGGGCGAATATCAGGACCGAGTCGGTGCTGGTCTGTTTCAACAGCGCCAGTAATAGCCGTGTTTTCAAGTGTTGCTCAACTGGAAAGAGGGCGTGCGTGACCGTCTGTGCCGGGCGGCTGAGCCCAATCGCTATACGCTGCGGATGACTCAGGGTCTGTGCCGCCAACTGCTCGATTTCCGGTGGGAACGTCGCGGAGAACAACATTGTCTGCCGCTGCGCTGGAACGTGACTGACGATGCGTCGCACGGCGGGCAGGAAGCCCATATCGAACATACGGTCGGCCTCGTCCAATACCAGCACTTCCACTCCATCAAGTCGAGCGTGACGATGATCAATGTGGTCCAGCAGCCGCCCCGGACAGGCCACAAGAATTTGCACTCCGTCGCGCAGAGCCTTGATTTGCGGTGTGGCTCCCACACCACCGTAGATAGTGGCGCTACGGATTCTGGTCCCGGCTCCCAGGGAGCGAATTGTCTGATGTATCTGCTCCGCCAGCTCACGCGTGGGCGTGATGATGAGTGCGCGAGTATGACTGCGCGGCCCGTTGAGCAGTTTGTGCAGGATGGGTAAAACAAAGGCAGCCGTTTTACCGGTGCCGGTTTGGGCTGTGCCTATCAGGTCGTGCCCGGTCAGGGCCGGGCGAATGGCCGCTGCCTGAATCGGTGTTGGCGTAGTGTAGCCGGCGCGGCCGATCCCTGCCATCAGGCGCGAGTCCAATTTGAATTGTGTGAAGTTCACGAATGCTCCTTGTATTCAGAAGCCTGGCGAATGTCAGCGGATCGAGCGCGGCTCAAACGGTTGACAGTGGCAGCGGCTCCTGAACTGATTTGGTGAGTGAAGTCAGTACGATAACTCATGGTGTGAGATAATCGCTAACTTGCGGATCTGACCGTGCTGTAACATTTGCTGCAATATACTGGGCTTCCATCATGAGGCTCGAATGGTGCCTCTGTATCAATACCACACTCGGTACATATCACGGGATACATCAACCTCTGCGTGCTATAGTGAGTATAGTATCCAAAGCCGCCGCCTTGCTCTGCTTTCCTGCCTACGCGGCAATTGGGACAACGCCGAGGCACATTGGTATAACCTTGTGCAGTGAAGAAATGCTGTTCCTCGGTGTTAAACGTGAACACATTACCGCAATAGGAACAGGTTAAAACCTTGTTAGTAAAGCTCATTAGATGACCTCCTAAGTCAAAAATTGTGAACCGAACTTGGGTCATCCAATACGTTTACGAAACCTTGCCTTGAAGAAACCTTGCCCTGGGGAAACTCTAAGGAGTTGCTGGTAGAACTGGAAACCTTGATTAAGTCACTAACTTAAGTATACGGGAAAATAAAGATAAGGGCAAATGTAGCGTATTATGATGGTGGTGATGATGGTGTGTATAGCGTAGTTAATACCAGTTTGTGGCCTAATTGATCATGCTGAAATAGTATGTGGTGAGAGTTTTATGAGAGGATTCGAACCTCCGACCTCCGCGTACTGAACACTGCATTACTGCACAAATCGCAGCAGCTTCATCAACAGCTGCTCGTCGCGACCTCTCCAGCCCAACCTAAATACCTTCAGCTCTTCATAGAACTCTAGAACAATTGCCCTCTCGGAAACGTCTTCCGAATTCTATCTTCAATTATTTTTTGCTGCTCAACAAGGGAGAACGGGTCCTCTTCCCCCTGTTCTTCCTATTATGATGGCTACTCTTGTGCACTGTCTTGTATCCTCTTGAGGCAGAGGTTCACCTGCTCAACCAGGGAATCGGGTTCCTCTTTGCCCTGCTCCTCCCATGGTTTGCCTAACCCCATATCCTTGGCGATAATCTTATAGCAGCAATAGGCTTCGCTTGACCCCGATGTAGGCAAACTCCAGCCGGCTCCAGTGGCATAGAGGTTCTTCACTGGTGTCCTGTGGTTTGCCAGGTAAGGAGTCGGCCTGTTCTCCCAGAACTGACACGGGTCATGATCGATAACGTTCATGTTGCCGTTGGGATGCCTGTTCATCGTCTTAAGAGCGTCGATTGGGGAGTTATAGTCGCAGCCAATGATATTATCCCAGTTCATATTGGGGGCATGCTTCTCCCAGATGCTGATCAGGTCTTCGGCATACCTCTGCCTGACGTCCATCCATTCCTTTTCGGTAAACATAGTTGCCGGAGGGCCAATCTGCTCGGTACTGGCAACATGATGCCCTTCCGGTGCGAAGGATGGGTCAACCAGGCTGTGGCACCAGACGACAGGACCGTAGTCCTCAATGGGAGGCGGCCACTTACCCAGCCGTGACCACATACACTCCCGGGAGATATGCATGGGATCAGCAGCTTCCGCCAGACCAAGCCAGAAACATTCGTTGATATCCGGGTTGAATGCCGCCGCCTTGTACTTTGGCGCCTCACGGAGGGCGAAAGCGTACCACATTAAGCACTGGAAACTGTCTTCCAGAAGCTCCACGCGGCGCGCCTCATTACGAGTAAAATGCTCTTTACCGATCAAATTAAATACGAGCTGGTTCGGGCTCAAGGTGCTCACCACCAGCTTCCTGGCTTTGATCTCAGAGCCGTCGGACAGGCGGATGCCTTTGGCTTCGCCATTCTCGATGATGACCTTGTCCACACGGCAGTGAGTAAAGAACTTGCAGCCCTCGCGGACCAGTACCTGATGTGCGGCGTGCGCTACCTGGTGGGTTCCCCCTTTGATAAAACTCAGGTTGGGCAAATTGGCTGACGAGCCGATCATTACGACTCCCTGCCCCGGGTAATTGATATCGAATGCCGAGGAGAGATTGAATCTGAGAGCACAGTACTGCATCTGGGGGCTTTCCCAGAATTCACGTGCCACGCGCAGAGGGCTGGCTGCCAGGACCGAAGAATCTATGTTGAACCCGGCTTCCAAAAACTCCGGATACACTTCTGCACTCCTCATAAGCACATTGGGATCGGTGAGGCGGTCCTCCGCGGGAAGGAAAAACATATCCATCTGGGTTCTCTGCATGGCATCGCCCGTCCACATCTTCCTCAGTTTGAGCCATTTTTCGGCATCCGCTTCAGAGAACCGGGCGATCTCCTTTGCCGTACGTTCCTGGGTTGGGTCATGCTTATCACTGTAGATGGCCAGGCAGGTCTCATCTTTCAAGAAGACTGAGCCATCACTGCAAAGGTGCTGGTCGAACTGGACTCCGAAGTCCCATAGTTCCGGGAAATCGCGCCACGTTGGGGCATGGTACCAGGGCAACATCATGCACGCGTGAGGGTTGCCGCGAAAACCGGCTGCGGCTGTCTCCTCCGTAGCCAGGCCGCCACCGATTTCGTGCCTCTGCTCAAAGATACCAACACTCATACCGGCGTATCTGGTCAGGTACAGTGCCATGTAGAGTGCCTTGGACCCTCCTCCAACTATTACTGCATCAAAACTTTCATCTGGCATCATTAACTCCTTAAATAAATTAGATATCTATTCTTTTGGTAAGGGCGATTCGCGAATCGCCCCTGCGAGTGTTCTACAGAATATATCCTTTCTCTCGGGATTTGGTAACAATCTCCGGTTCTTTCCACCACTTGTCTATGCCGCACTCCTCGGCAATGGTGTTGGCGCAGTTGTATCCCGGACCCCAGATAACACATCCGCCCGGCCAGACTCCTGCTCCACCAACGAAGAGGTTCTTTATCGGTGTGACGTTATGCGAGCACTCTTGGTTGGGCCTGAGATATCCCATCTGCAATGGATGATACTGACCTTGTTTGTAAGAACCGCGAACCATGTTGGCGAACTTATTCTGGATATCGGCCGGCGTGGTAATGTTGAACCAGATAACTGCATCGCCAGCCATATTTGGCGCATATTTCTCAAGAGTTTTCAGCTGATATGCTACCAATTCCCGACGATAATTGAAATTAAGCCATTTCCCGGATCCACCGTCCTTCAGATCAAACGGAGCCATCTGGGAAAGAAGCCCGGAAGCTCGTCCCGGAGGCGCCTGGTAGGGATCATGAACTGATGGGAAGGTAGCAATGTATCCCGCCGTCTCCGGCAATTCTCCGGTTGCCATTAATTCCCATTCATGGATTAGTTCGTCGCAACTGTCATAGCCCAGTACATACATGAAGGCTTTGTTGACATCCGGATTCGACTCGGCAGCCTTGAACTGGGGAGGTTTGTCGAGCGCCAGATGGGTATCCAGCAAGCTCCACTTCTCCCACTGCCAGGCATTGCACATATCAACGAAGTCCGGCTCAAGATTCTCTTTTCCGACATAATCAAGGAAGGTCTTATGAATATCGATGGTGGAGACAACGGCTTTATTGGCCATATAAAGCGTGCCGTCTTCCAATTCCACACCCTTGGCAGTGCCGTCCTCAACGATGATACGTTTGATCCGGACGCTGGTCCTGATCTGTCCCTGAGCCTCGAAATAGCTTTTCAGGACTGCATTGGATACCTTGTGAGAGCCTCCTGCAGCCAGTTGATAATTGCTCATTCGGTTGAAGTAAAGAGGAATGAGATATCCGACACCGGACTGGCTGTGATCCAGACCCCAGTGACAGACGCCGTACATCATGAGCGTTCGGACATGGTCGTTCTCAAACCGTTCCTTGATTACTTCCTCAGGGGTACGTTCAGCGTATTCCGTAAGGCGTCGACCCAGTTCAGAGTTCTCCGCTCGGGCAGCCATTAAGGGGGCTGGTTCCGGTTTGACGAATGTCTGAGGCCCAACAATCTCCCTCATGAGTTCATCGCACTCTTTGTACCATTCCCGATAGCTATCCGCATCTTTCTGGGAATACTGAGCAATGGACTGGCAAGTCTTCTCAGGGTCGGAGTAGACGCACAAAGCCCTGCCATCCGGAGTGGGCATGGCCCACTGAAGATCGGGCTTGATATGCTTAAGTCCGTATCTTTCTTCGAATTGGAAGTCCTGATAGATGGGGGCATAATCGACCATCATATGGAAGATGGCATGGGTATTGTGGAAGTACTCAGGAAGAGTGATCTGCTCGGTAGCCAGACCTCCCCCGGCTTCAAATCTCTTCTCCAATATGAGTACCTTCTGCCCCGCTTTGGCCAGATAGGCGCCGATCTCCATCCCGTTCGGACCGGCTCCGATTATGATTACGTCGAATTCCCTTTCCATATTTCCTCCTTCTTATCCTATAGTAATAGTTTCGGGTACAAATTTTTCATAGAAGAAGCACTATTCCTACATTCCCAACTCACATTAACGTTATCTCCTGACAGCTTGGGTCAATTCGCAGAATGTAACGTATGTTAGATGATAGCTTAACAGCTATTGAATGGCTGTGCTATGGTCCAAATGAGGTATTTTAGGTGTATTGTTGCCGAAAACGGTCCTTACAGGGTGGGATCATCGATGGCGAATCATAATAATGTAGGGCAGAAAACAACTACTTACAGTGTTGGATCAGCGGAAATAACAGAGACTCCTTTTGAGGGAGATTGAAAATTAATGGTTGGCACAATTCCTGGATAGGGGGCATTATAAAAACGCCGATTGAATTACCGGAGTAATCACTGAGGAATCGTGTGCTTATATTGTAGAGGGAAATGATTATCAATCAAATTAAACCGAGTTCCTGGGCGCGAGTCACCGCAGTAGTCTGCTTATGGACATCCAGTTTTCGGTAGATATTTACCATGTGTTTCCTGGCGGTGCCAACCGAAATGAACAACTCGCTGGAGACCTCCTTACTCGATGCCCCGCTTGCCATCAGTTGCAGAACTTCAAGCTCACGGACACTAAGGATTCCTGCGATTTTTAAAGCGAGTGAGTTGTGTGTGGTGGTCCCGTTGGAAACATTCACTTCTCCGACGGATTTGTTAGCATAAGTAAGTACAGAGCTTTCAAATGCGTCCAATAGCGAGTTATTAACCCGGCAATTAAATACTAGACAAAACATCGAAAATATATTACAATT
>CAZWIP010000121.1:0-9623 GCA_964634125.1 uncultured Dehalococcoidia bacterium
TTCTCCGGATGGCACAGTTCGGCCAATTCCAGTGGCACCCATGATCCCAATACCTCCATCGGCGGCCATGATCCCATGAAGTCCACCGGACACGATCCTTATCTCTCCGGTAATCACGATCCGGCCGATTCCAGCGTCCATGACGGCCTCTTTACCGATTACCATACCCAGACCATTTCCGAGGGCGGCCATATGCCGGAGCACTCACTGGGCCACGATGCCTTCTTCTCCGCCGGTCACGACCCGGCCACGTCCGACGTCCATGACGGCGCCTTCTCCGGATGGCACAGTTCGGCCATATCCTCTGGCGGTCACGATCCTTCGGTTTCAATGGGTCACGATCCATACATCTCAGGTAATCACGATCCGGCCGATTCATCCGTCCATGACGGTATGTACACCGACTACCACACCCAGACACTCTCGGAAGGATTACACAAGCCGGAAATCTCAGTAGGTCACGATGCCTTCTTCTCCGCCAACCATGATCCGGCTAATTCCGACGTTCATGACGGCGCCTTCTCCGGATGGCATTCACAAACTATTTCATCAGGTGGCCACGATCCATCTATGTCCATGGGTCACGATCCCTATATTTCGGGAAATCACGATCCGGCCAATTCCAGCGTCCATGACGGCATGTACACCGATTACCATACCCAGACGATATCCGAAGGCTTCCATGATCCGGCCATCTCAGTAGGCCACGATGCCTTCTTCTCCGCCAACCACGACCCAGCTACGTCAGACGTCCATGATGGCGCGGCATCCAACACTCATACTCAGTCAATTTCCAGCGGTGGTCACGAGCCGGATATTTCAATGGGCCATGACCCGTACATCTCAGCAAACCATGATCCGGATACTTCATGGACTCATGATGGCGTCCGATCCGAATACCATTCGCCCGAACTCTCACTTGGCGATCACGATCCTGCCATGTCAGTAGGCCATGATGCGTTCTTCTCCGCCAACCATGATCCGGCTACGTCCTGGGTACATGACGGTTCACTCTCCGACTGGCACGATTCGGAAGTATCCGCCAGTGGACACAACCCGGATGTTTCAACCGGCCATGATCCGTTCCTCTCGGCCAATCACGATCCGGCCACTACCTGGATCCATGACGGTATCCGGTCTGCCTACCACGACCCGGTAGATTCCACCAGTGGCACTCATGATCCGGATGCCTCGCTCGGCCATGATGCGTTCTTCTCCAAGAACCACGATCCGGCCACATCCTGGGCCCATGATGGCTCGCTATCCGATTGGCATGACCCAACCGTCTCAGTGGGTGGCGCTCATGATGCTGCTGTTTCCACGGGCCATGACCCGTTCCTCTCGGCCAGTCACGATCCGGCCACTACCTGGATTCACGATGGTATCCGGTCTGCCTACCATGACCCGGTAGTTTCAACAGGTGGCAGTCACGATCCGCAAGTATCGCTCGGCCATGATGCGTTCTTCTCCAAGAACCATGATCCGAACACATCCTGGGTCCATGACAACGCCGTTTCAGCCTGGCACGATCCAACCGTTTCAGTAGCCGGTTCCCATGATGCTGCCGCATCCACCAGCCATACAGCGGCCACATCGAAAGCACACGACCCGACCGTATCGGCTGACTACAGTAGCGCACCGGATATCACTATCGATCTTGACGGTACCACCACCGTAACCAGTGGCTCACCGGCTGCTCAGAGTATTGTCAATAGCGGTACGCTGACAACGTTTGAATCGACCGTCTCCGGTACTCGGACCTATGACATCCTGATGTTTGACTTCGACAGCGATAAGCTATGGTCCACTGGCGATGGTCTGGTGCTTGAGGGCGGAACAATTGACGGCTTGTACAATTCCGCTACGGATACTATAATACTCTCAGGTACAGGTAGCTATACCAACGGCGATGCCTGCGACTTCCAGTTACTGGTTACCGGCAATCTCCTGGGAATCCTGTTCCATGATGCCAACAGTAACACCGCCTGGAATGACGGTGAAGACATAGTACTTGATGCCAACCATAACGATATTTACAATGGCACATAGCATATGATTCAAGGTAACAAACGCCAGCGCTGGTTGTTAATCCCGGCGCTGGCACTGATTATTGCAGCTATAAGCATCGGGGGATGTGGTGATTCCGCATCCCCCGAACCTTTGGCTACCGAGGAGTCCTCTTCTCCAACTAGTTTTACTATTGCCGCCAATGGTGGTGGCACAACTGACCCACCCGCTGATATCTACGAATATGATTCAGAAACTGTGATGACGATCTCCGCAAAACCCGATTGGGGTTATGTGTTCACCGGTTGGACCGGTGATGTGGCAGCAATTGAAAATCCCTGTTCTCCCACTACCAACGCCACAATTGATGATAATATCAGCATTTTTGCCAACTTCGTCCCGAATGATCCTACCACCTATTTCTACCGAAACCAGAAGTGGATTGAAGGGTTTTACGCTGATCCTGAAGGGATTGACCTGGAAAGTATCGAGACAGTCTTCTGGCATGTATTCTCAAAACTTCCCGATCACGTAACTGTATACCCTTCAGAGAATTACTATTACTACGGGCTTCATATTGATGGTCGGCAGTTGTGGGGCAATATTCGGCTGGCAACCGGATACAGGGATGAAGGTGAGCTTTCATTCGCCTATTTTGAATTCGATGAATTCGCTTCTCCGGGTGAAGGTAAATTCACCCAATCCAAGCTCTTCCAACCGGAAGATGGTGTGGAGATCAAAAAGATCGACCGATTTACCTATGATGTTTCCTATAACGGTAAAACGATCACTTTCAATTTGCATCAGCTATCTCAGGATCCGCCCAATCTATTCCCGTTGCGCGAAAACGAAGTGTCTGTGGAGCGCACATTTGACGAATCGGGTTACCAGTTTTTCCTGATGTTCAACGAAGAGAAGGACTACTTCTTCTGGGTACTTAATGAGGAAGAGGGAGTACCGGATATACTTGATCCTGTGGGCGAATACGATGACATCTTTCTGGGCAGGCGCAGTGGATTTGCATTTTGGGAAGACGATCTGGGGCGAAAAATTCTGGCTAGCATACGTCAGCACAGCGTCACCCGAAATGATTACTATGATGGACCGTTCGATCAGTTGGCCGATAACTATGCCGAAGAAGTAAAAATTAAGGAATACATGATAAAAGCCAATCCTGCCGTTGACGGTAGGATAAACGAGTATGGTTATTACATTTTTGATCAATACGGCAATCCCGTTGACCGTCCCCTGCGCGTAGCTATATCCGTATACCAAACCTACTATACGCAATCTCAATTTACCCAGTTCATTGAACGCGCCAAAACTTCCGATGACCCATACCAGTATATTTCTCGCAGGGGTGTACCGGAGACTACGTCATCCGGAACACCGTCCACTGCCGAACAATGATTTTCGGTCTGATCCTGAATACAGAGTAGAGGGGAACTAATTTGAACCGGTCTGTAACTGTAATCATGCCCGCCCTAAATGAAGCAGACTGCATTGTAGATGTTGTCTCCAGCATACCCGTCGAGCAGTTCTCATCCCTCGGATTTGATACCGAAGTGCTTGTTGTAGATAACGGTTCAACCGACGGGACCGGTGATCTTGCCAGAACAGCCGGTGCGCGAGTTGTATCCGAACCTCTCAGGGGCTACGGTCAGGCATACCAGAAAGGTTTCAGGGAAGCCCGTGGAGACATCATTTGCACCATGGATGCTGATGGTACCTATCCGGCTTCGATGTTGCCTGAAATGGTTGAAAAGCTGATCAATGAAGACCTCGACTTCATCAGTGCCGATCGGTTCCGTCTCATGACCAACGGCGTAATGCCGCGCATTAACAAGATCGGCAATTCCATTCTCAATCTGACCAGCAGAACACTCTTCCGCCTGCCTTTCCGCGATTCACAATCCGGGATGTGGGTTTTCCGTAAACACCTTATCGACAAAATGGAATTGCGTTCCTGTGGCATGTCACTTTCCCAGGAAATAAAAATAGAGGCTGCCTGCCGTCTGCAGGCTCGCTGTGGCGAAGTCCCCATTAACTACGGTTATCGCTCCGGATATCCCAAATTAAACCCCTTCCGTGACGGAACGGGAAACTTCCTGCACCTCATCCGCAAACGGTTTCAACGGCAAAACGGACACAATCACCAACAACTTCCTTGTAACGAAGAAGCAACCCCCACCGAATAGTATCTCTAATACCCTCTTAACCATCACTCTCTTCATTAGCTATCCTTGTTTGTTCCTTATTGTGCTTTTAGGCTGTTTGGTTTCTATTTTGGTTTCTATTATGATAAGGTTCAAAAATCTTTCGCCTTCACCTTTCACGTAGCGCGATCCTTCAGGATCGCTTCGCGCGAGGCTAAAGCCTCGCGCTAGCATTCATCCACACTGTGGGCATTTAGAGGATGGGTTCCGGGGTACAGCCCTCGAGATATCCCTGGGCGGGACGGTGGGACCTCTAATGCACAATCATAAGCAGCATGTTTGTTTGATGCTATTTTCCTCCTCCTATCAATACAGGTTGCTCACGAATACACAATCGTGTAAAATACTATCAACTGATACCCTCGTTATACCTAGTCCTGCATATATTCCAAGGGGATATGATTTGCGCATTTTGATGCTTTCCGACTATTTCCCACCTCATTTCGGCGGGGGTGTTGAACACGTAACATCTATGTTATGTAAAGGGCTCGTCCAGCGAGATCACACCGTTTTTGCGATGGCCGTGAGGACTTGTCCTTCCCCACTCAAAGAAACTGACGACGGTTTGACAATACACCGTATACGAGGCATTGACCTCACTCCTCGGCTGGGTCTTCAACAAACTGCCTCAATACAAGTCATGTATTCTATCGCTCGCGCTATCCGTGAATTTAAACCAGATATAATCCATGCTCACAACCTTTTCTTCCGAACAACCGAGGCGATAGCTCTGTTAAAACCGTTTATTAAGGTTCCATTGGTTACCACACTCCACCTGGGCAAACTGGAAAGCGAAGGCAGGATATTCAGCGCGCTAGTGAAGACCTATGAATCCACCATGGGGAGTTTCATCGTACGACGAAGTGACCATGTAATCGCTGTATCCAATGCGGTGGCTGATCATGCACGCTCTATCAGCCATGCATCAACCCCTATAACGGTAATCCCTAACGGGGTAGACGCACACATTTACCACCCACCCAGGAACGGGAAACCTCCTGTAAAGACCGTGTTATTTGTAGGACGTCTGATATCGAACAAGGGACCTGAGATACTCATTAAGTCGATCCCATGGGTTCTGCTTCGACATCCTGGCACCCAGTTCGTATTTATTGGAGACGGACCATTGCTTGATAGACTAAAAACCAAAGCTGCTCAAATGGATATACTGCACGCAGTCAGTTTTCTCGGCGCCCGCCATGATGTGCCAGACCAAATGAGGCGTGCAACTCTGTTTGTTAGACCATCCTTTACCGAAGGGATGCCTCTCACTGTACTGGAAGCTATGGCCTCGGCACTACCAGTTATAGCCACACCAGTTGGAGGAACTCCCGAACTATTGCGAGATACAGCTTGCGGTCACCTTGTGCCAGTCGGGGATAGTTATGCTTTATCCAGTGCCATTGTTGACCTGCTGGACAATCGTTTTGCTGCTATTGAAATGGGAAATCTGGGACGAGAATTAGTTCAAGATGGATATTCATGGGAATCCATCGTAGAACAGACAGAATGTGTTTATGAAGAGGAGATCAATCGTCGATGAGCGGCCATCCACAAGTCAAGGTTGGAGTGATTGGAACCGGATGGGTCGCCACAGATCGTCACATTCCTGCGTTTAAACGAGATAAACGAGCCACGCTCACAGCGGTTTACGATCGCGACCTTGTCAAAGCTCAATCCACAGCCAAGCAGTTCCGTATCCCTTCCTTCACTGATAATCTCGAGACATTTTTAAACGAACCACTGGATGCTATTTCAATTTGCACTCCTCCCCACGCTCACGCTGCATTTATCGAGGCTTCCATTCGAGCCGGTAAGCATGTACTGGTAGAAAAACCAATCACTTTAACGTCCGACGAGGGCCAATCCCTCGAAGCGCTTGCACAGGATGCCAGTGTAATACTTTGTCCGGCCCACAGCCACCTTTTCACAAGGTCAGCTTTGAAAGCAAAATCACTTTTGGAAAAGGGAAAAATCGGAGAGGTGCAATGGGCCATGGGCATCCAGCTCACCAGCTGGCAACGCCGTCTCCCCAACTGGTACGACGAACTACCGGGCGGCCTGTTTTTTGACGAATCCCCTCATCTTCTATACCTGATGAGGCACTTTCTTGGCGACGTTCAAGTGGAACAAGCCTGGAGTACCGATGCCAGCTCAAATTCACCGGCAACAATGGATCAAACCGAAGTACGTCTTAAAGGAACACGCGGAACTGGCTATTTGACAATGTGGTTCGGGTCGCCATTCTCTGAATGGCTGTTTATCCTGTTCTGTTCTAAAGGAGTACTGGTTCTCGATCTCTTCCGCGATATCCTTATCCATTTACCTCCGGAAAAGGCTCACAAAGCACGCGATGTACTGAAAACATCAGCACGAAGTACTTTCGAGTTCTGGCGCGGAATAGGAGCTTCCGGGATACAGGCTGCTCGCAGAAGGTATTCGTTTGGCCATGATGAACTGGTGAAGCGATTCCTTGACTCAGTAACAGAAGGTAAGGAACCACCCGTATCAGCCAAAGACGGCTGGCAAACAGTAGCCCTGATAGAAGATATTCTCCATCGAACTTCCCCAACTGCCTGATTTGAGTGATTGGAGATGGACTGCAGCAACGGAAAGATTCTGATCGAAAGGTTCACAGGCAATCCTATCGTAGCATGGATCATCAGGCACCAGGAGCTATCGGGGTTTCTTCTACTCCTGTTATTCACGCTGATCGTCGCTATCGGTCGCTGGATACAATTTAGCGGGAATGTAGCGCCACCCGGATCGGATGGCGGGCAATGGCTTGCCTTTGGGCACCAGCTTTTCAATGGAGACCAGGTCCGGGCCGGTTCTCAGTTCTATCCGCCGGTTTTTCCGTTTCTGGTAAGGATGATAGCACAGGGAGACGGACTGCTTACCCTTAAGCTGTTGGGCATATCCGCTTCAGTTCTCACATGTATCCCGGTGTATCTTATTTTCCGCACTGCACTTCATCCATGGATATCGGCCGCCCTGGCAATCACTGTAGCTTTTACTCCATATCACAGCGAGGTATTGTGTTTTGGTGGTTATCCACAGTTGCTGGGCACCGCGTTTCTAGTCCTTAGTGTATTTCTTGTACTTCAGGGAATGAATACAATAAACAAGAAGTGGTTCCTGCTGGCATCATTAACCACAGCTGCTACCGTAGGCTCCAATGTTCTTCCCACTACTATACTCATTGGATCAACTGCAGTCATCTTTTCCATCTGGATCTATCGACTGTGGAATAGCGATAGAACGTCTTTACATTCCCGCTTTCGTTCCGCACTTATCTTCTGGATTATTCCTTCGATATCACTCTCTTTACCGTTTTTCTCTATTTACTGGGACTATCTATTCTCAACGAAACAGTCCGTTGTAAACCAGAGTGATCTGCCAGTATCCGACATATTGAACTGGCTCGGAGGCAGTTGGAGATTAGAATTTATCCTATGGTTGGCCGTTCTCATCGTTGCTGCTGTCTTTTTGTTCATGGGTATAAAAAAGGTGTTGTCAGTATTAAACTCACGATCACTGTTAGTTGACAGTACTTTGGCATTGCTTATCCCGGGATTTGTGGGTTTCCTGCTGTTTCGTGAGCTTCGCTTTATCGCCTTCATCGAAATCGGACTGGTGCTGCTCGTTGGGCTGCTTCTACATTTGTACATATCCACCCCCGCACGCTTCGCTATAAATCGCTCTAAGCTGGCCACAACACTTGCCATTGTGCTGGTCGTGGTAATTGTCATTGGAGGTGTGGGATATCGACGATTCAGAATTGCTCATGATTGGTACACGGTGGTTGATGCTAATGTCATCCCCGCAATGCAATGGATGAGAGAGAACCGAATACCCGAAGTCAAGGTCGCAGCTACATCCGCCGATCGTGGCCATAACCATGGATGGTGGATAGAAGGTTATGCCCATATGCCAACCTACATGGCCGGTGATCCCGATGTTTTCATACTTCCCGAAGAGCATGATCAAATTGCTATTGCCCATCGTTTGTTGATGGAAGACGCCCCACCAGATGTGATTCGGTATTTGGCCGATACGGAGAACATAGAATTCCTCTTCCTGGATATGCGCGTTCTCCCGAATCCACCCGATGATTTTGTCGACGCCGGCTTTGTACAAGTTTTTGGAAATGGAACCATAGTCATTATGCAGAAAGAGCCTCTCTAGGCGCTAATTGCGCCACATCGACAACATATTTTCGATACGCGCCTGAAAATGTTAAAGATCAAATTACAAGAAAAAGTGCCGTGAAAGAAGTTTTGACATTTTACATTTGATATTTGGATTTTGTGGGTGAAGGGTTGGGTGGACTGACAGCCGACATCTGATAGCTAACAGCACACTAGTTTGTTATGAACACAAAGGCAACCGGTTTTCGACGTTTTGGAACACTTTTAGCAGCCGCTGGCTTGCTGGCAGTTGTGATTGCTATCGTTACACACGATGACGAATTTCATGATATCGCGGATGCATGGGACGCTCTTGAGTGGCAATATCTCATTTTATTAATTCCCCTGGCCATTCTCAATCACGCCATCCGCTACTTTCGATGGGAGGTTCTGCTTAAGTGGGTATCCTCCATCGTTTTCAGAAGAACAACTGCCATTTTCGTGTTCTTTGCAGGCTCACTACTCATCTTCACGCCCGGAAGAATTGGCGAAATAGCCAAGATCATCTATGCCCGTGACCTTTTCGGCATACCTGTTGCCACCAGCTTACCCATCCTCATCGCGGAGAGAATTACAGATGTGGTGGTAATGGCATTGCTGGCAAGCATTGGATTCCTGATGCTCGGTGAGGCTCCTGATTTTATCGTAGCCGGAATTATGCTTACAGGAATCCTGCTTATAGCGATCCTTCGAGCTCCTATCCTGGGATACATTTCACGTAAAGGACTTCCCGGTTTTCTTACTCGAAGAGGATTTGATCAGATGCTAAATCAAGCCAGTGTTTCGCAAACCTCGCTCTTCACTCGCCGCGCTCTCACCCCGAATTTTGCTTTGGGAAGTTGCGCCTGGATGGTAGAAGTGACCATTTTCTTCCTTTCCCTTTGCGCCACTGGAATAGACGTTGATTCGCAGTTGTTTGTACTCGCACTGGCAATATTCCCTCTTGCCTCTCTGGGTGGCAGTCTGTCATTTCTCCCCGGAGGTCTCGGCATTACCGAGGGTCTCATTGTTGCCTTAAGTGTTCCATTGAGTGACATTTCAGAAGGAACGGTTCTTCTGGCAGCCATCCTAACCAGAATAGCAATAATGGGCACTGTTATCGTCATCGGACTGGTCTCTTTACCACTTTTACATGGCAGGTCTTCCAAATAGATTTTCCATTTTTATCCTTGACTATCATTTCCCTATTTATGTAGTATAAGTGCAATCA